>CAIMCT010000338.1 GCA_903839535.1 uncultured Desulfobacteraceae bacterium
AAAACGCCTTGAGAAAACTATCGTCACCTGTAATCTGATGGTAGAGATGATCCTTTCGACCTGTAATCAATTGATTCACAAAATTATCGTATTCGTCAATGATGACATACAGCGCAGGTAGATTGTTCTGTCGAACATAGCCCAGTAAAATCTTCAGGTTTTCAATCGCACTGGATTTGATATCAATCTCCGCCTGATTCTGAAACCAGTTCCGATAAAGATCGACCAGAGTTTTCATTTCTGTATTGCAGGTTGTGTCAAAACTGGCCTTGATATCCGCCAGATTTCCGGTGTAATCCACTGTTGAAAAATCCAGATGTAGAACGATAAAGGCATTTTTCAGCGGCGTCGGATTCTGTCCTATCCATGTATGACCAAATAATTCATCAAACCGGTCAGCCATTCGGATGCTGTAATAGCATTCCAGAATCCGGCACCACAGAGATTTGCCAAAACGCCTGGGACGGAGAAATACCGGGTTTTTGATATTCTCCAGCAGGGAAATATACCGGGTTTTGTCAATAAAATACCCGTTCTCAGCCACAATTTCTTCATAATTGGCGACACCATACAATATCCGTTTTTTCATTTTCCCCCCATGTTCATGGTTCTACCGGATTTTGTGGTTAGTATCCCCACCCTCGCAGAGAAGAAACAACGAACAATGTTTTGAAGACAGTTGGAATGGTATTGGAATCCACCTATTATGAAAAAAAGATTATTGTACACTCAAGGGATCATCTGATCCGGCGGCTTTGATATTTATCTCGGAATCTGTCACCCAGCCGCCTCCCATTGCCTTATAGAGATTAGCATAAGAAATAAAGGCTGCTGCAAGATACTGGGCGTAGTTAAGCTCGGCGGGGAAGAGCTGCTGCTGAGCATCCAGAACGGTAAGATACGGCGAATATCCGCCATCGTACTGGAGCTGCGCCAGACGGGCATACTCCTTGCTGGCCTTGACGAGTCGCTCCTGCGCCCGGAGCTGCTCGGCCAGTTTTTCGCGTGCGACCAGCGCATTCTCGACATCGGCGAATGCACTCTGAATTGATGCCTCATATGTGATGAGCGCTGCCTTCCGGCCAGCCTCCGCCTGCTTCACCTGTCCGGAAATTCCTCCAGCGGTAAAAATAGGCCCTGTGACTGATCCTGCATAGCTCCAGGCCCGCGAAGAACTATTAAAGAGATTGGACAGGTCTGCACTTGATACGCCAAAAGCGCCGGTAAGCGAGATGGTAGGATAGTAGAGTGCCCTGGCTGCGCCGATCTGAGCATTCGCGGCGATAAGGTTCTGCTCCGCCTGGCGGATGTCCGGCCGGTTCACCAAAATATCCGAGGGCAAACCCGCCGGAACAGCGGGAATCATCAGTTCAAAAATCGTTCTGTTGCGTTGAATGTATCCAGGATTTCGTCCAAGCAGGATCGAAAGCGCATTTTCAGTCTGAGCTATCTGCGACTCAATCTGCGGAATCATACCTGCGGCTGTTTCGTATTGGGTACGCGCCTGCTCAAGATTCATCTGCGACACCTGGCCGTACTTGAATTGTAATGCGAAAAGCTTGACAGACTCTGAGTATGTGCCAAGCGTGCGTTTGGCGACTACCAATTGCATATCATAGCCAAGAAGCTGTATATAGCTGCAGGCTACCGATGACACCAGAGAAAGGATGACACCGCGCCTTGCCTCCTCGGTGGCCAGAAGATTCGCCTGCGCCGCATCGGACAATCGTTGAATGCGGCCCCACAGGTCAATCTCCCAACTGGCATTGGCGAGCAACTGATACGCTGTCTGCGGGTTAGCCGCCAAGGATGGACCCTGTTCGCCTACCCGCTGCTTTGTTCCGCTGCCGCCGTATCCGATTTGGGGAAAGAACGGCGAACGGGTCTGAGTAAGTACGCCTGCAGCTTTCTCGACATTAGCTGCTGCGATCCTGATGTTCTTGTTGTTTGAAAGCGCCTCAATGATCAGCGCATCCAGCACCGGATCATCGAACTGCTTCCACCATTCTGTATTGGCCGTGTCCCGTGTCTCTTTGTCCTCAAAACGGTAGGCGGTGGGCACATCAACATTCGGCCTAATATAATCCGGACCGACCGTGCAACTGGCAACTAATGCTGCAGTAATGAGTATCATGAAAATGCGCATATCACTTCTCCTCCTGCTTTTCATGTAGCTTATCTTCCAAAATATTTCCATCGGATAAAGGATTTTCCCCGAGCTTAACCTTCTTTTTTTCCTTTTTCTCCGTATGTCGTTCACCCCATCGATCGAAAATGTAGAAAAACAAAGGTACGTAGAGCATGGCTAATGTGGCCTCACCTATCATGCCGCCGATGATGCCGGTGCCGATGGAATGGCGGGCATTGGCGCCAGCGCCCACTGCTATCGCAAGCGGCAGTACGCCGAAGATAAATGCCAGCGATGTCATGATAATCGGCCTCAGCCGCATCTCGCCGGCCAGAATCGTTGCTTCCATAATCGATTTGCCCTGCTTGCGAAGATCGACGGCAAAGGTAACCCGCAAAAGGGCATTCTTGGCTCCCAGGCCCACAAGAACCAGAAGACCGATCTGGAAATAAACGTCGTTTTCCAAACCCCGCAGCCAGTTGAACGAAAGTGCGCCCAAAACGCCGAACGGCACAGCCATCATGACCGATCCCGGCAGAGTCCATGACTCGTACTGAGCCGCCAGAATGAGGAACACGAAAATCAATCCGAAGATAAACGCCAGAGAAGATGTGCCCCCGGAACTCTTTTCCTCGTATGCCAAGCCCGACCATGCAAACGCATAGCCCTGCGGAAGTATCTCGCGGGCGATCTCCTCCATTGCTTTGATGGCCTGGCCCGAGCTGAAGCCTGGCGCAGCATCGCCATTAATTTTTGCAGCGGGAAAGCCGTTGAAATGGGGCAACAGATCTGGTCCGGTCACCCAATGGGTGCTAACAACAGCCGAGAGTGGAACCATGGACTGCTTATTTGAACGTGTGTAGAGCCGTGTCAGGTCTTCTGGCTTTTGCCGGAATTCCGGTTCGGACTGAAGAATGACCCACCACACCCGGCTGAATTCATTGTACTGGCTGGCAGTCAAGGAACCGAACTGGGCCTGAATGGCGCTGTAGATATCCTGAACTGGAACCCCCAGAAGATTGGCCTTGTCCCGATCCACATCAAGGCGCAGTTGCTGAGTCGAAGCGCGAAAGGTGGTATTGAGCCCGCTGAGTTCAGGTCTTTGTCGGGACTTTCCGAGAAATTGCTGGGTGACTTCCTCCAGCCTCGCCGGCTCGCCGGCCCCCTTGTCCTGAATCCAGAACTCGAAACCGCCGGAAGTGCCAATGCCCGGAATTGCCGGCGGCGCAACAGGAATGACCATCCCCAGCAAAATGTCTTTGACTCCCTTGTGAAGATTCGCCAGCACGGCCCGCGCATTCTCGGCTTTGGCTTTGTCCTTGGATTGATAGCGCTCCTCAAAAGGCTTGAGCGTCACAAAAAATGTTCCGGAATTAGTCTTGAAGCTGCCGTCAAGAAGGCTGTAACCGACTAACTGTGTGCGATTTTCAACACCGGGGATTTTCTCAAATATTTTGTCAACTTGTGCTGTCACTTCATTGGTGCGATCCAGACTGGCTGCATCAGGCATGATGATGGCCGCCATCACATAGCCCTGATCTTCATCCGGCACAAAGCTGGTTGGAAGCACTCCGAAAAGATGAACTATTCCCCATACCATCACTGCAAGCAATACAAATGCAATGCCCATACGTTTGATGATTAGCACCACGGCCCTTCCAAAGGCCTGGGTGAAGGTGTCGAACATGCGGTTGAACCATGCAAAAGGGCCTTTTTGGGGTGCCGATGTGTGCCTGAGCATGAGTCCGCACATCGCCGGAGTTAGCGTCAAAGCGACAAATCCGGAAATCGTTACGCTTATGGCGATGGTAATCGCAAACTGCTTGTAAAGCTGGCCCGTAGTGCCGGGCAAAAATGCAGCGGAGACAAATACCGAGGACATGACCAGCACTGTTGCTATGACAGGACTTGTGACCTCGCCCATGGCCCTTATTGTCGCCTCCTTGGGTGAAAGATGGAACTGGGTTATGATTCTTTCAACATTTTCGACCACCACAATAGCATCATCAACCACGATGCCGATGGCCAGCACCAAGCCAAAAAGTGTTAGCAAGTTGATAGAAAACCCCAGCGCAAGCATTCCCGTGAACGTGCCAATCAGGGCAACGAAGATGGCGATTGTACAAATGATCGTAGCGCGAAAATTCTGCAGAAATAAAAACACCACAAGAACCACCAGGATCACCGCTTCAACCAGTGTATGCTCCACCTCCTTAATAGACAGTCGCACAAAATCCGTGGTATCAAGCGCCACCACATAGTCGAGCCCTTCGGGAAAGCACGTCTTCATCTCTACCATGGCGCGACGCACGTCTTCTGACACTTTAAGGCCATTGGCACCAGGCTGCTGATAAATCGCGATAAATGTTGCAGGAACCCCATTCAGTTTGCTGTCAATGACATACTGACGCAGCCCGACTTCAGCCCGGGCCACATCCTTTAAGCGGACAATTGCGCTACCGTTCTGGCTGGCCCTTAGAATAATGTTTTCGTACTGCGCAGGATCGGTGAAAGGGCGCTGCGTAACTACCGGAAATGTTAACTCCACTGGCCCCGAACTGGGTTTCTGGCCAATCTGGCCGGCCCCGAACAAGGCGTTTTGAGATGAAACCGCCTGCTGTATATCACTGGTTGTAATACCGAGAGAGGCCATTCGGTCCGGGTTCATCCAGATCCGCATAGCCTGGTCGGGTGCCCCAAATATCCCGGCTTGTCCGGCACCAGGCACCCTTTTTAGAGAATCCAGAACATACACATTGGCGTAATTGGCGATATAGTCGCTGCTGTACCGGTTATCCCTTGAGGTGATGGCAATCAGCATCATGATGGAGGAAGACTGCTTCTGCACCGATACGCCCTGCTGGGTAACAACCGACGGCAATTGAGGCAAGGCCAGATTGACCCGGTTCTGCACCTGCACCTGGGCGATATCCGGATTGGTTTTGAGATCAAAAAAAACCGTAATGCCCAAAAGTCCATTAGCGGAACTCGTTGATGACATGTAGAGCATATTGTCAACCCCGTTGATCTGCGCCTCTATGGGCGCTGCAACAGAGTCTGCGAGTGTCTTGGAATCGGCGCCTGGATAGGTTGCCGACACCGTAACCTGAACGGGCGTGATTGCAGGATACTGCTCAATTGGTAGAACAGCAATAGCCACAAGTCCGGCAATGCAGATGATGATCGATACGACCGTTGCAAAAATCGGACGTTCGATAAAGAATTTTGAGAACATGGGGCCGCGCCTCCTCTATTTTCCGCTCTTGGCGGCGTTGGCCTTAGGTTCATAGGGCTTTACGGCAACCGGAATGTCGGGCCGCAAGGCAAGCGTACCGTCAATCACCACCTGTTCGCCGGCCGCGAGTCCTTCGAAGATAAACCAGTCATTTTCATGCCAATCACCGACAACCACCGGCTGCTGATCAGTTTTGCCATCCTTGCCCACCAACCAGACAAAGTGACCCTTGGGCCCCTGCTGAATCGCTGCTTGCGGCACAAGTATTGCGCCAGGACGAATGGCGCCCTTTAGTCTCACACGAACGTACTGGTTTGGACGCAGTACGCCTTTGGGGTTGTCAACACTAGCCCGAATCAGAAATGTTCCGGTTTGGGAGTTATACGAAGGATCGGCAAAAGTGATCTGCCCGGTGTGGGGAAATACGGACCCATCCACAAGAATGACTTCAACAATGTAGCTGTCGTCCTTGGGCTTTTGCAGCAACCCCTTGGCCATCTGATTACGAAGCTTCTGCAACTCGTTTTCTGAAAGACTGAAATTCACCCAGATGGGCGAGAGCACAGCCACCGTAGTGAGCTGACTGTTCGTGGAACTGATATATGTGCCATCTGTCTGCATGGCTGCGCCCGTTACGCCTGTTACCGGAGAGGTGATGGTGGTATAGGACAGATTCAACTGTGCGGTTTCAACCTGCGCCCTGGATTGCTCCACTGCAGCAGCCGCGGATTCGAACTGTCCGGTTGCATCATCAAGATCCTTCTGAGACAGGGCGTTTTGCTCGGCAAGTGGTTTGGTCCGGGCCAGATTCGAACGGGCTGTTTCAAGTGAAGATTTCTGTATGGAAAGGGCTGCCGTTGTCTGACTGAGCTGGGCTTGAAACGGTTTGGGATCCATTAAAAAAAGCACTTGCCCTTGTTTCACAATATCACCCTCGGTATAAACTCTTTTGTCGAGAAAGCCGCTGACTCGCGCATTAATATTTACCAAATGGGAACTCTGAGTCTGAGCGACATGCTCGAAAGTGATTGGCACATCCTTGCGGATCACTTCCATCACCGAGACAACCGGAGGCTGATGCGGTGCAACCGCTTGTTCTTTTTTGCAGCCTGAAAGAAAAATCGTCGTGCTACTGCAAACAGCAATGACTGACCATAACCACACGGCCATGTTACGTCGGATAAGCCCCATTAGGAATTCCTCCTGTTTGTTTCTCTGTGAAAAAAGGGAGACATGAATAACACGAAGAAAAAATTCTCTTTCGGATTTATGATTTCTTTGCGCCCTTCGTGGTTAAATCATTTTCTCTTCGATGTGAAAAACCAATGCCTCTGAGCCTTTCAAAAACGACATTACCTGTCTATCCATGTTAAATTTTTTAAATGCATTATTGATGAATCATTTGTTTTGAGTTGCTTTACTATTTATTTTTCTTTCCGGAAACCAAATATCAGGTAAATGATAAAACCGATAAACGGAATGGCGGCGACTATCATCCAGAGAACTTTTTTCCTTAAACTTCCAAATTCCTTCTGGGCCGCGTCGATTACCGCCCAGAGCGTCGCCAGCAGAAACGGAACGCTGAGACCAAGAATAATCTTGATTGTGTGAAAATCCATTTTACCCTTTTAGTTGATCTGCTATTTTCAATATTGTTGTCACATAAACCTTGCTGTGGTTGTAATGATAGACAACGTCAAAGGCAGCTTCATAACTGATGCCGGGTTTCCATCCAAAATTCTTCAAATAATTGGCGATGCTCATGATGGCATCGCTGGGGTTGAACAAATCAATTCGGCCATCCTGGTTGCCGTCCCGGCCGTAAGCCAGAATATTGCTGGGCATGAACTGGGAAATGCCCATGGCACCAGCATAGGAACCATGTATTGTTGTAGGGTCGATCTTTTCCCTGCCGGTATATTTCAAATACGCCTTTAGCTCCTGATATGCCCATGCGGATTTGGCATTGGCCTTTTCTTCAAAAGCGGACTTGATAGGCCTGCGATCCTCTTGTATGCTGTTCCATACTACATCTCGCAGTTCCGGATCATTCATTGAAGCCAGCGACGAAAGGGTATTCATTATGGAACTCGTTCCAAGATAAGTCCCCAACCGGGTTTCAACCAGCATGATGGCGGTAATCACTTCCTTGGCGACACCGAGGGTTTCCTCTGCGGCATTGAGATCCGAAAGATGGTCCTGAATATATTTTCTGGCTTTTTGAAGGGAGTCCTGTGACAAAAACTGATCGTAATTGACCCTGGCTTCGCTGTGCATAAAAAACAGTGACATGGTACGGGGTTCAAAATGGACATCCGGATTCAGGAAAAGGTTTTTCAGCATGACCGGATCAAACCCTTCTCCGGCAAGTCTTGCCTGAAGAGAGTTGAATGGCGAAGTGCTGTCCTGGGATGCTGCAGGAAGCGCTGACACCATCCAGAAACAGACGATCATCGCCCCAATGGCCCCACAGGATAAAAGGATATGTGCAAAGTGATAGCGAATTTTCAAAATCAAAATTCCTTTATTGAGTCTTTGTGCTTGTGAAACGATGACATTTATAGCATACCTGAATAAAAATAATCCAGCATCTTTATTGCTCGCATATTGTTCTTGATATTGCGATTCAGAATTGTTTATTATAAGGGTTGAGTTTTTGCTGTTCACGCACACGCAGATTGTTCCATGTACTTATTTTTGTAGTTTTAAATTCCATGACTGGCCATCCGTATTGACCTAAAACCTTCAAGCTGATTTTTCGTTAACCAACATGTTTAATAAATCCAAACAGAGCGACAGTGTTTTCAAAAGTGTTATGATGGCCTATATGGTACTGGTGCTTCATTTGCTTCTGATTGCCGGACTTGGTCTTCTGGTTCTTTTCTTCCGGGGAGTCATGCAGTACATGATCTGGATATTCCTGGGCGGGGCCGCAGCGATCATTGTCTCCGGCTATCACTTTTACATCCGGATGAAGCAGGAAGGCAAAAACCTTAGGGAAATGGTATATTCTCCCCTTTTTCATGGCAGAGCTGTTGAAGTCAGCATTCTGGGAGGAATGGCAACCTTTAAAATTGGCAACGACAGCAATCTCCCTGCCCTGCCCGACACAATCACCACAGCTTTGAATCTTCTTGAAGATCCGGCCTCAGCCAGAATGCGGGAACTTTCCGAGCTGGTTCGCATGTTGGAAAACGATTTGATTACCCTGGAAGAATTCAACAGCGTCAAGCGTCAACTCTTTAATTCATGAAGGATGTCAGATGACGAAACCACTCACCGTCGCACTGCTTTCCGGCGGCATCTCTTCAGAGCGCGAGGTCTCGCTTAAAAGCGGCGATCAGGTTTACGCTGCGCTGAACAAGGATAAATACAGGGTGATAAGGTATGATCCCATGACTGATCTGAACCAGTTGGTTGCCGACGCGGCTTCAATTGATGTTGCGCTGGTAATTCTTCACGGTCCTTTTGGCGAAGACGGTACCGTTCAGGGGCTGCTGGATCTTCTGGGCATCCCCTATCAGGGGTCCGGAGTTTTGGGAAGCGCCATTGCAATGGACAAGCTGGTTTCAAAACAGCTCTATGAAAAATCCGGCATTCCGACACCCACATATATCGCTATCAACCGTGAAGACCCGCAAAAGACTGAAACCTGCCTGGAACAAGTCGGTCTGCCATTAGTCATCAAACCAGCCAAAGGTGGATCCAGCATTGGAATGACCATTGTGAAAACACAGGATACACTGGAACCTGCAATTCGGGAAGCCTTCTGTTACGGCGACACCCTGGTGGTCGAGACATATATTCAAGGAACGGAGCTAACTGTCGGAGTTATCGGCAATCGGGATTTAAAAGCGCTGCCCGTTATTGAAATAATCCCCGATCCCCAGTATGAATTTTTCAACTACCATGCCAAATATTTGCCAGGTGCCAGCCGGGAAATCTGTCCGGCCCAAATTGACGAGGTGCTGACGGAAAAAGCCCAGGTATTCGCCATTATGGCGCATCGGGCGCTTTTCTGTGAGGGATACAGCCGTACGGATATGATGCTGAGCCACAGGGAGCTTTACATCCTTGAAACCAACACGATTCCGGGAATGACCGAGACCAGCCTGCTTCCACTTGCCGCAAAAACCGCCGGAATTCCCTTTTCAAGGCTCCTGGATATCCTGATTGAACTGGGAATTGAAAAAAAAGGGGTCAGGAATGCCGAGATATCGAGATGCCAACACCCCGGCATCTCTGCATTCCCGTCTTTGTGAGAGGAAGATGTGAATTCATCTCCGAAAAATGACCTGACCATTATTACCACCCATGTGAATGCTGACTTTGATGCCGTGGCTTCCATGCTGGCCGCACAGAAGCTATATCCAGAAGCCTTGGTGGTATTTCCGGGATCACAGGAAAAAAACCTGCGAAATTTCTTCATTAGTTCCATGGTCTATCTCTTTAATATGGAAGATATGAAGCTCATTGACTTTTCCCGCATCAAAAAGCTGGTGCTGGTTGATACCCGCCAACCTGGCCGAATCGGGAAATTTTCAGCAGTCCTTAACCGGCCGGATGTCGAAATTCATATCTATGATCACCATCCGGTAATGCCCACCGATATCAAGGCGCATTACGGAGTCAACCGTTTAACCGGCGCAACCGTGACCATCTTAACCGATATTCTCAGGGAAAAAAGGATTGATATATCGCCGGATGAAGCCACCATCCTTTGTCTGGGGATTTATGAAGACACAGGTTCGTTTACTTTTCCTTCAACAACCGAACAGGATTTTACCGCAGCGGCATTTCTGCTGTCCAAGGGCGCCAATCTCAATACCATTGCTTCCATGATCGCGCGTGAAATCAGTCCCGAGCAGATCAGCCTCTTAAACGACATGATCCAGTCGGCGACGCATCATATCATTAACGGAATCGACATTGTTCTGACCAATATCATCAGTGACAATTACATACCGGATTTTGCCGTACTGGTTCATAAATTCATTAAAATGGAGAATCTTAACGCTATTTTCGCTCTGGCAGGCATGGAAAATAAAATTCATGTCGTGGCGCGAAGCCGCATCCCCGAAGTGGATGTCGGGACCATTGTGACGCTTTTGGGTGGCGGAGGGCATAGTTATGCCGCATCTGCAAACTTAAAGGAACAGACCATGGCCCAGGTGGAACATCGCCTCATGGAAATCCTGTATAACAAGGTTCGGGCCAGACGCAAGGCCAGCGACATCATGTCTTCGCCGCCAATTACCGTTGGTGCTGATGTGTCCTGCAAGGAGGCTGCCAATCTTCTGACCCGCTATAACATCAATGCACTGGTGGTCACGGAAAACTCGGACAGAAAAGATGAACTACTTGGGTTTATATCCCGCCAGGTTATTGAAAAAGCCCTCTTTCACCAACTGGACGATGTTCCGGTCCGCGACTATATGACCACGGACATGGCCTGGGTCGCGCCGGATGCGGATATGGCGGAGATTCAGCAAAAAATCATCGAAAACAAGCAGCGGGTGCTGCCGGTCGTACACCAGGATGTCATAACTGGCGTGATCACGCGAACCGATCTTTTAAACATTTTGGCCAGACAAACCCAGAACAATTCTGAAAGCCAGTTTGACCCCAGCAAAGACATTACACATGCCAGAACCCGAAACATCATCAATTTCATGAACGAAAGACTGTCCGGCCGGGTGATGGATCTTTTGAAAACCATTGGCGAAATCGCCAGCCATTTAGGTGTCGGCGCGTATGTGGTCGGCGGTTTCGTTCGGGATATGTTTCTGTATCGGCCAAACGACGACATGGATATTGTAATTGAGGGTGATGGCATTGCCTTTGCCAGGGAATATGCCGCACGCTGCAATGCCCGCGTCCATACCCATGCAAGTTTTGGAACCGCCGTCATTACCCTTTCGGATAAATTCAAGATTGATGTGGCTTCCGCCCGAATGGAATATTACAAATTTCCCACCGCCATGCCCATTGTCGAAATGAGTTCCATTAAACTGGATCTCTTCCGCAGGGACTTTACCATCAACACCTTGTCGGTTCAGTTGAATCCGGAGCGATTCGGCATCCTGATAGACTTTTTTTCAGCGCAGAAAGACATCAAGGAAAAAAGCATTCGAGTTCTTCACAACCTGAGCTTTGTGGAAGATCCGACACGGGCGTTTCGCGCCATAAAGTTTGAACAGCGGTTTGGCTTTAGCATCGGAAAGCTGACTAGCGGACTGATTGACAATGCCGTAAAAATGGATTTGTTCTCCCGGCTGATCGGACGCAGAATTTTCAGCGAGATCAAGCAGATACTTGAAGAAGAAAACCCGGTTCCAGCCATCATGAGACTGGATGATTTTCAGCTTCTAAAAGCTATCCATCCGTCTATTCAACTGTCTTCGGACATGACATCGCTGCTTAATGCTGTAAAAAAAGTGATCTCCTGGCATGATTTGCTTTTTCTCGAAGAACCCTATATGAAGTGGCCTGTTTATTTTCTGGCCATTATCCGCAGTACCGATGTAAAGGTTGCAGAGGATATCTGCAAACGGCTGGAGCTGGCGCCACGGTATTGCGCCCTGATCTGCAAGGATCGGTTTGCCGCAGAGCAATCGCTGCTCTGGCTTGAGCGGAACGCGAGCGTTCCCAACCATATATTGTGCGAAAAACTGTCCGAATTTAAAACCGAACTGATTCTGTTTATGATGGCTGCAACCCATCAGGAGCGAGTAAAACGGGCGATTTCCAATTATTGCGTCACCCTGCGTTATATTCAGCCCGCCATAACAGGCAAGAACCTTCTTGAAATGGGCGTTGTACCCGGACCCATTTATAAGGAAATTCTTAAATCTCTTCGCAATGAAAAAGTGAACGGCATGCTGAAAACACAGGCTGATGAGGTGGAGTATGTGAAAAAAAAGCTAAAGACAGAAGAAAATTATGAATTATGAATATTCGCTTTTCAGTCATAATTCATAATTTCTGTTGCCAGGATCAAAGCCGGAGTTTTATTTTTTTATTCATTTAACAGGAGTTTTTCATGACGGTAAAAAAAAGGATTTTAAGCGGAATGCGCCCGACCGGTCCCCTTCATTTGGGAAATTATCATGGCGCGCTGGACAACTGGATCGCAATGCAGGAAGAATATGAATGTTTTTTCTTTATCGCAGACTGGCACGCCCTGACCAGCGACTACGAAAACCCTGGGAACATCTCCCATTTTGTTCAGGAAATGATGATCGATTGGCTGAGCGCCGGCCTGTCCCCTGAAAAATGCAATCTCTTTGTCCAGTCCAGCGTGATGGAACATGCCGAGCTGTTTTTGCTGCTCTCGATGATCACACCGGTTCCCTGGCTGGAACGCAATCCCACATATAAAGACCAGATTATCCAGCTTGATAACAAAGATCTGTCCACATTCGGGTTTCTGGGGTACCCAGTGCTTCAGGCGGCGGACATCATCATGTACAAGGCCAACGGCGTTCCGGTCGGCATTGATCAGGTTCCCCATATTGAAATCACACGGGAAATCGCCAGACGGTTTAATTACCTTTATGGCAATGTATTCCCGGAACCGGACGCTATTTTAACCCAGTCTTCGAAAATTCTGGGTCTTGATCGACGTAAAATGAGCAAGAGTTATAACAACGCCATTTATCTTTCCGACTCCCAGGAGGACATTCGCACCAAGGTTTCCACCATGATCACAGATCCCAACCGGGCCAGACGTAAGGATCCTGGAAATCCAGAGATATGCAATGTCTTCGAATTTCACAGGCTCTATTCGCCGCCATCCATTGTGGACGAGATCAACAGCCAGTGCCGGTTGGCTGCAGTAGGGTGCGTGGACTGCAAAAAAATCATGTCTGAGAATCTGGTCAACGCTCTTGCCCCCATTCGGGAAAAACGCAAATACTTCGAAGAGCGGCCCGAAATGGTTCAGGAAATTATCGCATCCGGAAATCAGAGAGCCAAGGCAGTCGCACGAGAGACCATGAAGGAGGTCCGAGGCGCAGTCCGCATTTAAGAAGAGCGGTTTCATTTTTGATTGATGTACGGATCAATTCGACAAGGCACAAACCGGTGGATAGGAGTTCCCAGCGGATCCCTGTGCGTATTTTTTGTCAACTGGTTGATGTTGATGCCGTAAACGGCTTCATCATAGATCAGGCCAAATCCGTGGGGGATCAGAACCATTCCTGAGCGTACCTGAAGGCTGACCTGCAGTTCACCGACTGCGCTGCCGGCTTCCGTGATGACCCTGACCGACTGGCCGTCCGTCAAACCGAGCTTGCCGGCATCCTCAGGGTTGATGGCGATCGTGCATGCCCGTTTTCCTTTGTTCCACTCCGGGTTTCGCATCAAGGTGTTCATGTTGGTGTCCGTATGCCTTCCGGCATTCAGGATGAATGGAAAATCGGGTGGCATTTTCAGGCCTTCAGCTTCGCTGATTGCATTCAGATTTTTAGCCTGTTCTTCAAGTTCGGGAATGAAAATCTCGATTTTTCCGGACGGCGTGCGAATGGCCGCCCAGTTATCGGCAATATCAGCTTTTCCGACCCACAGTCCCTGAGGGGTATCCAAAAGCGCCTGAAATACCCGGTCCCCCTGATCCAGACCCGTTTGAAAACCTGCTCTTGCCGCATTTTTCCGAAAGGCTTTCGGGGCGGTCATCAACATTCCCCACGAAGCCGCCAGTGCGGCGCTGTTCCACACATATCCCAGGGTTTTTGCCAGCACAAACGGCATACGGCTCTGCACATTTGGCGTTTTACCGGCCCATTCCATTAAATGCATGCCAAAGGTGAGACGATCTCCTTCAGCGGCTTTCTGAATATAATCAGGTATATCCGGTATCAGTCCCAGCCGATCCGCCAGCAGCGTAAAAATCTGCGAGGCTTCCAAACAGTGTTCCGGTGGTTTGAGTACTGGTCTTCTCAACTGGAAAAAAACATCGGGAAAGGTCCATGGGAAAAAAGTACCGTCCCAAGCTTCATAGTAGGATCGGCAGGGTAGTACATAATGGGCCCGTCGAGCGGTTTCGCTCATAACTATATCGTTTACTACCAGAAGATCCAACTGATCAAACGCTTTTTCATAAGCCTGGGTGTCGGAATATGATCGGAGTGGATTGCAGGCGCTGACCAGAACGGCGCGAAGGCGATCCGGACGATCGTTCAGGATTTCCTCCGGCATGACATTGGGAGGAAATGATCCGCCCGCGGCCGGCGGCATGGCGGTTTCAACTGTTCGCCATGTTCCGGGATTGCGTTCATCCGCATGAAAACCCATGGGCATGACCATGCCGGGGATGACGTTGCCGCCCCGAACGCAGAAAATACCGCAGATGGCTCCCAGAATATTCATCAGATAGGAGTTCAGCGTGCTGTGTCGTCCCATGTAAATCCCAAGATCGGGATGGATGCACCAACGTTTTGTAGCCATAAGACGACACACCTGGTGAACCAGAGAATAATCAAGCTGGCAAACGTCAAGGGCCGAGCGACTGTCGAAATCGGCGAACCAGGGTTTGATCCGCTGCCAGTCCGCCACATATTGCGTGATATAGTCGGATGCTTCCCAGCCTTCATTGACGATGATTGCGATCATTGCCTTGGCAAGAAGCGCATCGGTTCCAGGTCGCACAGCAAGATGAATGTCGGCAATGGCGGCTGTTTCACTTTTTCTGGGATCAATTACCACGAGCATCCGATCCGGGTCTTTGCTGAACCCGGTGAGTGTTTTGCGGGCCTGCGGCATCTGATGGCTCATCATGCCATTCCAGCCCCAGCCAACCAACATTTCGGCAGCATGCTCATCCGGTATGACGATATTGTATTGTTTGCCCAGCATGCGGCCCAATAACCACCAGATGCCGCTGAACTCCTGGCCCGCTGAAGAATAATAATACTGGGAACCCATTGCCCGAAGCAGGCTGATGCCAAACGATGCTTCAAAATGACCGCCCTGTGAGCTTCCGCCCATGTATGCCAAGCATCGCGGACCATGTTGATCGACCAGATTCCGCAGTTTGTCTGCTATTTCATCCACAGCCTGATTCCAGGTGATTTCTTTGAATCCATCCCCCATCCGTTTCAGCGGAACGGTCAACCGATCCTTGGGATACTGGTGATAGGGTATATTCAGTCCTTTCCGGCAGATATAGCCCTGACTCCGCGGGTTGTCTTTGTCGGGCCGGACCCGAATGATCCGGTCTTCATCAACCAGGACTTCCAGTCCACAGTTCTGAGCGCATAAAACGCACCCGGTTTTATGCCATGTTTCCATAGGGTCGCCTCTATAACTTTCCTTCTGTTCTCTGTCGTTTATGAATTCATTAATTTCTGAAAAAAGGATTTTTCAGGTTGTTGTGTTTGTAAATCCGGGTCAAAAATATATCCTACTGATCTTAAACTTCTAAAATATAATGGTTTTTTAGGATTTTCCTCAAAATACTTTCGAAGCCGGACAATAAAATTATCAACAGTTCGCGTTGTGGTTTCCCGGGTGTAGCCCCACCCAATTTCCAGAAGCTTGTCCCGGTACAGGGGTTTGCCCTTGTTGGCGATAAAGAGTTTAAGAAGCTTTATCTCCTGTTCGGTCAGATGAATGGTTCCTTTGGGGGTGGTGGCGAAGGCTGTTTCAAAGTCGATTCGGTTATTGCCGAAGTCGAAATATCTGGGAAGAGATGAAAAAATGGAAGCTGCTTCAGAAGACTGCTGATTATTCCAGGATGAGCGGGTCAGCAGCCGTTCAATTCTTAGCAGGAATTCCTCAAGATCAAAGGGCTTGCTAAGATAGTCATCCACGCCAAATGACAGCCCTTTAACTTTGTCTTCGGATGCGGCCTTGGCTGAAAGTATCAGAATAGGCAGTTGTTCGTCCACAAGCCTAATATTTTGCAACACAGAAAGCCCGTCTATGCCTGGTAGCATGATATCCAGCACGATCAGGTTGGGCCGCCATTCCTTCCATTGCTGAAGACCGGCGAATCCATTGGCTGCAATTCGGACGGAATATCCCTGAAGCGAAAGGTTGAGTTTTAACCCTTCAGCAATATGTTCGTCATCTTCGATGACCAGGATGCGATATTTACTGGTTGTTTCCATAAGTCGCCCCATGTGAAGAAACAAAGCTCAGGCAGCGGCTTTATACGGCAGAATTACCGTAAAAACCGAGCCTTTTCCAATTCCCGGACTTTTTGCGATGATTTTTCCCTTGTGAATCCGGACTATGGTATCCACAAGATACAGACCTAGCCCGCTTCCCTTGGCGGTCATGTCATCGGACTTTCCCACCTGATAGAACTTGCGAAATATTTTCCTGATTTCTGATTTTTCCAGTCCGATGCCGTTGTCGGCAAAATGAAGAAACAATTTATTCGATCTATGCTCAATCGAAATGTCAATTTCAGGTATATCAGACGTATTGTATTTTATGGCATTGGTCAAGAGATTCATCATCAGCATTTCAAATAATGAAGGGTTAAGCCGGTAATTGTATGACTTGCCAGAGTGGGGATGTAAATGAATCCGGCTATTTCGAAACTGATCTGAGTGGTTGAGAAGAAACCGTTCAATTTCTGTTACGATGTTCAGGGTGAGAATCTCCCCTCCATAGCTACGGCTTTCAATTTTGGCGATACTCAGAATCCTGTCGATTGTGTTTGATAAACGGGCCACATCCTGGGTCATGTAACGGATGTATTTGATCTGATCCTCATTGTAAAGTTGATATTTTAACGCCGTATCCAGATACAACCTTAACGAGGTCACCGGCGTTTTTAGTTCGTGGGTAAAATTGTTGATGAAATTTTGTTGAAGCCGGTAGAGCTGATATATTTTTTGCTGATAAACAAATATGATGAGTATTCCGATTAAAATGATGCCAACCAGAAGTGACAGCACGAGAATAACGATCCAGGTGCGGGATTCCAGAACCTGAGCCCGATCCAGCTCGAACCGCTGCAGCATGTTTGTAAGAACCGTATTCACTTCCATATACCAGTAAATATATAGAAAAAGTGATACAGCCAGCGCCACTGTGGAAAGAATGAATATGAATATGGGGTGAATATACCATCTGGACTGAGACATTATATCAACTGTCAGAAATGTTGTGGGTTATTTTTGAGATTTGCAACTTCCTATAATAGCCGCTTGATTACACTGCAAACGGGCATAATCTTAACTTTTGAACCCCCACCCCAACCCTCCCCCGCTGGGAGATGGAGCATAAGGAAAGTACGGATTATGCCCTTTTGCAGTATATGTCAACTTGCATTTCAGACAGGAATGTTCGGCAGTTTTTGTAAAACTTTTGTAGCATATCAAATTCATTCTGTTATTTCTGTTGGTGAAACACTACAATGGCACGATCATGAAGTGAGCCGGTTTGAAACGAATCGTTAATGATAATCTAAAGACAGCTTGTCAAAAGGAATCCGATATGCTCAAGTACCTGCCTGGCCCAGTTCGTGGGTGTCTGTCCTTGCTGTTGTACCTCTTGAACACCATCCTGCTTACAACCCCGCTGCTTATCATTGCGGTACTCAAGTTCATGATTCCAGTCGGGATATGGCGAAAGCGATGCGATGCAGTCATTAACTGGATGGCCGGATCATGGATAGCAATCAATAACTGGAACATTCGGTTTACAAACCCTGCCAGGTGGGATGTCCATGGAATTGATGGGCTTGATAAAAATGGCTGGTACATGGTAGTGGCCAACCATCAATCCTGGCTGGATATTCTGGTGCTACAGAAGATATTTCATGGGAAAATTCCATTTTTGAAGTTTTTTTTAAAAAAAGAGCTGATCTGGGTTCCTTTTCTGGGTCTGACATGGTGGGCGCTGGATTTTCCATTCATGAAACGGTACACCAAATCCTTTCTAAAAAAACATCCCCATCTGAAAGGAAAGGATGTGGAAATAACTCAAAAAGCCTGCGCAAAATTTAAAAACATGCCCGTTTCGGTCATGAATTTTCTGGAAGGCACACGTTTTACACCCGAAAAGAGCAGCAGGCAGCAATCGCCTTTTGCTCATCTGCTGAAACCCAAAGCCGGCGGAATTGCTTTTGTCCTGGCAGCCATGGGAGAGCAGATGCATCAGATGCTGAATGTAACCATTGCCTATCCGGATGGCATTAGAAATATCTGGCAGTTTCTCTGCGGAAATGTCAAAGAAATCCGGGTGCGTGTGGAATCGCTCCCCATTGATCCGGAACTGATCGGAGATTATTTTACAGACAAGAAGTTTCGCGTTACGTTTCAGAATCACCTTAACGTGATGTGGGCGGAAAAAGATGCCCTGCTTGCTACCTTGATGTATCAACCCACCGCATCTGAAGAGGTGGAGAATGCCGATGGTCTTGGTGTTTGCCATAAAATGGATCAGGATATGCTTCACTCCTGATGAGAAAATTGAAAGCTCAGATTGTGGCAGTTTAGAGTATATCATGAACATTACGATACGCAGTTGGTAGAAAGGCCAGACATATTGAAGAGCCTGTGGATTTTTTTTCATGATTGACAATGCGTGATATTTTATCTATCGTGCAGATGATGGTTGACTTTGGTCGTTCCAAATTTCCATTATGTTTACAAACGGCATTAAATCGGTGATCACTGCGAAACATAAAAGTTGCCAGTGTTCCCAAGCAAAGGGTCCTTAAAGAATGTGACCGCTTCTACATGCAGACCCTGACAACAACAAAAGGATCAAATCATGCGTTTTCATAGCAGACGAAATGCGTTGATCGCTGGATGCCTGGGACTCTGCATTTTGATATTATCAGCCTGTTCCATGCCCGGTCAGCGTGTCGAACCACCGCGGGTTACCCTTTCCTCCATCAAGATTCAGGATATTAACCTCTTTGAAGCTGTTCTTCACATTGAGGTGCGGGTCGTAAACCCACAGGATGCAACATACGACATAAAAGGCATAGATTGCATCCTGGATATGGATCAGGTAAAGCTGGCATCCGGTGTTTCCAATACTCTGACCCATATTCCTTCGCTGCAATCCGCTGTTATCCCCTTGACCATCTATTCTTCGGTCGAAGACATGGCAAAATGTTTAAAAGAACTTAAAGGCAAAGATAGAATCGATTATAATATCAAGGGAAAACTGCATCTTGCCGGGGGCTTTTTAAAACCTTCCATGATCACTTTCAATACCGATGGCCAGATTTCTCTGGAAGGTTTGAAAAATTTGAAGTTATAAACCCGAAGATGTTGAGCCCCTAATTTCGGTCTTTCTGGCCGGTTTTAGTCTTTCTGCCGGGTTTTAGTCTTTCTGACTGATAAGATTTTTTACAGCCTCCAGCAACTGAGGCTGCAGCGGACGCCATTTTGGTCTTATCGCGTTGTCTTTTCGCCATTCGAATTCTACAGCTTCTATTCGTTCCGGAATCACACGCTCCCCTTCCTGGCCATAATTTGTTTGTGGATAATACTCAATCCAAAGCATTCGGGAAGGATCAATATTGAAGTCGTTTATCACGCAGGTTGCTATGTGGCTTGTACAGCTTCGAATGGACATCTTGCTGTCTGGAACATCCGCAATAACAACAATAATGGGTTTCAGAAAAGAGACCCCCTTCACCGTCTCATCTTTTCTGAGGTCGAAAATCCGCAACCTGCATTTCCCATTTCCCAGTCGCAGTTTTCCACCCCATCCAGCCCACGAATAGACATTATCATATGTCAACATAATAATCCTCGAGTATATACTGCGAACGGGCATAATTTTACGTTTTTGATCCCCCACCCCAACCCTCCCCCGCTGGGAGAGGGAGTTTATGGAAAGCGCAGATTATGTCCGTTCGCAGTATAGAAGTTAGAAATCAGAAGTCAGATTACGGAAACTATGAGTCGGCATCTGGTTGGATTTCAAAACCTGGTGATTCATCATTAATGAAATTGCCCAAACAATTGCTGAGTGCAACAAATTCCGCAACGGAAAGCGTTTCCGCCCGGCGGGATGGGACAATGGATGCGCATTCCAATGCCTTTTCAGCAAGCTGACCTGAGATTTCCAGGC
This sequence comes from uncultured Desulfobacteraceae bacterium, assembly GCA_903839535.1. Lineage (GTDB taxonomy): Bacteria > Desulfobacterota > Desulfobacteria > Desulfobacterales > Desulfatirhabdiaceae > RAAP-1. Next base: position 20,412 of record CAIMCT010000338.1, read on the forward strand.
CGCTTGATGAAAGCGCATTTTTCAGGGTTTTCCGGCGCTTTCCAAAGGAAGCCTGAATTACCCTGGACAGAAAGACTTCATCATCCGCCGGGTAGGGTAAATGGGTTTTAAAGCGAATTTCAACAACCTCTGAATCCACCTTGGGTTTAGGAAAAAACAGATGCGATTTGACTGTGGCAAGGGTGCTGACATCGGCGCAATATTTCAGCATCACCGTAATGCGGCCATAATCCTTGACACCTGGATCTGAGGTGATTCGTTCGGCCAGCTCTTTTTGAAACATGAGAATGGCGCGGGAAACGGCCTTTCGATTTTGAATCAGTTGAATCAATACCTGGGATGAAATATTGTAGGGTAAATTTCCCATGACAACAAGCGAATGTCCTGCCTGATTTGCGATTTCATTCACATTTACCTTCAGGATGTCATTTTCAATTACCGTCACTTTGGATAGTTGGCTGTCGGCGATCATGGACTTCAGAAATTCAGCAATCTGATGGTCTTTTTCAATTGCGATGACTTGCCTGGCGCATTTGGCAAGCGGGAATGTCAGCGCCCCGAGGCCTGGTCCAATTTCAAGAACAGTATCGGATACGCAGATACCGGCTCGTGAAACAATCATTTCCGCAGTTGAAGGATCTGATAAAAAATTCTGGCCCAACTGCTTTTTAGCCTGAATATCCATACTGCTTAGAAGGGTTCGTGGAGATGTCATGCAGATTGCCTTTGGTTATCTTATCCTTCCATGACCGGGTTGATGATGCTTCCGATAGCTTCGATTCGGCATTCCACGACATTTCCAGGTTTAAGAACAACGGGAGGGTTTCTGAATATCCCAACGCCGGAAGGTGTGCCGGTTGAAATAATGTCTCCCGGAATCAGGGTAATATCTTTGCTTATATACTCTAAAAGAAAGGGGATATCAAAAATCAGGTCACGCGTATTGCCATTCTGCATCAAAACGCCATCAACCCGCGTGGTCAATTGCAGATTATTGATATCGCCAATCTCATCGGGTGTTACCAGAAACGGGCCAAGCGGGGCAAACGTATCAAAAGATTTTCCCCTGAACCACTGAGCATCGCCAAACTGAGCCTCCCTTGCCGACACATCGTTCATAACGGTAAATCCGGCAACATGTTCCATTGCATTTGACCGGGAAATCCGTCTGCATGTTTTGCCGATAATGACAGCAAGCTCTACCTCCCAGTCTATCTGACCACTGCTTTGGGGAAGCACAATCGGGTCAAAGGGGCCGCTGAGCGCGCTTGGGGCTTTACAAAACAGCAATGGTTTAGCCGGATTGTCAAAACCGCCTTCTTTGGCGTGTTCCGCGTAATTTTTTCCCAGACAGATTATCTTGGACGGTCGACAAATCGGACTAATCAACCGGACATTCAATGAGATGCCTGGATCATTTAGGCTGAATAGTTTTTCCAGCCAGCCTTCCGTAAAAAACGTTTCACCGATATCTGGAATTGAAGGAAAAATCGTTTTAAGGTCAACAATAAGCTCATCTTTCCAAATACCGGGCCTGACTTCACCCTTGTGAATCATTCGAATAAGTTTCATTTTGGCTATCTATCCAATTGACGGTTAATCATGTATCCAGCATACCACTTATGTGTAAGAATGCAATTTGTAAATTCATCAATCTCATATAAAAATGAACTTTGAACTTGAACGTTTGCATTTTTGGTTAGATGAATTCTTGACATTACATCGCCATTTTTATACATGTCCCCAGATAATGTTTATTTCACATTTTGCACCAAAGGAATAGACAGAAGTCTAACCCGTTTTGTCAAATAAGAAAGGAGAACCACATGAATATTTTGTTTTTTGGACCGAATGGCAGTGGCAAGGGAACCCAGGGCGCAATTTTAAAGGACAAGTACAACACCCCCCATATCGAATCCGGGGCTATTTTTCGAGAGAATATCGGAAAAGGAACTGAATTGGGTGCCAAGGCCAAAGCCTATATCGACAAGGGAGATCTGGTTCCAGATGAAATCACCATTCCCATGATTCTTGACCGCATGAAACAGGCTGATTGCAAGAATGGATGGCTTCTAGATGGATTTCCAAGAAATAAAAATCAGGCTATCAAGCTGGACGAGGCGCTCAATGCCGCGGGACTGGCTCTGGATATCGTGATTGAAATTCTTCTAGATCGTGAAACCGCCAAGAATAGAATCATGGGGCGCAGGCTGTGCGTCAAGGACAACAATCATCCGAATAACATTTATATTGACGCCATCATGCCCGAAGCCGGCAAATGCCGAGTTTGCGGCAGCGAGCTGAAAACCCGCGCCGATGATCAGGATGAAACCGCCATTGGCAAACGCCATGATATTTATTACAATACCATAGACGGTACTTTAGCATCAGCCTATTATTTCAGAGACTTGGCCGCTGCTGGAAAAGGCATTCGCTACATTACCCTGGATGGAAAACCCAGCGTCAAGGAAGTAGCAAACGAATTGGTTTCCAAGTTGTAAGTTCTCAGAATTTTCAGCTCCCGATTTTTTTTCAGATATACCGATGATTTTTTTCGAATTTTCTTGAAAAAAGATTTTTTATTTGGTACTGTCTGAAGATATATGAAAGAAATGAACCACCGCTGATATCGGATACAGGAGATCAGGTGGTAAAGAAGGGGGCGAAGAAGGTGAAGGAAATTCAGGTCAAGGTTTTTGATAACGATCTGGAAAAGGCCATGCGTATTTTGAAAAAAAAGATTCAGAATGATGGGCTTTTCAAGCGGCTCAAGCTTAAAAAAAGTTATGAAAAACCAAGCGAATATAAACGGCGCAAACAGCGTGAAGCCATCAGAAGGCAGCGAATTGCTGCTTCCAGAAGTAAGGCTTCCAGGTAGTATTTACCCCAATGAATGATCCCAAAGCCCGGTAAAAACTCATTTTTGCCGGGCTTTTTTATGCCTATGAAACAAAACCTCCCCACAACTTATTCGGATTGTTTGAAGTCCATGTACAGTCTTCGCCGGTTCGGGATTAAACTGGGCTTGTCGACCATTCAGCAAATTTTATCCGCGCTCGGCAACCCTCAGCACCGTTATGCCTGCATTCATGTGGCGGGAACCAACGGAAAAGGGTCCGTGGCATCTTTTCTTGCCTCAATTCTGAATGCCTCCGGCTACAAGGTAGGGCTTTACACATCTCCGCACCTGGTGCGGTTCAACGAACGGATATGCGTCAACAATCAGCAGATTTCCGATGAAAACGTCGTTTCCGCCTACCGGGCAGTGACCAATGTACATGGCGGAGACCGGGAGCCTACATTTTTTGAATATACCACAGCCATGGCCCTGTATGAATTTGACAGACAGGCAGTGGACTGGGCGGTAGTAGAAACCGGAATGGGGGGAAGGCTGGATGCCACCAATGTCCTTCAGCCAGTGCTTTCCATCATTACCAATGTGTCCGTGGAACATGAGGCTTATCTGGGGAAGACCCTTGCGGAAATTGCCGGAGAAAAAGGCGGGATCATCAAGCGCAACACTCCGGTTGTTACAGCCGTTTCCCAGCCTTCGGCCATTTCTGTTCTGGAGAATCTGGCCTCAGAGCTGTCCGCACCGCTGTTTCGGCTGAAAAAGGATTTCAGCGTTCGAAGAAATGCCAATCACACCTTTTCCTATTATGGGCTGAGTCATACTTGGCGGGGCATCACCACCAGCCTGACCGGAAGTCATCAGGTGGAGAACGCAGCTTTGGTTCTGGCTGCTTGTGAGCTCCTTAAACGCAGAGACACGATCATTTCCCTAAAGCATATTCAGACCGGTCTGGAAAATACCCGCTGGCCAGGGCGCCTGGAAGTGGTTTCTGACCATCCGATGATTATTCTGGACGGAGCCCATAATCTGAGCGCCTGCAAAGTGCTGGCGAAATATCTGAATACGGAACTTAAAGACCGCAGAATTACCTTAGTCATTGGTATTCTGGATGATAAACCATATACCGCCATTCTTGAGTGTCTGCTCCATGTATGTTCCCAAGTGATCTTGACAAGCCCCAAAATTGACCGGGCATTGCCTGTTGACACCCTGTATCCGATTGCAGCCGCCTTAACAGCGGATGTACGAAAGATTCCGGATGTTTCCCACGCTATCGCCTTTGCCGTTCAAAATGCGCAGCCTGAAGATGTAATCTGTGTTGCAGGGTCACTTTATGTTGTGGGAGAAGCCAAAGCCTTTTTGAATCAGTCCGAAGAAGGTGTTCAGTACATGTAACTTGGACAACGATGATGAGTTTTTTAAGTGGCTTTCATATAACTTGACTTATTCTTCTGATTCATTTACAGTCCCAAACATAGGCCGATGATTATCTTGTCATGCTTTATGCTTAGTGTGTTTTGCGCCCGTGGCCCAGGGGATAGGGCGTCAGCCTCCGGAGCTGAAGACCGCTGGTTCAAGTCCAGCCGGGCGTACCAATATAATCAGGGATTTAGGTGATATTCCAGTAACTTCTCAATAAGTCCGAATTACAGGATATTATAATTGAGAAAAATTGCCGCTTATGTATACAAGCAATAACAGTGCCACATGTAAGTATTTCTAATTATTGTATTATTTAATGGCGCAAACATTGCTTGTATAAGTGAAATTTAACGCACAACCTGCTGAATTTATAGGTTGTTAGGACTTATTGAGAAGTTACATATTCCAACATCCATGTATTTGACCAGAAAATGATTTCCAACCCTATTTCCAACCTTCCAGTAATATCTGCATCCTGTATAACGAAAATAAACAGCTTTGCATAACAACACCATCCATCGCTGGTTTTTTGAAAATGGAATCAATGGGAAGGTTTTTTCTGATCGTCCATTCTTTCATTCCTCAATATTCTCCATCCAGTGGCATCCCCAAATATATTTTAGATTGACATTCATTTAATATTGTTGCATTAAACGATTTGATTTGCAATATCTTCAATGGAGGTGTGTCGAGTAGGCATAATATGGTTCCAATCATTTAGTTTTACTTTGTATTCCCAGTTTCTCCGCCCTTTCGGTATGCGGAGTGTCACAGTATTCAAACCATGTGAGGAACTTCAACACCCCTCACAGAACCGGACTTGTAGATTTCCCACATCCGGCTCTTCAGATTAACTCACAGAACACTTGATCAGCGCGCACGTCCGTCTGCAACAAAAAAAACATCTGACTGTACACGGATAATTTGACACAGTTCAAATCATCTGGACTCCCTGCTTTGCGCCCATAATGAACATCCTGATGACTCCTTCAAACTTGGACGCATAACATCTCCGCATAACTTCCGGGCCTGTATCCATTCCCAGCATTCCGTCACTCTCGACCAAAAACGATTCGTCCTTCAAAAACTCAAAAGCAATCCATAGGGCGACCCCCAACAACCGCTTCGGAAGATACCCCTATCTCTCAAAACCGAAAAGGAAAATATAAAAATCCCCAAGGTTTCTTCCCCATTGGCCAAACTCTTATGTAATCACAGCCTCCTTTGACTGCTTTTACTCCAATTTTTGTCTCACATTTTCAACCCGCCCGATTTGGTACATTTTCGCACCGCCGCTGACAAAATCCATCCTGAACTGTTGGAACGGCGTTTTAGAGCTGATAATAACAGTATGAAGCCGTTCCGGTTTCAGCTTTTGTACCTTCAAGTATAAGTGTCTGTAGGACAGGGCCTGAAAAAGGACATCTTGATTGACAGATTCACTGTATTTGAATTCAATCAAAACATGATCCGCCTGTGTATCCCGAATGCCATCAGGCAGCAGGTTGCGCTGCGCTTCGGTCCATCGTTGCTGA
>CAIMCT010000339.1 GCA_903839535.1 uncultured Desulfobacteraceae bacterium
AAGCGTTGGCTGCTTTTCCCTTTGGAAAATTAAATGGGCCTCAAACAGAGGCCCATTTAATCCGATAATTCATTCCTGCTTGTCAACCTTTTCTGAAAATTTTATGCCCTTTTTAACTCAAATAAACTGAAAGCCAACAGCTGCTTCTCGATATTTTTTCTGTTTTTCTGCTTTTGTTGCAATTCTGTAATAAGATTCTGCAACCTTATCCTTACTGTCTTTATATGAACTGTTATGTCTTAGAGCCGACTGATAATTCGAGATTGCGTTACTATAGTCGTCATTGCTAAAAAATCGCTCAGCTTCTGTATAGTATTTTTCCGATGCTCCTGATTTCATTTCATCAATTTTTTGCTTTGCATTCACTGATGGAAAATTCAAGCAATTGTATGAATTTAATTTATCAATTAAAAAAGACAGATTCTGATACTGAGGTAAAGCTGATTCAAAATCAGATGATTTTTCATAACTTACTGCCATGTCGAACTTCTGTTCGTATGCCTGTTTAGATATTTGGCAAAGTTTCATTTTGGCATCCGTATTATCAGACTCAAGATTTAAAGCGGTTATATATTCCTGAGCGGCGCCAAAGTAATTTTTCGAAGTAAATAATTCATCTCCTCTTTTGATTGCTTTGGATGCAGGCGAACAACCATAAGCCATCAGGATCAATAGACATAGCACTACATGCATTGAGTATAACTTTTTAAAAGGGTTCGACATTGTAACTCCTCCGTTTTTTATCAAGTGTGACGATGCTGTTTTTATTTACTTGTTGACATTCAAATAATCCAAATGTTGCAGCCACTCCGCTGGCAACCAAACTGGAGCATTGGGGCCATCGGCCCAGAATACTTATTTTCCGATTTTTACTGAATCGTAAAACGACCAATGATCAATTATTATAGATACATCCTGAAACATGTATCGCGAATAATGATGATCTCGATTGGAATAAAAATGTTCTGAAATTGAGATTTTATTTTGTTCTGATATTGGGGAAAGTGTATTGAAAACCCCTGATCGGACGGTCCGAACATTAAGGGATTTATTTAATGTGTGTGTGTGTGTGTGTGTGTGTGTGTGGGGGGGGGGGGGGGGTAATAATATTTACAAGAAATAAATGCCAGCGATGCAGACAGGATATGGATTGAGCGATGAATAAGATAAGGTGTCGGCGGTACATATCCCTCCAGTTTATATTTTCAATTTCCGGTCGTGTATCATATTTACTTAAACCTTGCAAGCAAAAAAACAAGGAAATATCCAGATTGTCAGAATGAAAAGTCGGTAACGGGGGTTCCCGTCCTGCTGCTTACGCTCGCTTGAAAATTGATCACTGTTAAATGCATTTCATACAAATCAAAAATACCTTGTGATTCGTATTATTATTCACATATAATGTTCCCATGCTATTCGATATTGGCGAACAGATACCGGAATCGCGTAAAATGCGTCATGTTTCCCAGGCAGAAGTGGCGCACGCACTGGGAATGAGCCGCACAAACTATCGGGCAGATCGAAAACGGTACCGTACAAGAGAACGGGGATGCGAAAACTGATTCGTATTCTGGAGTTTTTTAACCTGGAGCTTCGTGTGCGATCTGCAGGAAAACCACCAACATTGGATGAACTTCGAAGAGAGGGTTGCTGATGTGAGGCTTTTGTCTTTAAAATATTGAAAAGTGAGATGCTCCGGTGGATAGAGAAGATATTTTGCGTTATTGGCTAAAGAGTTCGGATGATGATTTTCAGGCCATGCGCCATTTGTTAGAGAAAGGCGATTATACCTGGTCTTTATTCATCGGTCATCTGGTGATTGAGAAGCTGCTAAAAGCCTACTATGTGCAACAGGTTGATGTCACGCCTCCATTCATCCACGATCTGACCAGATTGGCTGAAAAAGCGGGAATCCTTCTGAGCGAAGATCAGAAGGACATCTTGGATACCCTATCCACTTTCAATCTGAAGGCCAGATATGATGATTATCTTATGGCATTTCATCAGAAGTGTTCACGAAATTTTACAGAAAAATGGATTCATGAGATTGAGGAGTTAAGTAAATGGATAAAAATCAAACTCCCGAAGCAGTCATAAGATTTGCTATTTTTCTTAAAGAAACAAATAGCAGTGTAAAAAAAGTATATCTTTTTGGTTCTTACGCAAAAGGGACTTTCCATGATAACAGTGATATCGATCTTGCGATTATTTTTGATCGACTCTCCGACTCTTTTGATATGCAGGTTGAATTAATGAAACTGAAAAGAAAATTCGATATCCGAATTGAACCTCACCCTTTTATTGAATCTGATTTTAATTTATCCCATCCATTGGCCCGTGAGATCATTTATAATGGAGTTGAAATTGTCTGATTTTCCAGAGACATCAACAACAATCCCAAAAAAAGCGTCAAGCCAGATAACACCTGGCCTCATACTGGTTTCCAACCGAAGTTAAGGCAGGCGGGGAATGGATTCCAGAAGCCCGCGGGTGTATGGATGCCTGGGGTTTTCAAACAGTTCAATTCCGCCACTGAAATCATATTCTTCTGACATGTCTGGATCATTCTTCATTCTCTTCATAGACCAGTCTCTCCTTTTATATCCCATTCAAAAAGCAGCGACATCAGAGGTCAATTACCTTCCATGATCCCTTCAAGTCTATATAATGCCAAATGACTTCGCCAATACACCCAACGCCCCTAAAAATGAAATACTGATCGCGATTCCGAACATCTGCAGGGTAAAAGAGCGCTGCCGGGTGTCACGAGCATCCAGTTTGTCTCCCAGCCGCTCGATGGATG
>CAIMCT010000340.1 GCA_903839535.1 uncultured Desulfobacteraceae bacterium
CTTGAACTTCAAAATAATCCATCCGCTTTTCAAGCCCAGTCAACCGGTTATTTGTATCTTTAACTCCGATACTCAGATCTTTAATATTCAGATCAATTCGATCAAACCGACTTTCCAGATGCTGCCTCAAATTTGGTAGAAAGGCCGCCATAATCATCTCCACATCACGCGGCGGTTTCTGCCCGATCAAGCCTTCACCCATAATGATTTCATCTGTCATGGTTTTAAATCCCTCCTGAATTAAAGTGACAGGAAACTCCCGAAGGTAGCGCGCCCTAATCCACATGCTGAACGGTGTAACGCTGATATGAAGGAAATGCCAAGTATGTGGACTGGATATGGGCTGATGCGATCAATAAGAAAAGATATCGGCGGCGCATGTTCCTCCGGTGTATTCAGCAGCTTTCATATATCAAGAATCTCTCGCGTATCATAAATGCTTGAGTTTTGCAAGCAAAAAATAGGGCGACTTATTCAGTGGTCAGAATGAAAAAGTCGGCGATGAGGGTTCGCGCCCCGCTGCTTACAGTTGATCCTGACCTTTCCGGATAGCCTGAATCAATGACCAACTTGCTGAACAACCATGACCATATTCCGGGCTGAAGGAGGCATCCGTAAGTGAAATATTCTGCAATTCAAACAACTTCCCGAATTGGAGTAATTATGCCATAACCAATTATCCCAAATCAGACTTCAGTTTTTGTAACATTGCCCTCAGTTCTTTGAGAGGTTTTTCAGCAAGCTCTGACTGGATGCTTTGAGGATATTTCAATATTCGCTGGAGGGTTCGAATTTCACCGATCAGTTCTCCCTGTTTGATACCTTTTTCTTTACCTTCCTTGATACCTTCTTCTTTTGCTTCTTTTTTGCTTTTTGTTACGTTAATTCGTATGAGTTGTTGTACTGCCACTGATTTTTCAAGAGGCGTTAATTGAAGCATTTGCTGTACCTCCTTTAATGTCAATTTGGGAAAACGCTGGAGTATAGAATATTCCAGCAGTTCTTCCAGAAGTGTTGCTTTGTTTTCGGGTAAATTCAAAGAATCAATTTCCAATTTCCACTGGGGGACAAGCTCCGGCAATTGACTCTTTTTTTTCAGAACCAGCGGTTTTAATACCGTAAGTACGCCAGCTTTATCTTTAATGGCTTTCAAACAATCGGACAGGTTAAACTGAAGAAACTGATTTGGAAGAGTAATCTCGACAAATGGACATTGTTTCGGCATAAGGTTCTCATCAATGAACAATGCAATCGCTATGAATGGCGCATTGTTGTCACTTTGTTCATACCATGTGCATATCTCCCGAAACAGCCGCCAATAGAATCCAGGATCATCATATCCCTGAATCTCGATAAAAACATTCGGTCCCTGACCATCTGTTCTTTTTAAAAAGCCGTCAAAACGCTTTTCAGTGGTTTTGACGGTGATGCTTTCAAAAACATAATCGCCTTCCATGTTCAGTGAAAGCAAGGCGAACAGGCTTTTGGGATAGATTTTGAACAGTTCGTAAAACAACGCATCGGTTTTCATGGATTCACATTCCATAGAGTTTCAGAGAATGTTTTTGGCAAGGCAGCGCTGCGTAGGCTGCTTTGTAATACGCCAAAGACCGATAACCCAGCCAAAAGCATTATCTGGTATTCCATATATCATCACAGAAATTAATGAACAAGAACAAAGTACGGACCGGGCAGGATGCAGACAGATTTACCGGTGACATGGTCGGCAAAAGGACAGAATGGGAATATTCCCAAATCAGTGGGGGTTAAACAGAGTTTTTTGTTTAACCCCCACTCCAGTTACCAATCATAATATTTTTTATTCAGACAAACAGGCGATTATATCCCTCCATAAGGCCCGATGGTGAATACCGTAGGGATATTGATCGTTCCGTCCGAACTCTCCGTGAGATTGGTGACGACCGCACTTGTTGACCCAATGGTAAATTCGTAGGTTACAGGAGAACCACCTGGGAAACGATTCTTAAGCTCGTCCCCGACGATGGTAGTTGTGCCATGATTATGGAGTTTCAACGCAGCGGCGACTACGGATTCGGACATCATATTTCCGTCCACATCCCTGGCGATAATGGTTATATTGGCTCCTTCCGCCGGAATGCCGCCAGACATATCCGTGATTTGAATGGTACTTAGATTACTGACATAGTTGGTCGTATATTTGGTGATCCCTCTGGTGTAAACCGTCGGGATATTGATGCTGCCATCCGAGCTGCTCTTGACATTGGTAATCACGACCTTCGATGAATCGACGGTAAACTCATAAGCTATGGGCGAACCGGAAGAGAACCGACTGGCCAGCTCTGAACCATATATCTTTACCGTTTCATAATTGAAAATTTTATAAGAACTGAGAGACTCAGACTCGGGAATTTCCGCTCCGGAAACATCCCAGGCCCTGACTTTGATAGCAGCTCCGCCACTATCCAATGTACCCGAAAAATCAGAAATATAGATTGAGTTTCGAGGGCCGATGGTGTTTGCTACAATCAAATTGCTGACCCCAATCATATACACGGTTGGGATATTCAGCGTTCCATCACTGCTATTTTTTACATTGGAAACAACCAGCATGGGTGAGGCTATGGTAAACTCATAAGTCATTGGCGTACCCGGTTGGAAACGGGCCGGAAGAGATGCCCCAGCAATGGTGGTTGTACCATGACTGTACAGCTTCAAAGGTACAGCGGATATGGATTCGGGAATGGCCTTGCCGGATGCATCCCAAGCCGTAACGGCAATTGGAATGCCACTGCTGACAATGGTACCGGACATATCCGTAACCTTAATGGTATTTCGGGCGCCTATGGAGTTTGAGACGAAGTTGCTCAAGCCATAGGAATAAATGATCGGCACCTTAACTGAGCCATCAATGCTGTTATTGACATTGGTGATAAACATTTTCGGAGATTCGACTGAAAAAGTATAGGCGGCAGGCGCGCCATCAGGAAATCTGGCCGCAAGATCCGCACCCAGAATGCTGGTGGTTCCATGATTGTAAATGGATAATAGCGTGGCATACTCCGCAGCTGTTAGCTGCTTTCCGTCTTTATCCCATGCCATGACAGTAACAGCACTACCACTGTCAGGAAGAGAACCCGACATATCCGTAATCTTGACAACATCCATCACATCAATTGAATTTGAACCAATC
>CAIMCT010000341.1 GCA_903839535.1 uncultured Desulfobacteraceae bacterium
GGGGTGATCGAATTTAAGAAAGATACCCGAACAAGGGATTTCCGCCGTAGTCCTGAAATGGCCGGTTGCTTTTCCTCCCGGTCGGGTAAAGGGCCGGATCATGGCGGGCCTGGGGGTGCCGGACATCAGGGGAACCTTGGGCCTCTATACTCTGTTCACATCTGATGCAAGTGCAGCATACGGAAAAAAGAAAGGCAGAATTATCCCTGTCTCAACCGCTTCAAACCCGATTCATCAGGGCCATCACCTGTCACCTTCTATCCAAACCGAGATTCCAGGACCATTCGCCGCATCTTTGAAGGGTAAAAAAGAGGCCACAGCGCCACTGTTGATTGAGTTGAGTGCTGGGGAAATAACCTGCCGGATCGATGAAGATATCCTGGCCTGTGTTTTCGACACTACTGACCGTATACAGCACATGTTCTGGCGAGCCATTGATATCAACCATCCCCTCTATGATTCAAAGCTTTCGGCCCATTACGGAGACGTGATCGCCTCCTATTACCGGCGAATGGACAGAATCATCGGCGGCATTTTTGACCGTATCTCCGCCGATACGTCCCTGCTGATCTGCTCCGACCACGGTTTTGCTCCCTTCAGGCGCGAGGTTCATCTGAATTCATGGTTGGTGGAGCAGGGTTTTATGGTATTAAAGGATGGCATCCATTCGGACGGACTGTTTGAGGGGGTTGACTGGGGAAGCACCAGGGCTTATGCGGTGGGGCTTACCAGCCTGTATCTGAATGTGAAGGGACGGGAAGGAAAGGGTATTCTGGAAGCAGGTGAAATCAGGCAGGTAAAGGCCGATCTGCGGAGCAGGCTTTTGGCTCTTGAAGGTAAGGGAGAACGGGTCATCAACCAGGTCCATGATAGCGAGGAGTTATACTCGGGTGGTCAGATCGGCAAGGCACATGATTTGGTTGTCGGTTACTGTATTGGCTATCGGGGTTCCTGGCAGACGGCCATTGGCGGGGTGCCGGTCGGGGATGTGATTACGGATAATGTGAAGAAATGGAGTGGCGATCACTGTTGTGATGGGGCGTTGGTGCCGGGAGTGTTTTTTTGCAATCGCGCGGACCTGGCTCCCAGTGAACATGTTCAGGATATCGTCAGATGGATAGGAAACGCACGGAGGACAGAAGTGTTTCCACCATGTTTTCGTTCCAAGGAAGGTCAAGATGAGTGAAATCGCTTTGTTGGACCAAACTGTGCAATGGCTGGAGGAAGCTCCCATCAGCGGGCAAACTCTGGATGATAAAGTTCGCCAGCTCTTGCAGTCGGAGTATCTGCGCAAGCTTGGGCAATTTCACCGCGCAGATATGGTACTTTCATGCAAGTATGGGTTGGATTTTCGCCAGTTCATGGCGCAACGGGTCGTAGAAAAAAAACATTATTGTTGGGAAGTCGAAACCGATGCCATGGATTGGGAGACAGCTATCAGTGGAATTCAAACCATAGAACGTAGACTATCAGTATTGCGCGAGGCGTGATTTGTATTCCTGTAGCGAGTTACACGCTGATGCTCAAAAAGCTTTTCGGCAATATTGGTTTATCCAATCTATACAGATTGGACAAGAGACTGACCATACATTGTCGCTGTGCCTCTATATTCGCACCGATTTATTTGTGCAGGCCTTTGTTGGCGAAATCAGTGGTTCTCTGTATCTGGCGTTGATAGAACGGGAGCGGCGAATTTTTGGTATCGACCTGGAAGGGGAAAAATGGCACTTACATCCTTACGGTCAATCGCATGAGCATCATTCGCTCTCCGAACCACTGGAGCCATTTCCTCTGCTGAAATTCCTGGCGCAGGTCGAACAAATCCTGCTGCAAAACGATCTGCTTTAGCGCTATTTGTTCTGTACATTCTGCCCTCTACATGACTCCGGTGAATGTGGATTACGACTCCATGGTTATCCTCCCGCTAGTGTGCCCGTGAGTTGGCACAAGCCATTCGACCCTTCGTACGCTCCATTTTATTCTTGACGGCAGTGTTTTTGTATATTAAGAGTTTGTGCCATGAACAAGTATTTTGATGAAGATGATATTCGTACCCGGCTACTGAAGCATATCAGCGCCTCAATCAGCCACCTTACCCAGCGGGATTTTGCCGCTTATTTGGGGCTTAGTCTGGGAAAGACGCATTACTGTCTGACCGAGCTGATAAAGAAAGGCTATGTCAAGACCACCCGATTCAAGAATTCCCGCAAAATGGCGGCATACTCATACATGCTGACTCCGCAAGGGATCGAAGAAAAATCGCTTATGCAGGTGCAGTTTTTACGGCGCAAGAAAAGTGAATACGAACGGCTGAAGCAGGAAATTGCCCAGCTCACTCAGGAGCTGGACCCGAACAACACAACACAACTGAACCGACGGATCGCTCATAATACTGATTAACTGCATGTAATATCATATAGTTATCCCAGAATTGGCTATGTAATCCAAGGGGCGGAGCTGTATCCGAGATTACTCGCTGCTGTTATTTTCATCGTTACTAACTTGCTTCGAGCCGAGGTGAAGAAATCAATCCCAAAACGCATGACTCATTATTCAAATGGTTGATAACA
>CAIMCT010000342.1 GCA_903839535.1 uncultured Desulfobacteraceae bacterium
CCGTTTGATCTTTTACCATATATTCGTCTTAGTCCATCGAAATTGAAAATTTTATGATTGATCCAAAATAATCAGAAAATGGCAGTCAGAGTAATTTGAAATCCAACAATAAGGGCAAAATCAACTCTGTTCTCTGTTTACCCTCATCCCACTTCAGTTATTGAACTTTGAACAAAAGGTCAGAAATCTTATGAAATCATTGGCCTATCCATAATCGGCAATTTTCCATAGCTATACGATTTAATAGATAATTTATCCAAAGGCCAAGGTGTAATGTTAAAGAAACTATCCAAGTATTCTTTCGTGTTTCCTGTTTCTTTTTTAAAAATGACATTGCTGCATTTATCGCCATCAAAGCTAAAAAGGTCGCGGTGATGGCCTAAGATTTTCCGGGCACTGGGCCAGAAAGTATCGGTCCGTCATTCCTGCAATAAAATCCCGTACGATTTCAGCAGGACGGTGGCAGCTAAGATAGCCAAATGACATATCCTTCAGGAACCTTGAAAAAATAGCCGAGTTTTGATTTTCTTTTTCAATATCGAGAAGATACCGTTCAAACAACAGGTGAAACAGATTTCGAATAACAACAGTATGGCTTTTTATTTTAGGACTCATATAGATGCGCTCGAGATTGAAAGCTTTTAAAGATTCAAGGGCATCTGAAACTTCGGGGCTGAAGGCCGTGTAGGTGTTTTGAAAGCTGTTTTGAATGATATCCATTACCAGACGATAGACAATGGTTCCATTGGTGCTTCCCAGAACCTTGACGCTTTGGGGGGGAAGATCGGATCGCCGAATCATGTTCAGGCGAATGGCATCTTCAATGTCCCTGCCGATGTAACTGACGGTATCCGCCATGCGAACCACACACCCTTCAAGTGTCATGGGTGTCAGCCCAATGGCCGGATTATTTTGTTTTGCAGCCATTTCACTTTCAAGAGTTTCAAAAGTCTTGGCGCGCAAGGGCTCAAGCCGCTGATTATGAATTTCACCATCATGGCAGAGAATGCCGTCCAGTGTCTGAAGGCAGAGGTTCCATCCCTTTCCCTTACGTTCAACGCGATCCAGAAACTGGACGCTTTGAAGATTGTGAAGAAAAGAACCGACTCCGTTTGCACAGCAGATTTCAGATAAATATGTTTCACCATCATGCCCAAAAGGCGTATGGCCGATGTCGTGACCCAGTGAGATGGCTTCTATCAGGTCTTCATTCAGGCCTATAAATCGGCCGATGGTTCGTGCAATTTTGGAGACCAGTTGCACATGAAGCACCCGGTGAGTGATGTGATCATTCTGAACCAGATAAAAAACCTGAGTTTTGTCGATATACCGGGTATAAGCCAGCGAGTGGAGAATCCGGTCTCCATCAATCGAAAACGGCTGACGGAAATCGGTGTCTTCGTGCAGGTCTGAAACACGCCGAATTCCATGTTGACTGAATGCGCCAATCGGGCAGAGATAGTCAATCTCCCGCTGATTTAACGCCTGCTGAACAATATGGGGAACAGATTCAGATTTCACCATTTTCTATCATTGACTCCATCAGGTGATAATAATCAATTCCGGCTTGCCGGAATCCTTCCTTGCCATATTTCATATTGGCTTCAATGACATAGTACTGACCATTGCATGAACATACGTCGATTCCCACATCATCCCAGCGGCATTTCAGAGCCGTATGAAGGGCAATTTCCAGAGCAGAACCGGGAACCTGATCAAGTTTGATAATCCCACCAACCGCCACATTGGAACGGAAATCACCTGCAGGCGCAATCCGCCAGTAAGCATGAACCACGCGATTCCCGATCACAACCACACGAATATCCCGATCTATAGGCAAATATTCCTGAATATAAGCTGTGGATGTGATCTGGGTGTAGCGCTCCATGTCTTCTGGGGTCTGAATTTGAAAAACGCCCCTTCCCATGGCTGAACCTCTGGGAATTTTGGCAATAAAGGGAAAACGAAAATGCTGGGTTATGGAGGCGATCTGACGTTTTCCGTAAAATACACGGGTCCGCGGATGGGGAATGCCCAAAATATTTAAAAGGGCGGTCTGCTTGATCTTGTCCTGTACAAATTTATATGTATGGTAACTCGGAAAAGTGGCAATGCCGGCGGTATCAAGAAGATCGGCATAAAATGGCGACGGATAGTAGACCTTTCGGGAATTAAGAATAAGCCCGGCCTCGGCTGTGGTGTAGTCGGAAAAATTTGGCTTGACACCAAGAGTGATAACATTTCGGCAGGATTTCAGGCGGGCTTCAAGGGCGACTGCTTTAAAAGGCAGGGTCATGATATTCCTTATCCATGCGGCGTAATCACAAACATGTCCGAAGACACAGGCGTATTGGGCCAGAATTGATCCATATCCAGTTGAAAACCTGATCCGTCATCATTATTGAAAACGAGCCTGGCAGGAACTATGAAGCCTTCAACTTCGGTTTCTCCATTAAAATCAACACGGTAGGCCAGTCGTCCTTTAAGGGTAAACATCTCTATATGCTGAACCCGCATTTGCGTCTGATCCAGGTATATCTTTTCTACATCAATTCCTTTCTCTCCCATTAGAGATAATATATAACCGTTTTGAGATGGCCACGGAAGCAATGTGCTTGACTGGTATTTGCGAATCGGAACGACTCCGGAAATCAGTTTGATGATGTCTCCCGCAGTCACGGGGATAGACACTATTTTCTCCAGGCTGGGATCTTGAACATCAGCCTGGTAAAAACTATCCTGACCGTATGATAGCATATAAAACCGTTTACCATCGGCTGCCATGCTGGCCACAGGAAATCCTGTGATTCCCTGTATCACAACCCGAATTTTATTCGGCTGAGCGCCTGTCCAGGCTGATCGAACTATCTGAGTGCCGTCTTTTTTCCAGAGTTTGATCTTCCCTGTACCTTTGAATGTCGATATATCTGCGTTAATCTGACTGAGATTCAATAAGATTCTGGTAACTTCCGGTGATTCCGGCTGATTGATAATCTTAGAAGGGGTTTGGCTCAGCATGCTGCATCCGGATACCAGTATGGCAGTTGCAAACAGCCAAGCAAAAGAAGTGTAACGCATAGCGTTTAAAGCCCCCTTGTTTCGAGTTCCCGGATTTTTTCCTGCAAATCGGTTTTTTCGTTTTCTTTTTTCTCTAGCGCGAGACGATAATGATCCAATGCCTTCTGCAGATGGTTGAGCTTCAGATATGTATCTCCTATATGCTCCAGAATCGTGGGATCATCCGGAATCAGTTTTACTGCTTTGCCAAGATATTCCAGTGCTTCACGATAAAGCCCCTTTTTATAATATACCCAACCGAGACTGTCGGTAATATATCCATCATCCGGCTTATAGGTTAAAGCCTGCCGAATTAACTGCTCGGCCTCATCCAGATTTTGCCCTATATCCGCATAGGTATAGCCAAGATAATTAAGCGCACTGGGGTTTTTAGGATCTATCCTGAGCGCTGTTTTCATGGCATCTATGGAATCGGATTTACGACCCATTTTATCAAAAATTACTCCAAGACGAAAATAAAGCTGATCATTTTCTGAATCCAGATTCAGTCCACGCTGAATTGATTCCAGTGCTTTATCCGTATCCCCTGTTTCTTCATAAAATGAAGCCAGGTACAGGTAAAAATCAGGGTTATCCGGAATTTTTTGGATGGCTGACTGGATAAAGTCTATGGCTTCAGAAATTTTTCCCTGCTCCTGGTACCAAAAAGAAACCTGTGCAACCACTCCCGGATAAAACTTGGCTGATGGCGATATCTGTTTAAACTGATCAATGGCTTTTTCCCTATCTCCCAGTCCTTCATAGGCAATACCCGCCACATAATGGATTTCGGAACTGCCAGGCACTGCGGTTAGCATGCCTTCCAGTATCAAAACCGCTTCCAAATATTTCTTCTGCTCAATGTAGTACTGTAAAATGCTTTTGATCACATTCTGGTCTGTTGTACTTTTCATCCCCAGCAGGCTGAAAATCGCCTGCGATTTATCATTCTTTTCCTGATTGCGGTAAATAATTCCCAGACCCATCAATGCACGAATATCACCCGGAGACACTTTCAGAATATCCTGATAGGCGGTTTCGATGAGATCATGCCTGTTCTGTTGTTGATACAGTTGAATGAGTTCAAACCATGGTCCTTCAAGGTCTGGCTCGACTTCAAGCGTTTTCTGAAATGCTGCTTCAGCACGGGGTAAATCACCTTGGCGAACATAAATTTTACCCATAAAAAAATAACCTGGATATGATTCTGGAAACTTTTCAATCAACAACGTATATACCCGTAAAGCATTTGACCAGTCTTCGGCATTCATGTACAGATCGCCTAACAACAAATAAATATTCTGTTGCGTTGTATCCCTGTTGATCACACTTTCATAAACACGCACGGCTTCATCAATTTTATTCTGGCTTTGAGATATACGGCCAAAAATGACGAGTGCATCCACATCATCGGGTGTCTTTGCCAGAATTGATTTCACAACAGACAACGCTTTATCTTCGTCTTTTTGCTGAAGATAAAGCAAGGCCAGTTCGGTTTTCAGATAGTTGGATTCAGGGTCTTTGCGTATTGCCTTTTCAAGGAAACTGGTAGCCTTGTCCAGATTTCCTTTCGCCCATTGCAATTGCGCTTCCGTGTAATAGAAATAAATGCTTTCGTCACCAGATTGGGTTTTCAATAGCACTAAATGTTGCTCTTCGGAAGGCTGGACATCCTGATAAACTGTATGTAACAACGATGTACATCCCGATAAAAACAAAAAGGCCCCTGCATAGAGGACCAGTGGAATCTGACACAAATTCATAAACACTCCCGCATGACTTCAAAAATCACGCATCGCCTGAAACATTGAAGATATCCAAATCCCATAAAGTTGTTATATTAATACATCATTGTTATATTAACAACCCATCTTCAATGTAGGATGCAAAATCTGGCAGCTCATTTTCAAAATACTCTTTGATCTTCCTGATAATATTTTTTTCCACCTGCCGAACCCGTTCTCGAGATATGTTGTATTTATCTCCGATTTCCTGGAGCGTTACCGGTGAATCGGAGTATATCCGCAGTTCAAATATTTCAAGCTCTCTTGAAGACATGGTTTTTTTAAAATCGTCAATCTTATTGTGCAAAAGTGTTTCAATCTCTTTTTTAGCCATTTGATCTTCCGCAGATTCAGCTTCTGAACTGACAAAATCAATCCGATCCGTGTCAGAATCCTCTTTGATGGGAGTATCCAGAGAAATATCCCATCCATCAAGGCGCTGATCCATATCAATAACTTCCCGCTCGGATACTCCCAGCTTTTCAGATAAGAGTTTCGGCTTGGGATCAAACCCCTGATCAATTAAACTTTGTTTTTCTTTTTTTAATTTGAAAAACAGCTTTCTTTTGCCCTGCGTGGTGCCAATTTTGACC
>CAIMCT010000343.1 GCA_903839535.1 uncultured Desulfobacteraceae bacterium
CCCTTTGGAAAAGAGGAATTGAGGGGGATTTTTCAGGTGGATAGCCTCCTAAATCCCCCATGGCCCCCCTTTTTCAAAGGGGGGAAATCCTTTCGATTTTAGTTGTGATTGTTCGAGCAAATTTAAGAATGATACAAATAATGCTTATTATTACTTGAAACCACGAAACACACGAAAAAAACAAAATTTAAAAATTATGCAAGGAGCATGGCGCATTTTGGGTTGGTTCCCAAGCATGAGCTTGGGAACCAACTCAAAATAGATACAAAAGGCCGAAACGATTATTAATGTCCAATGAACACTATAAAAGTCCGTTAATGCCAACTTACTATTAAACACACAAGGAGATAGAAGAATGAAGGATGTAGTCATTGTTTCCGCATGCCGAACCGCTATCGGTGCTTTTGGCAACAGCTTAAAAGATATGAACGGCGCCATTCTGGCCAGTATCACCATGAAAGAGGCCATCAGACGGGCGAATATCGACCCTGCCCTGATTGATGATGTGCGTTATGGATGTTGTATGGAACATCACGATACCCTGAACATAACAAGGGTGGCGGCGCTGATGGCCGGTATTCCGGAAACGGTGACGGCCGCCACTGTCAACCGGGTCTGCATTTCCGGAATGGAAGCTGTGGTTTCTGGCATGGCCATGATTCAGGCCGGCATGGCCGATGTCATCCTGGCCGGAGGTGTCGAACACATGTCCGGCGTTCCCTACACGGTTCCGGGAGCCAGGTGGGGATGTCGGCTTCAGGATCAGCAATTTGTCGATGCCATGATCCACGCCCTGCATTGCGGTTCTCACCTTCTTCCCCTGGATGCTACAGCTCCCCTGAATCTGGAAGAGGCCCCGGCTAAATTCTTTGCCGGAAAACCCTACATCATGGGGCAAACCGCCGAATTTGTGGCCCATCTTCACAACATCAGCCGCGAGGAAATGGATGAGGTGGCGCTCAGAAGCCACAACAATGCAGAACGGGCCACGCTCGACGGCTCTTTCAGGGAAGAAATTGTTCCAGTTGAAGTTCCTCAAAGAAAAAAATCGCCGATTATTTTTGACAAGGACGAGCATTTCCGCCCGGGCCTTACTCTTGAACAACTTCAGAAACTGCCTCCCGGATTCATTCCCAAAACCGGCAAGGTCACGGCCGGCAATTCCAGTGGCCTCAATGACGGATCCGCCGCCATGGTCATCATGTCGGCTGAAAAAGCCAGGGAGCTGGGACTCGCCCCCATAGCCAGAATCAAAGCCACCTCAAGAGGGGGTTGCCATCCGGCGGTCATGGGTCTGTCCCCGGTTCCGGCAGTTAGAAGCCTTCTTGAAAAAAGCGGACATAAAATCGGTGATTTTGAACTGATTGAGGTCAACGAAGCCTTTGCGTCCCAGTATATCGGCTGCGAAAAAGAGCTGAATTTAAACAGGGAGATTACTAACGTCAATGGCTCGGGCATCGGACTGGGTCATCCCGTGGGCGCCACCGGCGCCAGAATCATGGTTACCCTGATTCATGCCATGAAAAAACGCGGCGACACGCTGGGTCTGGCCACCCTCTGCGGCGGGGGCGGTGTATCAATGGCCTGCGCTATAGAAATGCTTTAACTTTATGTTCAACTTTTTGTATGATCTATTATCAGTGAAAAGAGTGCTGTAACTAATACGAATAACATACGAATACTATGAAAAAAACGGCATCCTTCATTTCCTTGTTGACACTTTAATGTCGAAATGCAAAAGCGTTGGGAGTGCCGCACCCCAGTGCGGCCATGCGCATATCATCACAATTGCCGCACTGGGGTGCGGCGCTCCCAGGCGAGATGGCGAGATACATATATGCCGGAATACCGTGATCCCGGCAAAAAGTGTCAACTACTTTATTGTAATATGAAGGATGCCCAACTTTCAATCCAACGGTCGTACCAGTTTGAACTCCTGTCCTGCATACACCCGTACCGGATTGCCGCGCACCAATTCGTTATGGGCATCCCATCGCGCCTGGCGGGCCTTGTTCAGTTTTCGTTGTTCGTCACGGGCCACAAGAATCGCAAGCCGCTCCATCGCCATTTTGCGGTTGGCCATCTGGGATCTTTCATTACGCGCAATGGCGACAAGTCCGGTAGGCAGATGAGTTGCCCGAACCGCCGAGTCCGTGGTGTTGACATGCTGTCCTCCAGGACCGGAGGCTCGCATGGTATCAATACGAACATCCCTGTCGTGAAACGATTCGGATTTTGGAATCGTTATGCGCCGGACACCTACGAACCAGTTTTTTCGCTTATGTCCGTGCCTGAAGGCTGACTTGCCGATCCACTGCACCGTTCCCTCGTATCCGGCGATAAAGGTGTCACAACCCTCTCCGGTCAGATGGATAAGCGCAGAAAGAAGCGTCCCTTTCTCGCTCCAATCTTCCTTCTCGATCAATTCGGCTTTAAGCCCCGCCAACCAGGCATCTTCGAGAATGGTATCGGCCAGGCGGGCCACGACCCATGCGCATTCCACCGGTCCGCGCCCTGAGGTGATCTGTAGCAGAATCTCGCTCATCGTTCCCGCACTTTATAGGTCACAAGCGGAGAAAACGTGGCTATTACACGAACGAGTCCAAAGGAAACCATATCCCCTATCACGCTTTGGATGTCTTTGTATGCCTGGGGAGCCTCTTCGTATAGAAGCTCTTTGTCTTCGCAGATTACATAACTTCCCAGCTTTGTTCTGATAAGCGAATCGGATCGGTAGCGGTCCCGCAATCGCCCTTTGCACTCCGAGCGAATCCACTTGCGTCCTGCTCCATGAGCTACTGACCAGAGATTGCGTTCCTGGTCGCCCATCGACGCTACCAGATAACTATATGACCCGCGCGAACCGGGGATGATTACCGCCCCACAGTCCGAGGGTGCAGCCCCTTTTCTATGAAGAAATTGACAGGGGACAGTACTATCAACAGGAGTCACGGAGTTGTGACAGCAGTCCACAATCTTCTGGTAGCCGCTGTGCAGTTGTTCAAGAAAACGAAGGGCTATCAATTCCCGATTTGCTCGCGCCCACAGGACAGCATGGTTATGGCCGGTAAGATAAACAAACGCCTCATCGCTTTCCATCTTCAGGCTGCCCGCTTTGAAGCGGTCGGTGTGGCTGCGAAGAAGTGACTCACCCAGTCCCCGGGAACCGGAGTGAACGATAAGAAACAGCGCATCCTTATCAAGTTGCATTTGTCGGAAAATCTCACCGTCATTGATTTCTTCTATCCGAACAAGCTCGGCAAAGTGATTGCCGTGTCCTATGGTCCCCACCGCCTCAATAAAAATCGGCTGAGCGGAACGTTCTTCCAGCCACGTCGCAGCATCACCATCCCAGGGTTCCTCCAATCCTTTCAGTTTCTTGAACCATTTTTCAGGCTTGGCTTTTGGATATATTAGCTCGGTAGCAAACAGGCTTATACCGCAGCCAACATCCGATCCAACCAGATGTGGATAGAACTCCCCTTCAGTGAGCATGGACACCCCGATCGGTATTCCTTTTCCCGGAAACAGGTCGGGAAAACCAACAACTTTCTTCATGCCGGAAAAGCATGCAACCCTTTCGAGTTGACGGAGAGATTCCCCTTCGATCCAGGTGCCTGGGGTGGTAAAAATGCTTATATTTTTTGTATTGCTCATCTGCTTTGTTCCGATGGAAAATTGCTTGCCGGCGGCAATTGCCCGCTGGTAGCGTCTTAAAGTATACTTGAGACTGATAAATTCTGATTATAACGTGAGTTTTAGTTTTGACAATCGGTCAGTTATGTCATGAAAATTGTTTTTATGAACTGTGCTGAATTTATCAAAAAGATCAAGGCGGCGGCGAAAGTAAGCGGGCTTTCTTGCAGATTGGATGCTTCTCGTGGCAAAGGAAGCCATGCCACTCTTTACCTCGTGGTAGGGGCGACCGGCTGGTCGCCCTTACACCATCGTTAAAGACCGTAAGAAAGAAATCGGCCCTGGTCTTCTGGCTTCAATGCTTGCCGATTTGGATCTAACGAAGAAGGATTTACGATGAGTATCTACCGATATCCCTGTAATGTCATATATGACGAAGCTGGCTTTTATCTTGTTAAGTTTCTTGATCTTCCCGGCGCAGCCACCGACGGAAAGACCAGGGAGGAAGCCACTGCCGAAGCCGATGATTGCCTTGCTGAAGCCATTGCGGGCTATCTCGTGCGTCGTGAGCGCATACCGGAATCCACATATACGCACGGTGATGCTTTTATTTCCCTTGATCCGCTTCTTTCCGCGAAAGCGGCCTTGAACAACGCCATGCTTGATGCAGGACTGTCCAGCACGGAACTTGCCATACGTCTCGGCGTAAACGAGAAGATTGTCCGCAGACTTCTTGACCCCAAACATCAAAGCCACATAAACTTTTTGATTAGCGGGTTATCCGGTAACCCCTTTTATCCGTATCGAGCAAAGTCCTTCCCTGAAGCGTCTGGTCAAATCCAGGGAGACTTTGTGTTCGTATATCCTGTCATCAGGGGTGATTCCCCGGATTCTTCCGTCTGTTAAAAACATCTGCAAAAGCCGGATGCCCGACTCCTGGCGGTTTTCCAAGGTCAGACCATTGTCTGAATCTCCTGCTGATTCCGCCTCCGCCTCAAAATCAATGTCCTGATCGGTTAAGGATTTCATGAAATTCAAGAGTCTTCCCAGTCGCATCAGCGTAACGGATTCTATCCTGGATGTGGTGTGAGACAAAGGCAGTGCGCTGGATCGCATCAGGGACAGGTGCATCGGCAGAATGCCGAGTCGGCCGCAGAGATCATAATCCACGCTGCCTGGAGAGGGGTAAAATACCGATACCCCGGCAAGCGTTCTCAGAGATGCCAGGTACAGGAGGTCATCGACAGCGTCCATGGGATTCTGAAACGGAGCGGCGACAATGATGTAGCTTACAGCGTTCAGCCCGCATCGTTCAGCCAGCTCAAGAGCGTTCTCATAAGCAGATTGCATATCAGGCCGGTGAAAGCGCTTCAGTTGGGCGGCGGAAATGGTTCCCAAAGACAGATTCAGGGTTTTGAAACCGGCCGCCTTCATGGCGAAGATCATATCCCTGTCTAATGAGGCTGGGAAAAGGCCGTTCATGGCCCTTAATTCCGGTCTGGGTTCCGTAAATCGGGTCTGGATTGCGGATAGCAGGGCCATAAACCAGTTCCGGTCAAGCGACAGATTTTCATCCTCAAAATCAATAAAACCTGCATTATATACATCAATGGCCTGCTCCATTTCACGAAGCACTACGTCAAGGTTTTGCCTGCGATACGGCGTTTTGGAATTTTTCCCCAAAGAACAGTATGTACAGGTCATGGGACACCCCCTGCTGGCGACAATCACCGAGGCGCCGGATTTTCCACGCCTGTAATACTGCGAACGAACCAGGTGCATTGCAGGAGGCGGTGCATCGTTTAGATCCATCATCCAGACAGTCTCAGTGACATGAAGGGAGGCATCGGATTTGCGGAAAATCAGACCCGGCACAGTTGCCAGCAGGGTATCTGATGGAGAATTGTCTGTTTTCAGGATGGATGCCAGAATTGGCAAAGAGACTTCTCCTTCTCCGCGAAACCCATAATCTACAGCCGGACAGGCCATTACCGCTTCCGGCAGAGCAGTTGGATGATGCCCTCCGATGACGATTTTACAGGTTGGATGAAAAGCCTTGACAGTCCTTGCTGTCTGAAGCGCTTCGGAGCTGTAAGCGGTAAACAGGGAAGAAATGCCGATTAAAAACGCACCCGAGGCCTTGGCCTCTTTTCCAATATGTTCAAAACTGTAGCCAAAATGTTTATACTGATGAAACAAGGCGAAAGGGGAAATGTCAGAACTTCCATAAAACTCGGAAAGATAGCTCATCTCCTCTGGAAGCGGAATATTTCGGGATTTGGATGTGGCAAGGCCGTCCAAAATCTCCACGGAAAACCCGTGCTTGATCAGCGAAGCGGCTATACAGGCCAGACCTAATGGAAGCGAGCGCTTGGCTGTTGCGTAAAAATCTCTGACAGGCGGCTGAATCAGAAGAATATCGGTCATGATAGCGGTTTCGGAATACCAGGGCGGACTTTTATTACGATTTCTTTTCGAATAGTGACAGTTCCCGGTTTGGCTCCGCGAGGTTTGGAAACATACTTAGCCAGGGTTGCAGAAACTGAAACCGTTCCGCCATCCCTGGCCTTGCTGTGATAGGCTGCAATGGCGGCCGCCTGGCGAAGCAACTCCGCGCTTGGCTCTTCGCTCTGGTTTCCGATAAGAAGAACATGACTTCCCGGCATACCGCGAACATGAAACCACCAGTCATTGGGACCGGCTGTTTTCAGACTCAGCAAGTCGTTATCCAGGTCGGTTTTTCCTGCCATGACTACCCAGCCTTCGGCAAGGGGATATTCATGGACATTTGGTGAAGCCGGGCTGAAAACCGGCGCAGAATGGTCATACATCTTTTTCATCTCATATTTTCCACAAAAAATATATCAAAAACCTGTAGAATATTTCATAGAAGTCCCCTACAATTGTACTGGTTTTCGCTGCATTTCACAATGCCCATATTTTCCAAAAACCGCATGACAATAAAAGCCTTGACGGAAACAACCAGAAAAAATATTCTGAAGTTTATTAAAGCGATGGGGGGAATGACGATGACAACAGATGATTCAGGCTGGATACGAATGCGGTTCAAGCAGAACAAGGTCTGGGTGGCGGTCGATTCGGGTGGGAAAATCCAGATCAATAACGGCAAAGTTCTGATCAAGTATCAAAAGGAACAGGACTATGAGTACCGGGTCCGCGAAACAGACCTTCTGCCCCTGGACGCAAAACCTGGGGAAACCTCCGTAAAAACCAGCCGGAAACCCGGAAAAATCCGCAAGAATATCTGCCCACCAAGTAGTACGCCAGAAGCAGATGACCCTGATTGTATCCAAATCTATGCGGACGGTGCATCATCGGGAAACCCCGGGCCGTCGGGAATCGGGGTTTTGCTTCGCTATCGTGAACACGAAAAAGAAATCTCCCGCAGTATCGGATTGGGCACCAACAACATTGCCGAGCTTGAAGCCATTCGAACCGGCCTTCTGGAAGTAAAGAATCCCGATTTGTCGGTAAGGGTATATACGGACAGCGGCTATGCCTACGGTCTTCTGACACTGGGATGGAGAGCAAAAAAAAATACGGAACTCGTCAGCGATATCCGCATGTTGATGAAAAGATTCAAAAAACTGATATTTATCAAAGTAAAGGGCCACTCGGGAATGGAAGGCAACGAAAGGGCCGATAAACTGGCCACTTCGGCAATTCTTCAGAATAAATAAGGAAATGGAGTATTGACGGAAGCCAATACTCCATTGATTCTCGCAGGAAACAGCAAATATCGAATGCTGTCGGGAAAAGCCGACTGTTTTTTTGCGAAACTGAACGTGAGAAATCAGGCCTTGTCGGACTTTAAAGTTTCAATTTCTTTTTTAAGATCATCAATTTCCTGTTTGTATTTATCTGCGCTATCAGCAGCAGGAAATGATGCCGGTTTGTCGTCTTTTTTCCAGGTATCCTTCAACTCATCAAATCCCAGATAAAGCGCCAAACCGCCGCCCAGAAGCAGCATGATAGGAAGTACGCCGGCCAGAATCTGTAAGAATTCCCTAAACCAAATAGAAACACCAATAAGTCCCAATACTGCAGCTACTGCACCACCGATCAAAGTTTTCATAAAAAATACCCCTCCTTTAATGTTATCCGTTTATTTAATGTGTTGCAAAGGATGCCCACGCCAACCGCATGGAATAGACTTTAAGAAAAAGCTCTTGGGTGCGTTATTGGTCGGGGATATACGGAAAAAATTCTATCCCCTCCCTGCTGCTTTCCCAAAATCTTTTTCTGACCAAGATATCTTTTGGCTATATAACTATGTCAACCAGATATTTTTTATACTTCTCATATCAGGCATAATTTTTGGAGGATTAACACAAGATCAGGCTTTACGCAAGTTCAAAATTGTCTATTCCGCGATTGTCCATTCCATCAGCCCTACTCCAGACAATCCTTGGTGAGATTTTCATCGAATTCAACCGGATAACACCCATCAAAACATGCCTTGCAAAAACAATCCTCGGGGTTTTCAATGCCGGTTGCCGCCAGAAGGCCTTCCAGACTCAGATAGTGCAGCGAATCGAGTCCCAGAAAATCCCTGAGCTGATTAACTCCCATTCGGGATGCAATCAGCTCTCCCTTGGTTGAAAAATCAATGCCATAATGACAGGGAAAACGGTGGGCGGGACCACTGACCCTAAGGTGAACCCGGTTGACCCCAAGTTCCCTAAGAGCCTTGACACGGGTTCGAACCGTGGTGCCACGAATGATGGAGTCTTCAATGATAACAATGTCCTTACCCTTGAGGAGTTCCTTGACGGGGTTGAGCTTAACGCGAACGCCAAAATCCCTCATGCTCTGGGTCGGCTGAATAAATGTCCGTCCCACATAATGGTTACGGATCATTCCCATTTCAAAGGGTATGCCGGACGCTTCGGAATATCCCAGGGCCGCATAAGTTCCGGAATCCGGAAACGGCATGATCAGGTCGGCCTGAACCGGAGCCTCACGCGCCAGTTGACGGCCATGGGCCTTTCGGGTGAGATAGACGTTCTTGCCGAAAATGGTGCTGTCCGGCCTGGCGAAATAGATAAATTCAAATATGCAAAAGGACCGGCAGGCAGCGGCCGGCGTTTGCAGGCTTTGAATACCATCATTTCTGATGATGATGATTTCCCCAGGGTTAAGTTCCCGGACGAACTCAGCCTCCACCAGATCCAGCGCGCAGGTTTCTGAGGCCAGCACATAATGGCCGTTTAGCCGACCCAGACAAAGGGGCCTGAATCCATTAGGGTCTTTGATGCCAATGATCTCGCCCTTGTTTGTCATAACGACCAGGGAAAACGCCCCCTTGATGCGGGAAACTGCTTCGATCAACGCCTTCTCAAATCCCATTCGAAGATTTTTGACAAAGAGATGAAGAAAAACCTCGCTGTCCGTCGTGGTTTGAAAAATAGAGCCCGATTCTTCCAGCTCGTTTTTCAAAACATGCGCATTCACCAGATTTCCGTTGTGAGCAACAGCATAAGACCTCTGACGGTGATGAACGACAAATGGCTGAGCATTGGTTATATTGGAGCTTCCGGTGGTTGAATACCGCACATGGCCAATTGCGCTGGGGCCGTCCAGAAGTTCCAGGCATGGTTTCTTAAAAACATCCGAAACCAGTCCCATTCCCTTGTGAGCAACAATCTGCTGGTTTTGGATCACAGCGATCCCAGCGCTCTCCTGACCCCGGTGCTGAAGCGCATAGAGCCCAAAATAAGTAAGTCTGGCCGAATCCGGATGGCCGTGAATACCGAACAAACCGCAGGCTTCACGAGGCTTGTCTTCATCGGAACCAAATTCAAAACAGGACGTATCATTCATTATTTTTTTCTTATCTTTCAACATTCCTGATCTCATAAAAAATCAAAATTCAGACGGCTTTGTGAAAAGTTCGCAGGCAAGGCGCGCAAATCCTGAGGAGTGAGGCGTACGGCCAGTACGCCGCAATGACGAAGGATGCAGCGTAACGCAGCCTCCGGACTTTTTACAAAGCCGTCAATATTCCTGAAGGGATTTTACCGAAAGATCCTTTTGTTTCATAGCGACAATGGCCTTTCCCATGGCAATGGCACCGGCCAGGGTCGTCGTATAGGGAATGTTGTATTTGATGGCGGCGCGCCTTAAGTGGTAGCCGTCGCGTTTGGTTTCATTGCCGAATCCGGTATTGATGATGAGTTGAATTTCCCGGTTCATGATGGCATCCACAACGTGGGGCCTGCCTGCCGACACCTTGTTGACCATCCGGCTTGGAATGTTGTTGTTTTCAAAATAAGCCCCGGTTCCGCACGTGGTTATCAGGGTGAATCCGATCTCATAAAGCTGTCTGGCCACAATCAACGCGCCGGGTTTATCCCGATCCTTGACGCTGATAAAGACCGTACCGTCAAGAGGCAAATACTGGCCTGCGCCAAGCTGGGCTTTGGCATAGGCAGATCCCAAATCTTCATCAATGCCCATGACTTCACCGGTGGATTTCATCTCCGGGCCAAGCAGGGTATCCACATCCGGAAACCGGTTAAACGGCATGACCGCCTCCTTGACCGATATGTGGGATGGAACTTTTTCTGTAATCAACCCAAGCTCTTTCAGGGTTTTGCCAAGCATGATTTTGGTTGCCAGCTTTGCAAGGGGAACGCCTGTGGCCTTGCTGACAAACGGAATGGTTCTGGATGCTCTTGGATTGACTTCCAGAACAAAAAGTTGGTCATTTTTGACAGCATACTGAACATTCATAAGCCCGATCACATTCAGCTCGGCGGCCATGGCCTTTGTGGCCCGGGTGATTTCTTCAATAATCTCCGGTTTCAGGCTATAGGGTGGCAACACGCAGGCGGAATCTCCGGAATGAATGCCAGCCTCCTCAATATGCTCCATGATTCCGCCGATAATGGTGGCGTTTCCGTCAGAAATGGCATCCACATCCACTTCAATGGCATCTTCCAGAAATTTATCAATCAGCACCGGATGGTCTGGCGATGCAGCGATGGCCGTAAGCAAGGACATCTCCAGCTCTTTGGGGTCATAGACAATCTTCATGGCCCTTCCGCCCAGAACATAAGAAGGCCGGACAACGACAGGATATCCGATGGTTTCCGCAACCATAGCGGCTTCGGCCACGGAACTTGCGGTTCCGTTCTCCGGCTGAACCAAACCCAGCTTATGGAGCATGGCCTGGAAGAGTTTCCGATCTTCCGCCCGATCTATGCTTTCGGGCTGGGTACCCAAAATGGGCACGCCCGCCAGAAAAAGGGGAGTGGACAGGTTTAGCGGGGTCTGCCCTCCAAACTGAACAATCACGCCGAATGGCTTTTCCGTTTCCACGATGTGAAGCACATCCTCGCGGGTAAGCGGTTCGAAATAGAGTTTGTCTGATGTGTCGTAATCCGTGCTGACGGTTTCGGGATTGCTGTTCACCATGATACTTTCAATCCCTTCTTCCCGAAGAGCGAATGAGGCGTGGACGCAGCAGTAGTCGAACTCTATTCCCTGACCAATCCGGTTGGGCCCTCCACCCAGAATCATGACTTTTTTCCGGTCCGACACTCTGGCTTCATTTTCGGTTTCGTAAGTGGAATAATAATAGGGGGTGGCTGCCTTAAACTCAGCGGCGCATGTGTCCACCAGCTTATAGACGGGCAGTATCCCCAGTTCTGTGCGCAGCTTTCTGACTGCCTGTTCGTTTAACCCGGTAAGGCTGGCTATTTGAATATCGGAAAATCCCGTTGATTTGGCATGTTTGAGAAGAGCTGCTGAGATGTCTTTTCCTGCAGTTGCAATCTTCTGTTCCATAAGCACGATCTGTCGGATCTGATCCAGAAACCATGGGTCGATCCGGGTAAGATCGTAGATGGCCTCAATGCTCATGCCGTCCAGCAAGGCATGGCGAAGGTAAAATATCCGCTGAGAATTTGGGGTTGCCAGACGTTGTTCGATCTCGCCTCTTGTCGGCGGCGTGGCAGGGTCTTTCCCATCCCCGCCCAGACCATAGCGGCCAATCTCAAGGGAGCGAACGCCTTTCTGCAGGGCTTCCTTAAAGGTTCTGCCAATGGACATGACCTCGCCTACGGATTTCATGGCCGTTGTCAGATAATCCCGGGTTTCCGGGAATTTCTCGAAAGTCCATCTTGGAATTTTGACTACGCAATAATCAATGGTTGGCTCAAACGATGCCATCGTCTCACCGGTGATATCATTGGTGATTTCATCCAGCGTATAGCCCACGGCCAGCTTGGCTGCAATTTTGGCAATGGGATACCCAGTCGCCTTGGAAGCCAGGGCGGAGCTGCGGGATACCCTGGGATTCATCTCCACCACGATCATCTCGCCGGTATCAGGATGAACTGCAAACTGAACATTGGATCCGCCGGTATCCACGCCGATTTCACGAATGATGGCAATGGCGGCGTTTCGCATCAGTTGATATTCTTTATCGGTCAGGGTCTGGGCAGGCGCTACAGTGATGCTGTCTCCGGTATGAACCCCCATGGGATCCATGTTTTCAATGGAACAGATGATCACCACATTGTCGTTACGATCCCGCATGACCTCAAGCTCATATTCTTTCCATCCCAGAACCGATTCCTCAAGCATTACCTGAGTAATCATGCTTGCGTCAAGCCCTGCCCTGGCAATGATATCCAGGTCTTCCGCGTTATAGGCCACCCCACCGCCGGTTCCGCCCAGGGTAAAGCTGGGCCGGATGATGATCGGAAATCCTATCTCATCGACAATGGCTCGGCACTGTTCCATGTTCACGGCAATACCGCTTAAGGGAATGCGAAGTCCGATTTTGTTCATGGCCTTTCGAAATAAGTCCCGATCCTCGGCCTTTTGAATGGATGGAATGGTGGCCCCAATCATCTCAACGCCGTATTTTTCCAGAATTCCCATCTCGGCCACCTGGATAGCGGTGTTCAGACCGGTCTGCCCGCCAAGCGTAGGCAATATGGCGCAGGGCCGCTCCCGTTCAATAATCTTGGCGACGGTCTCCGGCGTAATGGGTTCGATGTATGTTCGGTCTGCCATGTCAGGATCGGTCATGATGGTGGCGGGATTGCTGTTGATCAGCACCACTTCATAACCTTCTTCCTTCAATGCCTTGCATGCCTGGGCGCCGGAATAATCAAATTCACAGCCCTGGCTAATGATGATGGGACCTGCGCCGATGATCAGGATTTTATGAATGTCTGTGCGTTTGGGCATATTTATTGGTCAGCCATCTATCAACTGGGTGAATTCATTAAAAAGATACTGCGCGTCCTGCGGGCCTGGAGAAGCTTCCGGGTGATATTGAACGGCGAAAACAGGCAGTGTTCGATGTCGGAATCCTTCCAGAGTCTTGTCGTTGAGGTTGACGTGGGTGATTTCGACATCATCTGTACTCAGCGTGGCGATGTCAACTGCAAATCCATGATTTTGGGAGGTGATTTCGATGCGGCCGGTTTTCAAATTCTTGACCGGCTGGTTCGCTCCACGATGACCGAATTTCAGCTTGTAGGTTTTTCCACCCATGGCAAGTCCAAGAATCTGGATTCCAAGGCAGATGCCGAATATGGGCCGGAATCCCAGAAGCGATCGAACCGTTTGCACTGCATAATCAACGGGTTCGGGGTCCCCTGGGCCATTTGATAAAAATATTCCGTCCGGAGCCATGGCGCGGATTGTGTCAGCAGTCGTTGCAGCGGGAACAACAATCACTTCGCATCTGCATTGTTCAAGACATCTCAGGATATTGGTTTTAATCCCGAAATCAAGCGCAACAACGCTACGCAGGCCGCCCCGGTGCTTCCAGATTTTTGAGGTCAGAGCCATCGCCGGATCTAAATATTCCGTTCGGTCGATGGGAAGAATTTCATTGTTCATCCATCGGTAAGGCAGTCTGGTGGAAACCACGGAGGCCAGATCCTGACCGGCCATGCTGGGAACCTGCCTGGCTTTTTCCACACAGGAGAGCGGATCAATATCTTCGGTGGAGATAAATACCCGCATGGCGCCTGAATTTCTCAGATGAAGGGTCAGCGCCCTGGTATCCAGTCCATCAATCCCTATAACACCTTGTGTTTTCAGATAATCGGACAACGAGCCAGTGGAACGGTGATTGCTGTGGAAATGTTGATATTCCCGGACCACAAATGCCGCGACCTGTATTCGATCGGATTCGACATCCTCAAGATTGACCCCGTAATTGCCGATCAGCGGATAGGTCATGGTCACCACCTGACCCCGATATGATGGGTCGGTCAGGACTTCCTGATATCCGGTCATGCTGGTGTTAAATACGGCCTCACCGCCTGCCTCGCCAGACCCGGTAAAACAGTGACAGTCAAATGTCCGTCCGTCTTCCAATGCCAATATCGCTTTTTTCATACCAAGGCTTGTATCATTCCATGGGCCGGTTTTCAACAAGATTCCACACACCGCAGGGACAGGCGCCGGCGCAAAATCCACATCCAATGCACAGGTTTTCATCCACCCGGTATTCGTAGCCGGCTGGAATTATCTCCAATCGGCGGATTGCTGCCTGTGGACAGACAACCACGCAGATGCCGCAATCCCGGCAGGCTCCACAAGAAGAACACTGTGATCCGCAGTTGTCAACATCCTCAAATTTGGCAATCCGTGGATCGAAATACTCCAGAGACACGCGTTTGGCTTCGATCATGGGGCGAAGGTCGCTCTCCAGAGGCTGTCCTTCAATAATATTCAGGATCGCAGAAGCCGCCTTTCCGCCCGATCCGATAGCATCGGTCAGAAGCCCTGGTTTAACAGCGTCTCCAATGGCGAAAACTGTGGGAATCGAGGTTTGATAATGGGCGTTCACTTGAACAAAACCCTTATTCGTCGCCACCTCACCGGAAAGAAAATCAAGATCAGGCGCATCCCCGATCGAGATGACCACTTTATCCGCCGGAATGGTTTCACCGGTTGACAGGATAACGCCTTCGGAAGTGATTTCGCGGGTGAAGCATGGCCACCGGAAGATGGCCCCTGCGGCCTCAGCATCCCTTCTTTCCTTGCCAAAGGATGCAGGTTCCTGAACATCTATAAGTGTAATGGTGTCTGCGCCCAGCCGTCTGGCTTCTGTCGCCACATCGCATCCCACATTTCCGGCGCCGATGATTACCACCCGTTTTCCGGGAAGGATATTTTCGGCCTTGGACAGTTTCAGAAAATCCAAGGCTGTCATGGCCAGTTCCTTGCCCGGAACCGGAAGTGTCCGCGGTTTTTGTGCGCCAACCGCAATCACCAGAAAATCGTAATCCGTTTGAAGTCTTTCAAAATCTTTTCTATCCAACTGCTGCTGAAGATGAATGTGGGGGATGACCTTTTGAATACGTTCCAGCTCCGTTTTGATCACGGCTTCAGGAATCCGGCTTCCGGGAATAACAGATGCGATTTTTCCGCCAATCGCCCCCGCAGTGTCAAACACGGTAACCGCATGCCCTTTCAGCCGCAATCGCCAGGCAACGGATAATCCCGCAGGACCGGCACCGATAATTCCGATCGTCACAGGGGCTGGAAGCCCCCGCCACTTACCGCTGATTTCCGGAAGCTGCGGAAGGCTGGCGGAGATGCTGGCCTTTCCCAAATGGGTAATATCCACGGGCGACATTTGCTCGGTCTGCCGCGTACAAGCCTGCATGCAGAGGTTCGGACAGAGATACCCGCATACGGTTGCCGGAAACGGGGTATAACTCAGCGCCAGATTGACGGCCTCATCCATACGTCCTTCCCGGACCAGATGCCACCTGTCATGAACAGGAATACCGGTCGGACACTGGGCTTCACAGGGAGCCTTGTACTTGCGGTTTTCCCACATCGGCACATAGCGCCGCAGGTCACCAACAGGAATCAGCGGAACAGGACTTCGGTCAAAGCTTACCAGATCACCGATCAGGCCCCCAATTCCCAATTCCTTGTCCCAGACATCTGCTCGAAATGACATAATAGATCGTCGCTGCCTTGCAGTTTTCTCTTTGGGAGTCCGGGCGACAATCAGTTGCCATTTAGTCGGCGCAAGAGCGTCAACATTTACCAGCTCTGCAAGCAACTCAGGCCTGCCGATTCCGCCAAGGAACAGCTTCAGGTTCAACGTGAGCCACTCCCAGTCGGGCGGTTCGATGGGCAATATTCTGGCATCTGACTGGCTGAACCCCCGATGCGGACCACGAAAAAACACTTTGCCGCCCACCATGCCGACCAGGGGCCGGTGCCCCAGAATATTGTCGGTATCCTGGGGGTTGACGCCACAGATGACGGCAATTCCGCCGGCCATGAACTCCCCAAAATAATCTCCGACAGATCCCAGAACCCAGAGTTCAGGAGGAGCAAAACGCGGATTCTGCTTGGTCATGGTCATGCCGCGTGATCCGATATTGCCTTCGATAAATACCTTGCCCTGGGCCATGGCGTTACATGCGCCGTTTCCCGCATGACCATGGACAACAATCCTGGCTCCGGCATTCAGCCAGCCCACATCGTCTGAAACCGGCCCGTCAACTTCGATTTCGGTGTTCGGAAATCCCAGAGATCCCAGCCGTTGTCCGGAATGGCCTTCCACTTTTACATGGACTGGATCATTTCCAGCCCGCCAGAGTCTGCCGCCGATGCCGTGCTGTCCGAATGCCTGGACTGTAAGATGCCGGTATCCGCTGGCGACTGCTTCCTGAATCCGCTCTTCCAGGATTCTGGAATTCAGACGATTCCCGTCCGTTTTTCCTGAAATGGTAATTGCATTGTCATTCATTGACATTTTGCTCCGTCACCTAAACCACATAATTGATGCTCAGCCGTTTGCTGATATGGTAATCGTTGATTCCCAGGGCATCAGACATGCCGATTGGAAGGGAAGTTGAGCGGCCCAGAGGCGCTATAATCTTTTTAAGTTCCATGTCAAAGGCAAGAAAAACATCCACCACCCGCTGCGCGACTTGCTGCGGATCCAGCCGGCGATACAGCCTGGGGTCCTGCGATGTGATTCCCTTGGGACACCGGCCAATGTTGCAGATATTACAGCGATCCGTTTCAGATCCCAGACACCCTGCTGCAGCCTGCATTATGTATTTTCCGATCTGAATACCGCTGGCGCCCAGCATGATAAGGGCTGCCGCATTGGCCGCTATATTGCCGCTTTTGCCTATGCCGCCTCCGGCAATGAGCGGAATTTCGTTTTGCATACCTGCAGTCACCAGTCCCAGATAGGCATCCCGGATGTTGCTGGCTATGGGATAGCCCATGTGGTTCATGGAAACGTTATAGGCAGCTCCGGTTCCACCGTCCTCTCCATCTATGCCGAGGCCTCCGGCAAACGGGTTTCGGGTAAGATTGTTGAGAACCGCAAGGGCCGTGGATGTCCCTGATATTTTAGGATATACTGGAACCCTGAATCCCCAGGCCATGGACATGGACTGAATCATCTTGGCCACGGATTCCTCAATGGAATACTGGGTCTGATGTGTGGGCGGGCTTGGAAGGCTGACACCGGCCGGAACCCCGCGGATCGCGGCAATGAGGCGGTTGACCTTGTACCACATCAGCAGCCCGCCGTCTCCTGGTTTGGCACCCTGGCCATATTTGATTTCGATAGCGCAGGGATCTTCCTTCATTTCAGGAAGTGCGTGAATGATTTCATCCCAGCCAAAATACCCGCTGGCGATCTGAAGAATCACATATTTCAA
This sequence comes from uncultured Desulfobacteraceae bacterium, assembly GCA_903839535.1. Lineage (GTDB taxonomy): Bacteria > Desulfobacterota > Desulfobacteria > Desulfobacterales > Desulfatirhabdiaceae > RAAP-1. The sequence continues at coordinate 17,337 of CAIMCT010000343.1, forward strand.
AAACCGGGACCGCAACAACCGCGGCGGGCAACCTCCTTCGCCGGTGCAGACTCGTACCGGCATTCCCAGCTCTTCGTTCAGGTAGGCCACGCCAAGTTGAATGCCTTCCCACATGTTGGGGGACAAGGCTCCGAACGACATGCCGCCGATCATCAGGGGGTAGATTTCCCGAACGGGCGGAATCCAACCGTTTTGCCGGATAAATTTCAGATTCTCCTCCGGCGGAAGTACGCGTCCCAGAAGGGTTCGAATTTCAAATTCGTGTCTTCCTGCGTCAAGCGCCGGATCTGTCAGCATGGAGATACGGATGAACTTGATCTGATCCAGGACCGTTCCTGGCACATTTCTGCGGCCTCCCCGGCTTCTCGGTAGGCCCCCGCGGTCCCGGTGAAAAACAAGTTTATCGGTCTCATCACTTCGGCAGGGGCTTATGGCTCCATTCGGGCAGACCAGGTTGCATACGGCGCATCCCACACAACTGTAAGCAGTATCTGTTTTCTGGCGGATGCCGTAATAAAGCTGCATCGTATTTTCGGGTGGTGTGGCGAATCCCGGCGACAGATTAATACATCTTTTACGGAACACCCCCAGTTCAATGGCTTGAACCGGGCACACTGCCGTACACTGTCCGCAAAGCGTGCATTTCCCTTTATTCCAGTCGATCTGCCAGGGAAGATCCTTGACGCTTAGTGTGGAAGGGGTAATGGGGATGTTTGACGGCATACCGCAACCTCCTGACGATTCGGGCCAACAATGGCCGTATCCAAATGCATTGGCTGAAAATCCAGGGTTTTATCACGATCCGGAATGGCGGCGTCCAGCCCGCAGATTTCAGAGGAAAAGGCATATCTTCCGGGCCTTCCGCCCACCACGCCAGGACGGAGTTTTTTGCGATCCTGAACCATGAACAGGCTGTGATCAGGAAGGCATCCGATGACGCAATTTGGCCCGTCAATGATCAGTCGTCTGCAGGACTGCTTGAGGTGCTGAAGCAGTCCTGCATTTGGGTGAACGGCAATGTCTTCATCCTGAAGCGGCGTGATGATATGTTTGTATGCCTCAATTCCCAGCCCCAGCCTCTCCAGCGTATAATGCAGAATATGGGTAAAGACTTCGGAATCAGACTGATACCCAGTATAGCCGGGAATTCCCCGGGACTGAAGGTAGTCCCTGATTGGAATAAACGCAGTGTTTTCACCATTGGTCATGGTTGAAAACCCCTGAAGGAAAAACGGATGACAGGCATAAAGATTAATGGCGTAGTTGGTGTTCTGGCGCCCCTGCGCCATCATGACCCTTGCCTTGATGTCTTTTCGATCCAGCTTCAGGTGCTGTGCGACCTTGAGCGGCTCGCCAATCTCCTTGATCATGATTACATCCGGCCAGAAGGAAAACACCATCATATCGCCTTCGGCTTTGCCCATTTCCCGGAGCTGAAGGCGGATATTCACCAGACGGTCATAAAGCTCCGGTTGGCTGAGACCATCCCATTCCTCCGGGTATTCATAGGCCCGGATCAGATAGATATCCCGCTTGGGAACACCTGAAGGCGGCGTTTTGGATACCTTTATCGGCAATTTGTATTTGGTCATGAATCCCAAATTCATCATAAACGTATCTAAGCGTTTCAGTCCGTTTTCTGTAAAAATGCCGGACAGAATCGGCGCATCCTTCATATCTTCAAACGGGCCGCCAAGGTCCCGAAGGAACAATCCCACGCCGGAACCGTCGTGTCCTTCGCGCATGACATCAAGCGCTTCAAAGGCAACCATTGGCGAAAGGGGTTCATCGCTGGTTATAGCAAATAAACGACACATGCTGTTTTTCTCCTGTAAGACATGCGGAAAAAGTATTATATCAAAGCCGCACCCATGAATGACCCAAATATATAAAACTGGTAGCCGATGCCCTTGTAGCCGACACAAGAGCGTCGGCTGCAAGAGCGTTTCTCAGACTAAGGCGTAAAGGCGCGCAAAACATCTTTTTCGTGTGTTTCGTGGTTTAAAAGTATTTTTGTAAAAGCAATAATTATGCCATAAACAACACCATTAACGGACAACGATTCCCCACCTTACCCCACCCCCTAACCCCCTCCCGCAAGGGGCGGGGGGACTTTCACTCCCTTAACCCCCCTTTTCTAAAGGTCATAATGATCTGGATAGAACGACGATCAAGACCGGCAAAATATATAAAACTGATGGCCTGAAAATAAAGGATACACTCAGAAAGTGTCAACAAGAAAATGAAGGATGCCCATATTGAATAAAATACATAATTGTCAGAACTATTTGGTTTAAAGTGACAAATATGTATTTTCGGGGCCGTCATGCTTTTTTCTTTTCATACCCCAAAAAGCGATAGCGACTATCCTTTTCTGTCAGATGGCGACAGTAACAAGAACAGGATGCAGTATCCGGATCAGATCATAGGGTTTAATGGAAAAAAGAAGCCCTCTTTTGCCGGCATTGATGTAAATTTCCGATAATTCTGCTATGGAGGCTTCCATATAAACCGGAAGGGACAGCCGGGTACCAAAAGGAGATATGCCGCCCACGGTATATCCAGTAGTTTTTTCTGCTTTCTGCGGTGTACAGGGCTGAACCGTTTTTACCCCCAGTCGCCTGGCCAGAGCCTTGGCGGAAACCTGTTTATCCCCGTGCATCAGCACAATAAATAGATTTCGGGAATCTTCCTCCATCACCAGCGTTTTGATTACCCCATGCTCTGCAACGCCCAATGCAGCAGAAGCTGTTTCTGTTCCCCCTTTTTCTTCGTAGGCGTAAAGGTGAAGCGAAAATAAAACGGATCCGGCCTTCAGGCACCGAATTGCCGGTGTTACAGGAATTTTTTGACTGGACATTGATTCGGTCGCCCCCCTATCCGGTTTACAGCAAGTCTCTTCTGGAACTTTCTGTCATTGCAAAATCAATTCAGTGGAAGTAAAATCCAAAACATGAACCCAAACCGCTTCAAAACCGCTTCTTCCTTTATCTCCGCTGCAGACCGAAAACGACGAAGGCGGGAAATGATCATTATCGCAACCATTATTATTGTTGTTGCGTTGATGACATACATTCAGAACAAGCTCATCCATTTCGGGGCCAATTTTCCCATTTCCAATACCATTTTGATGTTTACGATGACGAACATCAATTTGCTGCTATTGATTCTAATGATTTTTTTAGTTTTTCGCAACCTGGTAAAATTGCTGTATGACCGAAGACGAAAGGTGATGGGATCAAAGCTTCGAACCCGACTGGTCATTGCATTTGTATCTCTGACCCTGATTCCGGCGGGTGTGATGTTTTTCTTCTCCATGGGTTTTATTACCACCAGTATTGATTTCTGGTTTAGTGTTCCGGTTGAGCAGGCCCTTGAAAACTCACTTCATGTCGGAAGGCAGATTTACGGAATCATGGAAAACAGCAATGCGTTTTATCTGGAAAGAGCAGCGCATCAGATCAATACAAGAAATCTCCTGGAACCCGCAAAAGCTAAAGACTTGTTCCAACATATTGAAATGGTTCAACGATCATTTAACCTGAATACGGTTGAAGTATATGATATCCACGCCAGGCGTATTGCCCAATCCCCGGATCGTGACCCGAATGGTCAATCGTTTCAAGCAATTTCCATTGAGCAGCTTCGAAAAGAATTTTCTCCCAAGTCTGTCTCGTCCTTTTCTCAAATCATCTCTAGCGGCGAGGTGATTCGCACTGTCGGAACCATTCCTTTTGGAGTCAAACCAGTTGATGCTGAAGCCTTTATCGTCTTGACAGTTATGATTCCACAGTATCTTTCAGAAAACATGGCATCCATTTCAAGGGGTTTTGATGAGTATCAGCAAATTAAGTTTCTGAAAAAACCCATACAGATTTCCTACTATATCACTCTTTCCATTGTTGGGCTTCTGGTGGTATTCTGCGCCGTATGGTTTGGGTTTTATCTGGCCAAATCCATCAGCATTCCAATTAAGGAACTGGCGGAAGGCACCCGGCGGGTTGCAGAAGGCGATTTGAGTTTTCAAATCGGGTCGGTAGGCGATGATGAAATCGGTAGCCTTGTGGATTCTTTTAACAAGATGACCCGTGGTCTGCGACTCAGCAGAGATCAGTTGGAGCTTACCTCCAATAAGCTTCGCGAACAAAATCTTGAAATCGAAGAAAAACGCCAGTATATGGAGATCGTTTTGAAAAATGTATCTGCAGGCGTTGTTACGCTGGATTCAGGCGGTTTTATCGCAACAATCAATAAATCGGCTGAAAAAATGCTGAACATCTCCGCAGGACAGGTTGTCGGAAAAAATCATGTTCGCCTTCTGCAGGGCCGCTATCTGAAAATAGCTGAAAACATTGTTCACGGGTTTAAAGGAATTTACAATGATTTTATCGAATTGCCACTTAGAACAACGATTGAAGGCCGGCCGCGAAGCTTCATGCTCCATATCAATTCGCTGAAGGATGATAGCGGACATCATATCGGAATTGTCGTTGTGTTTGATGATCTGACGGAGCTTGAAAAGGCTCAGCGGACAGCAGCCTGGAGGGAAGTGGCCAGGCGTATTGCCCATGAAGTCAAAAATCCATTAACACCAATTACCCTTTCCGCGCAACGCCTGAAACGAAAATATTCCCGACTGATCAAGGAGCCGGTTTTTGACGAATGTACACAAATGATCATTGATCATGTTGATATCATTAGAAATCTTGTCAATGAATTTTCATCTTTCGCCAGATTTCCATCTGCGAATCCGAAACCGGGGGAAATTCTGCCCATCATTGAAGAAACCATCGCACTTTATCGTGAAGGCCATTCGTCCGTTCAGTTTGAAATCAGAAAACCTGGAAATATCCCCGTCATCAATCTGGATCGTCAGCAGATTAAAAGAGCCATGATCAATCTGGTCGATAATGCCATTTCAGCAGTTCACTCAGAAGGAGAAATTACGATTTCCCTTTCCCATGATACAGAGCACAAGCTGGTCCGAGTTGAAGTGGCGGATACTGGCGATGGTATTTCCGATGAAAACAAGGCCCGGCTTTTTGAACCGGATTTTTCAACCAAGTTAACGGGCATGGGGCTAGGTCTGGCTATCGTCAATACCATTGTGATGGATCATCATGGAATGATTCGCGCAGAGGACAATCATCCCAAGGGCGCCAGGTTTATTTTCGAACTGCCGGCTTAAATCCGTTCACCGTTCACCTTTGCCCGTTTACGGTGAACGGTAAACGTTTTTACGGGTAACCGTTTTTATAGAAAGGAATAAAAATGTATCCATCTGTGATGATCGTCGATGATGAACCCTCCATTCTGCAATCCCTAAGCGGGATTCTGTCTGATGAGGGGTTTGAAATATTCACCGCTTCAAACGGATATGAGGCGCTTAAGCGCATCGAGCAGGAAGCTCCTGATCTGGTGCTGCTGGACATCTGGATGCCGGGTCTGGACGGCATTGAAACCCTGAAGGAAATTAAAAAAAGCAACCCGGTGATTCAGGTCATCATCATTACCGGACATGGCACAATAGAGACCGCAGTAAGCGCCACCAAACTTGGGGCCTTTGACCTGATTGAAAAACCGCTTTCCATTGATAAAGTGATAGTGGCCATTAATCGAGCTCTGAATTATCGAAGGCTTGAAGAAGAAAACAAATATCTTCGAAAAAAAACCATTGAAAAGAATTCCATTACCGGAAACAGTTTGGCGACTCTTGCCCTGAAAAAACAAATTGCAGTGGCCGGTCCAACTGATGCCTGGATACTGATTACGGGAGAAAACGGATGTGGCAAGGAACTGGTAGCGCGTACCATTCACCAGCTTAGCAGCCGTGCGCATGAGCCTTTGATAGATGTCAATTGTGCAGCCATTCCGGATGATCTGATTGAAAGTGAGTTGTTCGGTCATGAAAAAGGGGCATTTCCTGGAGCAGCCGTAAAAAAAAGGGGTAAATTCGAACTGGCAGGTAATGGAACCCTTTTTCTTGATGAAATCGGGGACATGAGTTTGAGGTCGCAAGGGAAAATCCTGCGTGTTCTTCAGGAAAAACAGTTTCATCGCATCGGGGGAAGCCGAACAATGGAGATGAATGTTCGGGTAATCGCCGCCACCAACAAAGACATTGAAGCAGAAATCGCCAAGGGAACGTTTCGGGAGGACTTGTATTTTCGGCTCAATGTTATTCCCATTGAAGTTCCGCCACTGCGGCGGAGACTTGAGGATATTCCAATTCTGGCTGATCTGTTTCTCAGTGAATTCGCCCGACAGAACCATTGCACCGGAAAAACGCTAACACCTGCGGCGCTTCTCCTGCTTGGAGCCTATTCATGGCCTGGAAATGTTCGGGAACTGAAAAATCTGTTTGAGCGGCTATCCATCATGGTGGATGGAGATATGATCGCTGAATGGGATATTCCCTTCCCCATTAATTCAAGCGAAAAAAATGAGAAATCCAATTTGATTGAATCCTCCCTGTTTTCCCTCACCAGGCTGAAAGATGCTCAAAAAGCCTTTGAAGACGAATTCATCAAACGAAAGCTGGAACAGAATCACCATGACATTGCCGTGACTGCCAAAGCCATTGGCGTTGGGCAAAGTCACATCAGAAATTATCTAAAGCAGGTTCAGAAGGAAAACAAATAAACAGGTCAGTCCGCGGATTTTATTTGAAGGATTTGTAGGGGCGAATCTTGTATTCGCCCTTTGGAAGTCAGGCAGTTCTTTTTACCAAGACCGTCGGCTGTTTTTACTACCATTCAAAGATGGCTGTCACCTTATTTCCAGCCCCTTCAATAGCAACTTCCTTGCATAAGGACCGGACAAGATAGACCCCCCGACCTCTTAGGGCGTTGAGATCAGGTTGTGTCTTCTGAACACTCTGATAATCAAAACCACGACCGCTATCTTCAATGTGGAGTACGACTCTCCCATTCGTATTCTGAATAAACAGTTCCATGTCGATTTTGATCCAGCCGGTAGAAAGCGCGGCCAATTTTTCTCCTCGTGTGATGAAATATTTCTCAAAACCGATTGGTTCGTTTTTCAGGGTGGTATCCATCTGAAGAATGCCGTGTTCCAACGCATTGGAGTAAAGCTCTGAAAGGATGAGAAAGATGTTCTGTTTTTGTTTTCGAACCGCAATATGCGTTCCTATCAATAAATCAGTAAGGGTCTCGACAAAATTACCAGTACGCATGGCACCTGGATGGAGCGTAAAGGATAGGTTCAAAATGGCAGGTAAATAATAGGATATGGATTCTTTTCCCTCCAACGGATGATCATTCAGTGTTGTATCGCATTTGATTTCCGCAATTGCCATATCATCCAATTGAGGCGTATCTCCACGGAATTCATTGATGCTACGACAGATGTAATCAAAACGTTGTTCTGGAACCTGAAATTTGGTCAATAGTTGTTCAAGGCGTTCCAAGCCAAATTGCTCTCCTGCTGTGTTCTGGGTCTCAATTATGCCGTCAGTGAAAAGATAAATACAGTCGTCATGTTCAAGGCTCACTTCCACATAATGAAATTCCCGATCTATTTCGGGTAAAATTCCCAACGGCGGATGCTGAGAGTGTATGTGGTTTTTTACAACACCACTTGAATTCACCACCATGACTACAGGAAGTCCGAAATTCAATACTCGGGCTATATGATGCGTATAATTCCATTCTACCATACAGGCGCAAAAATAAAGCCCTGTCGGTAAAACTGCTTTTAGACGGATGTTGATTTCTCTGGCGATATTTTTTAAGGAATAACCTTTTTCGGCCATTGTATAAAAAATAGAGGTTACAGGAATGGCACCGAGGGCGGCGGACAATCCATGACCAGTGAAATCTCCCAGGAGTATATGCCGTAGGCCGGGTACTCCTGATGCGGTGAGAAACAAATCACCCCCTGCAGCATTCACTGCGGATAAAAAATATTTGATATTTTGTTCTACTTTTTCATTTTTACGAACGACTTTGCCAAAAACTTTTTCTGCTATTTCGTACTCTTGATTGAGGCGTTGATATAACCTTTCAAGTTCGGAATGAGCCGCAAGAAGCGTTTTTTCATTTTGCTTGCGATCTGAGATATCGCGGATGATTCCTGCGGCATGCCAGGTGTCCTGGTTTTTGAATCCCGACAAGGAAAGCTCCGCTGGAAATTCCGTTTGATCTTTTCTTAATCCGACCACTTCAGTTGTTTTTCCAATGGAGACACCGCGTCCGGATTTTACAAACTCCATAAGACCGATTTCAGCCTGCTTTTGGTATTTCCGGGGAACAATTACTGAGTGCAAATCTTTGCCTATGACTTCGTGCATTTTATACCCAAAAATGACTTCAGCCGCAGGATTCCAAAATGTTATATTACCTCGGCTGTCCATCAAAATGATGGCGTCAATGGCTGAATTCATGATTGCCTGGAATCGTTGATCTCTATTCCAAAGCGATTTTTCGTTTCGAACAGCCTGCTTCCTGTCAGTTAAATCAATACTTTCGGCCGGATTTAGTTTACAATCTCTCTTGAGGCTGGCTACCCAATCAACTATTTCCAATAATTCAGATCGTCTAAACGGTTTAGCCAAACAAGTCAAAGCACCTGCTCTTGTCAGCTCTTCGAATGAGTGAACACAGCTTTCACCTGTAATCAAAACAAAATAGAGAGATGGAAAATTGCTGAGACCCTCCTGCACTAATTGAATACCATCCATTTCAGGCATATTGATATCTGATATGACCAAATCGAATGGGCTTTTTTTTAGAATGGCAAGCGCCTCAGCACCGTTATTGGCGACTGTAATAAGATGATCTGTTTTATGGAAAAACCGTTGCAGCGTGTTGAGTGATGGCATGTCGTCATCAACTATTAAAATATGAAGGGAGGATGACTCTATCACGATGATCCCTTTCGATTTGCTGAATTATCCTGTATGTCCATGTAACTTATTTTATTACGATTTGATCTTGAATAATTTATCAAAATTCGCCGTTAAAAAAATCTTTGTCACATTTGGACTCATGTTGGTAATGAAGATATTCGCATTATCTCCGCCGAAGCGTTCTCGCATGATCAACAACATACCAAGGGCGGAGCTGTCCACATATATGCAATCCGTCATGTCTATGAAAATTGAGGAGACAGTATCTATCTTACCTTTATATGCCTCTCCAAAGTCTGAATAAGTTGTAATATCAAATCGTATTCCGATAAAAACGGTAAGCGTATTCCCATCTGCGGAAATTTCATTTTTTAGTGCCATAACAGTAGCCTCCTCGCCTGGTGATCAGGACAATTAAATAGTGCCTTTAATGGATATCAACAGAATTTTTGTGGTTCGTCGTAAGGGCGGGTTCCACACCCGCCCGTTCCAAACCCGCCAGTACATTATTGTATTTTTTGAAGCAATCTTTGTGATTTTTTATCATGGGACAGTGTTTCCCATATCAGGTCAACTTTTGTTGAAATTTGTGATAGTTCTTGAGCTATGTCTTTGGTATCTTTGGTATCTGAAATGGGCTTGCCTTTGGGTATAATTTGAGTTTGTGTATCTGAAAGAGCAGGTGCTTGAGTTACATCCAGCGATTTTTGTTGACCCGCTGCATGATCGGGCAACATGGCTTCCACGCGGGAAATTGCTTCCGCGATACCAGTCAATGAAGTACTCACCTGCTGCAATTTCTGCTCGATATCTTCAGCCCCGGCTTTTTTTGTAGCCGGTTGGGTCGCAGGGGGCGCAGCAGATGGAGTCTCTTTACGTCTGGGTTGGTCATCTGAATTGGTTGGCCCCGTTTGATCTTGACCGTCTTTTAGCAGCGACGATTTCTGATTCATAATGTCAATAACATGATCCAGTTTTGCAGACAACTGCTGAAATTTTTGGTTGATTTCATCTACTGTTGATACTTCTTTGGGAATGGCCATATACGAACGGAGGCCTGCTACATCCGGTTGGCCGACAGGTTCCTTGTCGCCGTCCGGAATTCGAAACGTATCACCAGCATACTTTTCAGCGGCAGAAGACGATGCCCGATTTTCGTATCTAATGGGATAAGTTTGCGGCATGTCCTGTTTAAGAAAAAGATTATGTTTTGACCATTTGGCAATCGAAACAAGATTCGGAATATCCGCCTGGGTCAATATCGAAAACCCTAACACGGCAGCGGTTCCAAGGAAACACGCAAAGCTTAAAAACGCAAAGGAACGGACTTTTTTCGAAAAAATGTTTTTCATTTGTAAAAACAGACAAGTAAGAACTCCCGCAGGAATCAGAAATTCGAAAAAAAGATAGGCGGGCTTCAAGAAAAAGGGCAAATGTGATAAAAGCGGCGTATCAATGATGGCTTCCTTGAGGGGCAGATTATTGCGCAACCCCATAATGAATGGAAAACAACAGTATAACAATATTGCAAAAACTGGAAAGATGATTGCAGGTCCGGCCTTGAGAAACAAAACTGAAGTGTAAGTAATAATCGCTGCGCTCACCAGATAGATATACACAAGCTTCGAATAGGATATCCCCATTATCGGCATCAATTGATCAATCGGAGGAGATTTTATGTAATAAATCAAAAGGACGGGAATGCCAAGGCCCAGCAGAAGAAGGCACCCCATGGCGAACAGAAGCGACAACGCTCCACTTTCAACGGAATGATGTTCAGGGAGTTCATCTCCTACGATTTGTTTTGTTTCACTCATTGCGAGCATTTAGCTATCAGAAGGCTTCTTTTTTGTCAATTGAATACATATTCGGAGAAGCCATCGCCCGCTCCCCCAGATTTCCGTACCGGTGATAATTGTCGCAGATGCTCTGTTCCTGGAAATATTGCAGAAGCTCGATCCGGCCTTCCATCATGACTGGCATGCGGGATATATAAAATCCTTTTTCAGCCGCCGCAGCCAGAACCGCCGATGGTGCCCGGTCTGGATGCGCATAGCGAATCCGCTGTATTTTTGAAAGAATCTGAATCAGATCCCTGTCGGTTTGGCGAACAACGTTGGCATCTTTCAGAAGGGTCTGGCCTTCCTTTGAACCCAGAAACACCGTGGCGGTGTTGACAAGGCCATGCGGAATGCTGACAAGAAGCGAGCATCCAGAAATCCGGACAGCAGAGATCCTGGCCAGTGTTTCAAAGAGCGAGTCATCGCCATGAATGCGGACTGCAACGGCTCCAACCGGAAGAAACCGGACAATGTTGTCCTGCCCTCTTAGATGAAAGTAATCTTTTTCAACCAGAAAATCCTGTTCAGCGCGATAAAGATAGCTCTGAATGGCCCGGATGGTTTTTGAGATATCGGCTTCAATGCCCGGGAAATGATTTCCGTCCAGCTTGATCCGCCATCTCAGGGAAAGCTGCAGGATTTCCGAGTCCATCTGAATTGCGCCAATCGGGGGCAGGCCGGTTTCTTCAAAATTCATGAACTGACTAACATAATTTGGGCCACCTGCCTTTATTCCCGATCCCAACGAGGATTTTCTCATGCCGCCGAAAGGCTGCCGCAGCACAACAGCCCCGGTGGTTCCCCTGTTAATATAAAGATTGCCGGCTTTGATCCGGCCTTTCCACAGCACCTGCTCCCGTTTATCGAGGCTTTCAATTCCGGATGTCAGGCCGTAACCGGTCTGATTGACCAGATCAATGGCTTCGTCAAGATTCTTTGCGCTCATGACCCCAAGAACCGGCCCGAAAAACTCTGTAAGATGGGTATAACTTCCGGGTTTGACACTCCATTTGATTCCGGGAGTCCACAGATGCGGATTGTCTCCGATGTTTTCGGGTTTCAGAGCCCAGGATTCGCCTGGCTCCAGCCTTGTGAGGGCGGATTTCAGGTTTCCTGAAGGTGCCTGGATCAACGGTCCCATCCGGTTTTCAAACGTCCAGACAGAACCCACCGAAAAACTTCTGGCCGCATCCACGAGTTGTTTTTTAAAAACAGCATCTTCATAGACCTCTTTTTCAAGGATGAGAAGAGATGTCGCCGAGCATTTCTGGCCGCAGTGGCCAAACGCCGACTGAATGACGTTTTTGATGGCCTGATCCCGATCACTCATGGCGGTGACGATCGTGGCGTTTTTCCCGCCGGTCTCAGCAGCCAGAAACACATCTGGTCGCTCCTTGAGAATCCGCATTCCGGTATCGGTTCCGCCAGTCAGAATAATGAAATCCACATCCGGATGATGCGTCAGTTTCGCGCCAGTGGTCGATCCAGAACAGGGTAGAAACTGGAGAACATTTCTGGAGACCCCGGCTCTCCAGAAGCACTGGCAAAGCTCCCATGCCACCAGAACAGCAGTTGAAGCCGGCTTGAAAATGACGGTGTCGCCTGCTGACAGAGCAGCCAGAATTCCGCCGCATGGAATGGCGATGGGAAAATTCCATGGAGAAATCACAAGTCCCACGCCTTTGCCCGTGCAACTTACATGATGCATGTCGTAAAACGCCTTAACCGAGTGCGGATAATATTCCGCAAAGTCGATAGCTTCGGAAACCTCGACATCTCCCTCTGAAAATACCTTTCCGGTATTTGCGGCGGCTGCGCCGATCAGATCAGCCCTTGCCATACGAAGTTCGTTTGCCACGCGGGACAGGATTTCGTGCCGCTCCGATAAATGTTTTTTGCGCCAGCCGTCAGGATCCGTATTGGCAACCGAGACCGCCAGCTCAACGTCTCCGTCATCCGCAAGGACATAACGGGCAATCAGGGGCTTCTCGCCGGATTCTCCAATCTGTGATATATCCAGACATTCCCCAAAAGGTCTGTCAAAATATCTTTGGGCAAGAATCTCACCCCCGCCGGCAACCACCGGAAAGATGGTGGTGATCTCCCCAGCCATCTTTCCAGGTGCCTTTTTCCACTTGTCCCGAATGGCTTTGGCCCATATCCGGCTGGGTTCAAGCGCCCAGTCCGTGTCGGCTTCATTGATGAATTCGTTCGAATGGAAAGTGCCTGCACCAAGAGATATTTTGGCCAAAAATGTTTCCGTCAGGCGGTTCTGGGAGCGTCTAATGGCTCTTGAAACCATTTTGCGGTGGTTACAGGATTTGACAAAATGGTCTTTCAAGAAATCCCAGGCGTTAGAATCGGTTTTCAGATTAAATGAGTGTCGGAGAAAATTCTCTTCCGCTGTATTTTCATCAAGCCTTCGAATCAGGTAGGCAATGGCGTTTATAAATTGGTCCCGGGTTGCAACCGGCGCATACAGCAGCATGTCGCCGGTGGACTCCTGAATAGCTCGTCGCACATGATCCGCCATGCCCTCAAGCATTTCAAAGCTCATGTTCGCACTCACCCCCAGGTGTTTTGCCAAGCTGCTGGCGTAGGCCAGCTCAAACAGGTTGTGCGAGGCAATGCCCAGATGAACGGCCTGAATGTTTTCCGGGATCATGCCATAGTCAACCATGCGTTTGTAGTTGGCATCCACATCCAGCTTGTTGTCATAAGGGGCCAGAGGCCAGTTGTGCAGGCTGGATTCAACAAGCTCCATTTCCATGTTGGCGCCTTTAACGATCCTGATCTTGATGGGAGCGCCGCCGTTCGCCACCCGCTTTTTGGCCCATTCGGTCAGCTCAACTTGTATATCGCAGGAATCCGGCAGGTAGGCCTGAAGGACAATTCCTGCGGAATGCATCTTGAACTCCGGTTCATCAAGGGTCTGAGTAAAAGCAGCGCGCGTGATGTTCAGATCACGATACTCTTCCATGTCCAGGTTCACGAATTTGGGTGTCCGGACACCGTTTTGGCGGGTGAAACAGTGGCTTTGAGCGGTGCGGTAAAGTCTGGACAGACGCTCCTTCAGGATTTTTACCGTATGTTCAAAAGCAAGGGAGGAAATCTGGGAATAGATGGTTGAAATCTTGACCGATATATATTCGATTTCCGGGTTTTGAAGATCTTCCAAATACATTTTCAGGCGATCAGCAGCCTCTTCCTCGCCCAGAACAGCCTCCCCAAGGTGATTGAGATTCATGCGAACGCCTTCGGCTCTGCGCATCTGAAGGTGACGATGAAGCGCTTCGGCTTCTCCGGCAATGATGGAGCGGCTGCTGTCCGAGCGCATTTTTTCGATGATTATGGGAACCGATATGGCAGGAATGCGCCTTCCCACGCTGAGAAAGAGACGCATGAGAATCTTTTCCGAAACCGTGAAGAACTCTGGAATGCCATGGGTCCGCATCAGATCGTTGATTTGATCCGCCACGCGGCCATAACTGCCGGAGCGAAATCCCTGATCCATCATTTTGGTCAGGATCACCTTATCCATGGGGCTGTTTAAAAGGCGCATCATCATTTCCTGGATGGCGCGTTCTTCCTGGCTCAGGAGTTCATTGGCCCGTTTCTGCCAGTATTCGGCCAGGGCGATGGCTTCTTCAGGGAGAATATCAGTAATACTGGGTTTCATCAGAGGGTTCCTCAGTTGGTTTCAAGAGCAAAACAAGCACCGCGTTTTTTCAGGGAGCCAGTTGAATGAGATGAAGGAATTTCAGGCACCAGTAGCCCATCAATGCAGTTACCGGCAGCGTAAGCACCCATGCCCAGATCATACGCTGAACAATTCCCCATTTCACGGCGCTGAATCGTTTGGTAGCCCCAACGCCCATGATGGACGTTGAAATGATATGGGTTGTGGACAAGGGAATCCCCCAGTGCGAGGCAATTTGAATCACTATCGCTGCAACTGTTTCCGCTGCAAAACCATGTATGGGCTGCAATTTGACCATTTTATGACCAAGGGTTCTAATAATTCGCCAGCCTCCGGCGGCTGTCCCGGCAGCCATCGTAATGGCGCACACGACTTTTGTCCAGGTATGAACTTCAAATTTTGTGGACACCAGAAAATCCATCCAACCGGGCAACTCCCGGAACATCCCCGCCTGGGTTGCGGTATAAAGCGCCAACGTGATAATTCCCATTGTTTTCTGCGCATCGTTTGTACCGTGGCTGAGCGCCATCAGCGATGCGCTTGCCAGTTGCAATTTGTTAAAAACCGCGTTCACATGACGCGGTGTCTGTCTTTTCAATAAAAGCAACAAAAACCCCATTAACAAAAAGCCTGCGATCATTCCAACTATCGGGGATATGACCATGGGAACAACCACCTTCGGCCAGAGGCCTTCCATTTTATGCGTTATCGGGTTGGAAGATGCCCACAGGATAACAGACCAGTTCTCGTGCGCCGATGCCAGCGTTGCGCCGCACAATCCACCGATCAGCGCATGGCTGGAACTGGAAGGCAGCCCGAACCACCAGGTTAACAATCCCCAGATGATGGCGCCTACCAAAGCGCAGATAATTGTTTGGAGTGTTACAAACTGGACATCCACAAGCCCCTTGCCAATAGTCGTAGCAACTGCCGTACCCCACAGCGCCCCTATCAGATTGCAGACAGCCGCAAGAAGAATAGCCTCCCTGGGCATCAATACTTTTGTGGAAACGACTGTGGCGATGGAATTCGCCGTATCGTGAAATCCATTGATGTATTCGAATATAAGCGCCACGAGAACCACACAGAAGACCAGAATCATAAACTCCTCTCTGGCAGATAGCCGCAGTTTCCTGTTGGAATGAATCTGCAGGCCGATGCCGCTCACTGACTGCGATTTACGAATTTTTCAATACGATATGAAATACCACTTTACCGGCATCCCGGCAGCGGTCAATCGCTTTCTCCAGCAGCTCGTAAAGATCACGCAAAATGATCAGTTCCAGTATTTCGTGTTTACAATTATAAAGCGAACACAACAGATCAAGCATCAACCGATCTGCATCACCTTCCAGTTCATGGAGCCGGTCTCTTTGATCTTTAATTTTATCCAGCTTGGGATTCTGCCGAAGCGATCTGACCATCTGCAAAAGCACTTCGGCAGCCTCGTTGAGGATGGATATCTGCCGGGAGAAATCTCGACCTTGAAGCGGCTCATAAAAAAGGACAAATCGTTCACTGAATTTCTCAAGCATTTTCGGAATTTTATACAACGCATCCGATAATGACTCGATATCCTCGCGTTCGATCGGCGTTATAAATGTTTTGCACAGATGCTCGTCAATATCCTCGGTAATACGCTTGCCCTTGCGCCGGGCTTCTTTGAAATCGGCAAGGGCGCTGGCCGAATCCGGATCCTTCATCAGCAGGATCAAGGCGTTGACATTGTTGCATACCTGCTGAGCGCTGTCTTCCAGAAAATCAAAAAATTTTTCATCTTTTCCAAGTAATCTTTGCAAAGAAAACATAGCGTTATTTTCATCCTGAATGTGACGATGTATGGAGTCGAAAGATACCCTATCATTTCAAATGTTGATGTTATTATCACAGTTCAGCAAATTTGAATAGCGGCAGTTTTTATCTCACCATCGGTTTTTGGGCAAAATATCTTTTGGTTTACCGAACTGACGGATCGTAAACGTTCACTCCCCATATAAAAAAAGGGTATTCCCCTCGCAAGCGAGAGAAATACCCTTTTATTACAGTTAATTTGTTAAACTAAATCTTAACAACGTTCTTTGCAGCAGGCCCCCGGCTTCCTTTTTCCACATCAAACGTGACCCGATCACCCTCGGCTAAGGTTTTAAACCCCTCCATCTGTATGGCTGAGTGATGGACAAATACGTCTCCGCCCTCTTCCTGCTCAATGAATCCAAAGCCTTTCTTATCACTGAACCATTTCACTATTCCTTTTGCCAAAACACGACCTCCCTTAAAAAAAAATGTTTATTCGGGTCCCTGGATTTCAGATCGGGTTTCAGAACAGTGTTCTTGGACAGGAACCCATTTAAAGGGGAATCCCCTGAACCGAAATAAAAGCCGGGAAAATATGCTGTCACTATAACTTAACCAATTATTGGTGGTCAAGAAAAAAACTATTGCGTTATTAATCTTTCTATTTTTGCTGATTTTTCCAGGCCTGCAAGGTAGGAATCCAACTCTGTTTTGACTTTTTCCTGCTTCAAATACTGAGTCAACTGGTCCTTGACTTCAGTATAAGGCATAATGCCTTCAGGTTTTATCTCGACCAGTTTAATGATGTGATATCCAAACTGGGTTTCCACAATACCGCTGGTTTCACCGGGCTTTAAAGCCTGTGCGGCATCTTCAAAAGGCTTTACCATCTGCCCTTTTCCAAAATATCCCAGATCACCACCTTTTTCTTTGCTGGGACAGTCTGAAAGTTCCTTGGCCAAGGCTGCAAAATCTCCCCCGGCTTTCAGCTTTTCCTGAACGGATTCAATTTTCTTGAGTGCTTCATCTTTTTTGGAAGGATCATCTTTGGGGTCAACCTTTACAAGGATGTGACTTGCCTTCAACTGTTCCGGCTGTTTAAATGCTTCGGGATGGGTATCATAATAGGCATGCGCATCCTGATCTGATATAGTGATTTTTTCAACCACCTGTTTGTCGATGAGAGCCTGAATCGCCAGGTCTTCCTTGAGTTGAATCTTTATCTGCGCTTCGGTAAGTTTCATCTTGGTGAGCATTTCCTTGAATTCACCATCGCCTTTGAACCGTTCCTTGATTTTGGAGAGCTTGTCATTTACCTGCTCATCGGTGATGGCGATTTTCTGTTTTTTACTTTCCTGATTAAGCAGCTCCCGGTTAATGAGATTGTTCAGCACATCCATTCGAATGGTCTTCAACTGAGCCTCATCCATAGGCGCCCCGGAGCGCGCCTTGCGCTGGATAACCCCCTCCATTCCCCGATCCATGTCTGCCTGCACAATCGCTGTTCCATTCACGATCGCCACTTTTTTTGAAGATTCATCCGCCGGTGCTGCTACTTTTTTATCTGCGGCAGCCTTATCCCCGGTTTTGGCCTTGGCGGCAGCCGGCTTCACATCTGTTTTCTTTTCCGCAGACATTACCGGAAAAGCCATCCCTGCCTGTATCATGAGCGCAACAGCCGCAAGGGTTAATACATGTTTACATCGTTTCATTCAATTGATCTCCTTCTTGGGTTAGATAGTAAATGGTTTCCTGTTAAATCTATTTTTAGTCAAAATCAATATAATTATGTCTCTTTACCCGTTTGTCAAGTTTTGAATCACTGCAGCGCTGAAGTAACCCTGTAAAAGAGAACAAACATCAAGCCGCGGCATTCAGTGTCAGTTTTCCTGAATGCTTGCAAGGACAGATTCCATCATTGTCTGAATTTCCGTAAGCCTGGCCTGTGACGCAGCCTCAAACCGAAGCACCAGGGCCGGCTGAGTATTGGAGGCGCGAACCAGGCCCCACCCATCGCCAAAGAGAACCCTGACTCCATCAATGTCGATCACATTATAGCGGTCTTTAAAATATGCCGTAATTTTTTTGACCACTGTAAATTTCCGGTTATCGGGACATTCCACTCGAATTTCTGGCGTGGTAAAGGTTTTGGGAACATCCGACAAAAGCGTTGAAAGGGGTTTGTCTGTTCTGGATAAAATTTCCAGAAGCCTGCATGAGGCGTATGTGGCATCATCATATCCAAGATAACGGTCGGCAAAAAATATATGTCCGCTCATCTCTCCGGCCAGTTCGGCGGCTTCTTCCTTCATTTTCTTTTTGATCAGGGAATGACCGGTTTTCCACATGATGGGCCGCCCCCCATTTTTTAAAATATCATCATACAGGGTCTGGGAGCATTTGACTTCGGAGATAAAGGTTGCGCCGGGTTTTCGGGAGAGAATTTCCCGCGAGAAGAGAATCATCAGCTTATCCCCATAGACGATTTCGCCTTTTTCATCCACCACCCCGATGCGGTCCCCGTCTCCATCATAGCCAATCCCCACATCCAGTTTTTTTTCCTGAACCAGGGCAATGAGATCCTTCATGTTATTGAGTACTGTCGGATCTGCTTCATGGTTGGGGAAAGTCCCGTCCATCTCGCAGAAAATATCGTGAATTTCAAGATTCATCATCTTCATGATGGGAACAGCCACGACACCTGCCGTACCATTTCCGGCATCCACAGCAATTCTAAGTCTTCTTTCAATGGTAATGTTCTCTTGCACAAATGCCTGATACGCCGGAAGCACATTTGCAGCATCAAGGCTGCCGCCGGCTTTCACAAATGCCTTATTTTCGATGATGCTTCGAATTTTCTGAATATCTTCGCCATGAATCGATCCAGAGCCAAGGCACATTTTAAACCCGTTATACTCGGCCGGATTGTGGCTGGCGGTGACCATGACACCGCCTTCCTGCCCAAGGTGGTGAATGGAAAAATATAAAACTGGTGTCGGACAGATGCCGATGTCAGTAACCCTGCAGCCGGTGGCCATCAGCCCTTCAATGAGTCTTTTGACGTAACTATCCGAGGAAATACGGCAATCTCTGCCGACTGTAATCCGCGAGCAGTTGTTCTGATTCAAAAACGTTCCGATTCCCTTTCCTATCAATTCCACATCCGTATCGGTCATATCTTTTCCCGCAATCCCGCGAATGTCGTATTCTCTGAACATTTCCGAATTCATACAATGATCTCCTTTTTCTAAAATGGAACCGCGAAAATTCGGCCTTGATCATCGTTTCGGCCACTTCGATGGATAACGATTCCCCCCTTTGAAAAAAGGGGGCAGGGGGGATTTCGAGGTTGTGGCAACTGAAACCCCGTTTTCAAATCCCCCTTAATCCCCCTTTTCCAAAGGGGGAAATAAATGATCTGGTCGAAACGATGATCAAGGCCGAAAATTCTTATAACTTACACATACGTTCAGATAAAAAACAGTCTGAAGGCTTAGGCCCAAATACCCGCATGGTTACTTACTACCGATAATTCCGATAGTCAATGCCATATTGCCTTGATTTATAGGCAAATTTGCGAATGGTTATTTTGACCAGTTGAGCTGCCAAAGTGACATTGCCCCGTGTATTTTTTAACGCGTCAATTACCATCTCTTTTTCAAGGTTTGCGACGGCTTCCTCAAGAGACATGGCAGGAAGTGTGCCGGATTCGGTTCCGGTCTGAAGTGTCGGCGGCAGATGATAACCGTGAACGACACCTGCATCGCAAAGCAAAACGGCACGCTCAATGCAGTTTTCGAGCTCCCGGACATTACCGGGCCAGTGATAATTCATCAGCATATCAATGGCCGATGTTGAAAATCTGCGAATATCCTTGACATTTTCCTTGTTATATTTTTCGAGAAAATAGTTTGCAAGAAGTAAAATATCGGTCTTACGCTCCCGGAGCGGGGGAAGATAGATGGGAAACACATTAAGACGGTAATACAAATCTCCGCGAAAGGTTCCCTCTTCAATGGCCATCTCCAGATTCTTGTTGGTAGCCGTAATCACCCGAACATCCACCTTGATGGTCTGGTGTCCGCCAACCCGTTCAAATTCTCTCTCCTGAAGGATTCGAAGCAACCGGACCTGAACATCCAGCCCCACCGCACCGATTTCATCCAGAAAAACGGTGCCTTTGTTGGCCATTTCAAACTTACCCAGTTTCTGTTTGATTGCGCCGGTAAAGGCCCCTTTTTCATGTCCGAAAAGCTCGCTTTCAATCAAGTTGACGGGCAAAGCCGCACAATTGACTTTCACAAACGGGCTTTTCGCTCTCAGGCTGTTATAATGAACCGAGCTTGCCACCAGCTCTTTTCCGGTTCCGCTCTCCCCCCGGATCAGCACCGTTGCATTGCTTTTGGAAACCTGGGAAATCATCTGAAACACTTCCCGCATCCGGCTGCTGCTGCCGATCATATTGGTAAAACTGTATTTGGTCTCCAGCTCGCTGCGAAGCCTGCGGTTTTCTTCCCGGAGCTGTTCTTTCTCCAGATGAATGGTTTCCAGGTTGATGACATGCCGGGCGATCATGATGGCGATCACCGAGAGCAGTTTTTCTCCGTTTTTCAGCGAATAGGATTCATCGTACTGGTGATCAACGCTGAGCGCGCCAATGACCTGGTTGCCTTTTTTGATCGGTACGCAGATAAAGGATATTTCCTGATCCAGTTTTCCCCGCCGGGCTTCAGTACGATTCAGAAAATGCGGCTCCTGGCTGATTTTGGGAATGGTGACGGCGTGACCTGTCTGAATCACCTTTCCGGTAATCCCTTCCCCGAGTTTATACTTCACCCGTTCAACGGCTGTCCGGGAAATGCCATGCGCCACTTCGATGGTGATTTCATTGGTCAGGGGGTTTAACAGTGTGATCGTACCGCGAATCATGTTGATCGATATGGACAGCGTATCCAGAACCTTGTAGAGTGATTTTTTCAGGTCCAGATGTTCATTCAGTGTTTTGCTGATCTCATACAACAGTGTGACATCTTCAATTCGTTTCATGGGTTCCGATTGATTTGAGAGCAATATCCGAACAGCTTCACCCTTATCATATCCCCAATAAGGGAGAAGGTCAATTTTGTTTAAAATGGCGGCATCACACACCCTGAACATCAATGAATATGTGAGAATAGCACTTTCACCAAAAAAGGCAATAAGCAAGAAGTGTGATTACACAACAACACCATTGATGCTTTTTCACTCCAGCGTTTTTAATAAAATGATTAAAAAGCCGTTGACTTTCGATACTTACTTCTACAAAGTTCAGATCGAATTTAGAAACTCGGCATCCTTGTTCAATACGGATAATGTTTGGTTCGCGGGCGCAAAGAGACATACATCTGTAAAGCAACATATATTTACCAATAATATCAACATGGTGCGATAAATCATACAATGGGGAAATAGAAATCCACCTGGCGAACTGATGTCAATACGGACAGACGAACAGAGCTTGTTTCAGTATGCCTGAAACGCTGGAAAACAGATGATAAAAGTACAAATTCCGCACTGGAGCAATCCATGATTTCCATCTCTTGAGACTGATAGGTGGTTAGACCGAATGATTTTACACGGCAATTCATGAAAAAAATACTCATTTGCTGGATTGGACTGACGGACATCCGAGCTTCCAAAAACGATGAATCAGCGGGATTTGGACCCATTGCCCAGGCTGTAAAGGCGCGTGGTTTCAATGTTGAGGGTTCCGGCTGTCTGAAGATGGACAAGTCCCGGATAAATATCCCATGTTTCAATCCCTTTTGACTTATCGTGATGTTTAAATAATTCTGGTACTTATGGCATGTTTAGAAAAATGCTATCCCAAGATTATCCCGTTTTTTACATGTCGTGTAGAATTTTGGAAGATTACGAAAGGTGTTAATTGGGGTTCAAACTATCAGGAAACGGGAAGCTGTTCAAGTGAAAAATTGCGTCAACGGAAAACGTTTGAGTTGCGGATATATCATGTTGATGGCATCCACAATATCCACCGATTCTGTATTGGTCATTGTGGCACCTCCCCACCATGACGGCATACAACGGACATCAGGAAGTTAATGACACAGACGGGGAACTGGAAAGAGAAAAGCAGGGATGAAGCTATGGACTGGATTTGATTCATGATGTGACCCCTCAGAATTTAGTTATTACGCCAATAAATGAGTTGGCGGGACTCAACTACCGTTCTGAGGCGGCTGACCTTATTCCCATTGCTGGTTATTCGGGTCTATCATCCCGCCATTAAAGACGGATCATTTTGTTGGGTTCAACAAAATGATAGGGTGCCAGAAATAGAAAAACCGCACTGACGGCGCGGGTACCGCTCAGAATAATAGTGCGACCATAGTATTAAACCCGTTTTCATAAATCAACAGTTATTTTGTGATTTTTTTTGGATTTCTTGTGATATGTTTTGATGGATAAAACAATCGTTCACCCTTAATGCTCCCATGGGAGCTTTTTGAAGCATCTTTCCCCAGCGTACCACGTCATGAGAACCCCGAATTGCACATCTGGCTGTCTATCTCTGATTTCGGAAAAAC
>CAIMCT010000344.1 GCA_903839535.1 uncultured Desulfobacteraceae bacterium
ACCTTCAGAACAAGTTCTCCCTTATTAGTCTCTCCGACCAGGGTAAGCACGCCAAAATAGTAGAGAAACGAGGCAATGAAGGTCTTGTCCCCGGAGTGGTCGGATAGCATCTCGCTCAGGCCGAAGCGGTCTTTGATGTCCAATACGGTGACTTCACTCCCATTTTGCATCAGGGAAAGAATCAGTTCTCGTCCGCCGGGAATTCCGGTCACATATTCAAGCTTGGAGTCGTCCACCGCCAGGTTGGCATCCAGCATCTTGCTCGGATAGGCGCAGCGCTTCTGAAACTGCTTGAAAAAATAGAGGCAAAGAATGGGGTTGTAAACCACACGCCGACCACGGGGAACAAAATTGTAGCCATTGTAATAGGTGCGCATCATCTCCAGCGCCTCAGATGCCTTTTCCTCTCCCAGCCCGCAGCCAGCGGCGATGTCGCCCAGGGTCTTCGCCACCTCTTCCTCTCGAAATCCACACAAATCTCCAAACTCAGGCTCGAAAAAAATATC
The DNA here is from genome assembly GCA_903839535.1 of uncultured Desulfobacteraceae bacterium. Lineage (GTDB taxonomy): Bacteria > Desulfobacterota > Desulfobacteria > Desulfobacterales > Desulfatirhabdiaceae > RAAP-1. The sequence continues at coordinate 507 of CAIMCT010000344.1, forward strand.
TTCGGCGATGTTGTAGCCGCTCGTGATATCGCTAAGCACTACCGGCGAAACCCCGGTGATAAACACCCGGTCGAACATTACACCGCCTGTGGAAGACTTGACCATCTTGAAAAAGGTTCGAAGTACGCCTTCGTCATGGACCAGCGCCGTGTAGTTATTCCGGGAATCCTGGGTCGGCAGCATCATGACGGTATTAGCAAAGTTGTCGTACTCGTCGATGAGCAGAAAAACCGGAGTGCCGAATGCCTTGGTCGAAGAGATCAGTGATTGGATGGAAAACAAGGCGTTGGTGCGGTCGGCTGTGATAGCGGGGAGATCGAACCCTTTTGCTCTGTAAGTCTGTGCAAAATCCAATATACACCCGTTGACGTGATCATACAGTGATTTCTTTACATCATCTGACATGCCAGTGGGATCGACACATGAAAAGTCAAGGCGAAGTATGAAGTAAGAATTACGAAGAGGAGTTGGTTTCTGGCCGATTTCCAGATGGCCGAACATCGCATTAAACTCGTCTTTGCGGGCAATATCGTAGTAGTTCTCCAGCATGGACAGGAGCAGGCTCTTGCCAAAACGGCGAGGGCGAATAAAGAGCTGTGATTGGGCCTGCTCCAGCAATGGGATAGCGCTTGTGCGGTCGCAGTAAAAATAGCCCTGGGTGACGATTTGTCTGAAATCCGCCATTCCGTAGGGAAATTTGATCATGATTCATATCCTTTTAGGCGCCCGATATAGCAAAATATATGAATGTGCTTGATTCAACATCTTCTTTGGCTACCTCTCTGGTTGTTATCAGGTGTCTATCACAATCCGATTTAAACAACAATCGGTTTTTTATCCTATGTGCTCATTTCAGTTATACTGCGAACATGCATAATCTTGCGTTTTTGAACCCTCACCCCCTATACCGGATATCAAAAGACAATTTATTCCCGTCTTGATGCTGGTCAGCAAGCGACAAGTTAGGGATATCTTGACCCGCCGTGAAATTTCGGCTATGGTATTCTAAAAACAAATATTTCAGTTCTTCTTTTGTAAGAACTAAGGAGCGACCATGAAAAAACTACCCATCGGTATTCAAAGCTTTGATAAGATCAGAAGCGCTGATTTTTATTATGTGGACAAAACCCGTTATGTTCACGAACTAACACAGAAGGGCCAGTACTATTTCATGTCCCGCCCCCGACGCTTTGGTAAAAGTCTTTTTCTGGATACACTGAAGCAGGCTTTTACTGGTAAAAAACAGTACTTCACCGGGCTGTTTCTTGAACATCACTGGGACTGGGATGTATGCTATCCCGTCATCAACCTCAGCTTTGGGACTGGCGTTATAAAAAGAACCGACGATCTGGAGACCATCATTATTTCATTAATGGATGAAATAGCACAAAATTACGGGATACGGATTGATAGCAAACTGTTGAGCCTTAGGTTCCGTGAACTTGTCATCAAGCTTTATAATCAACATCACCAACACGTCGTGATCCTGATTGACGAATACGACAAGCCTATTCTGGATAATATTGAAAATCCGAACATCGCCAGGGAGATTCGCGAAGGACTAAAGAATTTTTATTCGGTTATCAAGGACTGTGACCAGTACCTAAAATTTGTTTTTATCACCGGGATATCGAAATTCAGCAAGGTTAGCCTTTTCAGTGTGTTGAACAATCTTCAGGATATCACCCTGGATACCCGGTATGCGACGATCTGCGGCTATACTCAGAACGAACTGATATCGGTATTTGCCGATCAACTCGAGAATGTTGATATCTACAAGGTGAAGCGATGGTATAACGGATATCATTTTCTGGGAGATAACGTCTATAATCCATTTGACATCCTGTTGTTTCTGGATAATCGTGAGTTTCGAAATTACTGGTTTGAAACCGGAACTCCAACTTTTTTGATGAAACTCATTCAGGAGAAACAGTACTCTGCTTTGGACATTGAGTTGATTCAAACGACAGAAATCATGATGAGCAGCTTCGATGTCGATGAAATGGATCTGGAAACACTTCTGTTTCAAACTGGATATCTAACCATCAAAGACCATAAGACTATCCTGAATAACACTGTGTTTCGTCTCGGCTATCCCAATGCAGAAGTGAAAACCAGTTTTACTGCATACCTGCTTAACTATCTGACTCAGTCCCGAAAGGACAGCGAACGGAACAAATATGCCCTATACCAGGCATTATTAGCGCCGGATTTTGAAAAAATGCGGGAAGTTTTCCATTCATTTTTCGCCTCCATCCCTCACGACTGGTACCGCAAAAATCAGATAGCCAAGTATGAAGGCTATTACGCCTCTGTCTTTTATTGCTATTTTACCGCTCTTGGGCTGGATGTCACGGCGGAGGACACCACAAATCATGGCAGGATTGATCTGACCGTCAAACTGGAACGGCTGGTTTTTATTCTGGAATTCAAGGTAGTGGATAGGGATACAGGTAAAAATAGCGCCCTTGAACAGATCAAGGAGAAGGCTTACCATGAGAAATACCGCGCCGAGGCTGATGAACTCTATTTGATCGGCGTGGAATTCAATTGCAAAGACCGCAATATCGTCCGCTTTGAATACGAAAAGGTGGAGAGGGCTATCCTTCCAGGTCATCCGCGTTGAGGAAACAGATGCGCTCGAACCCCAGAGCCGTAACCACAAACTTCTTTAGCTGTAGATCACGATACCTGCCTCCAAGCCGGCATCCGTAGTCCATGACCTGAGCCGTTCCCTCCTCCAGTGCATGTTTCACCATGGACAGGGAGTACAGCTCAGCGGGAGACTTGGACCGTATCGCTTCACCGCTCAGGCCCAGTTGCTTCAGGCTAAGGAATTTGAACTCGATCAGCACATCGTAAATTTGCAGGTATCGTTTATCCGGTCGGATGATCATGGTCAGGTCTGCGTATCTGCGCGTAAGTTCGGGTTCGGAATCCATGATGTACAGGATGTCGTTATAAAGGAGGGTCAGAAAGCAGGTTTTCAGGGTCAGTTCATTGGCCTGGGCATAGTCGCGGTTCTTGAAGACCGAAAAATAAACATCCTCCACAAAGGCGCATACCGGCTCGATATCGCCGTATTGATAGACCCGCTTGGCAGCATCCAGACCCCTGTCTCTGGTTACGGGATCGGGCAGCATCATCCGTTGCACCCGTTCCACATACAGGCCCTGCATTACCAGATTGGGAACCTTCAGAACAAGTTCTCCCTTATTCGTCTCCCCGACCATGGTAAGCACGCCAAAATAGTAGAGAAACGAGGCAATGAAGGTCTTGTCCTTGGAGTGGTCCGAAAGCATTTCGTTTAGACCGAAGCGGTTGCTGACTCTAAGTACTGCTATGCTCGCCTCCCTTTCGGCCAGTGTGAACACCATGTCCCGGCCCCCTGGCAAGTTCGCCGTGTATTCCAGTTTGGAGTCGTCCACGGCCAGGTTGGCATCAAGCATCTCGTTCGGATAGGCGCATCGCTTCTGAAACTGCTTGAAAAAATAGAGGCAAAGGGTGGGGTTGTAAACTACAACATGGCCGCGGGGGACGAAATTGTAGCCGTTGTAATAGGTGCGCATCATCTCCAGCGCTTCGGATGCTTTTTCCTCTCCCAGCCCGCAGCCCGTGGCAATGTCGCCCAGGGTTTTCGCCACCTCCTCCTCTTGAAATCCGCACAAATCTCCAAACTCAGGCTCGAAAAAAATATCTTCGGCAATGTTGTAGCCGCTCGTGATATCGCTCAACACCACGGGTGAAACGCCGGTAATGAATACCCGGTCGAACATTACACCGCCTGTGGAAGATTTGACCATCTTGAAAAAGGTTCGAAGCACGCCTTCGTCGTGGACTAACGCCGTGTAGCGATCACGGGAGTCCAGAGTCGGCAGCATCATGACCGTATTGGCGAAGTTGTCATACTCGTCAA
>CAIMCT010000345.1 GCA_903839535.1 uncultured Desulfobacteraceae bacterium
CAGCGTTGTTTGTTTGCAAAAGTTAAAAACACTGAAAGAGGAGAGAGATGTGAGCATCAGAGTCCGTTGCAGTTTGGTTTTTTTGTTTATTTGTAACCTCGCAGTGGTTTCTGTGAGGAGAATAAGCTGGCTTATTGGAATATCCAAAAGCAGTGTTCATGGATGCATGAAAGCCATTGAGAAGAGGAATACCCACCAGGAGTCCTGGATTTGGGAAACACCTGAGGGAGAGCAATGGCTTTTTCGAATGATTATTGCAGCCCAATTTGTTTTCGGCATAATGTCTGGCATTGGAGTAGAAAAGATATCCTTATTTTTTACTTTGCTTCACCTTGAAAAGCATGCTGGAGTATCTCCTTCCTCACTTAGAAATATGGTCAAGATCATGGAAGAGAAAGTACTGGAATACAAAAAAATACAAGAAAAATCCCGTACCGCGTCAAACAACGGGTGTCTTGCATTAACTATCTGAATTAAAACTATAATCCCATCGTTAGAAAAAACATACCGTCTCATTATTCAGAAGAATTCACCTTCATAACCAGACTTTTAGGGTTAAAAGGTCACTTTTTAGGTCAAAAAATGATACAGTGTGCCTGAGTCGTCTATCTTTAAGGTATACCGTATCATTTGAGGAGGAAAAGGTGACTATGGGTGTAAATCAACGCTGTTATACTGCGAACTGGCATAATTTTACGTTTTTGATCCCCCACCCCAACCCTCCCCCGCTGGGAGAGGGAGTTTATGAAAAGCGCAGATTATGCCAGTTCGCAGTATAGTTGATCAATCTGCTAATAATTTCCAGTTTGAACATTCTAAAGTCCTCATAGCAATAGTCGGTTTTTACTATTCTCAGTGAAAGTATATGGCCAATTGAGTCCAGAAGCCAACCTTCCGCGATAATCTCTTGATAGCAACTTTTTTCATGGCAATCATCCTAATTTATAGATGTTTAATTTTCCCCCAATCATAAAGTGATTAGAATGCCCTCACATCGCGAAAGTGAGCTACTGGCGAAGCTACAATTGCAATGGTAGGTACTATACAAAACATGATCTGACTCGCTACTCAAATCAGCCCCTGTACACCCGTTGTTTGACGCGGTACAGTAAAAGCGTATTCGTATATTTCATATTTTTTGCTGGTCTGCACGCCCCAAAAATCATAAATAGCGTCCGCAAGATCAGTTCCAGGCAGCCCCACCAGGGAGCGCAGCGCCTCCTGCTGGGGGTAGGTGGGATGTACAAGTATGATCGGAATGTCACTATCAAATGTTGTCCTGATGGTGCTGCGCTCAGCTTCAGACAGGGTGGATATGTCAACTCCGCTGATAATCAACGGGGCATCTGAATCTGTGCTTGCCTCGCTAAACTCCTGATTCAGTTCATCGCCAAGGTCCACCGGCATGGCACCGATGAACCGTGCAGGAAGCTTGTAAGACTGGACTTGTTTGATATTGTGCATTATTTGATGATAAGGCCGAAATTCTTTAAATACCAATAATTTTTTCCGCTAACGGAAAGATGAGGGCTGTATTCCAGATCCATCCACATGCGCGTCATCTGATCCGAAAGCAAAACTTCAGGAATATGGATCGACAGGTTTCCGGACAGCCTGGATGCTGCACACGAAAATGATGGATG
>CAIMCT010000346.1 GCA_903839535.1 uncultured Desulfobacteraceae bacterium
AAACTATCAATTGCGTTAGATAAACTGAATCAACTCAATATACATGAGCCAACAGGCAAGCTCTTTAGATTCTCATTGGCATAGTGAGTGGGGCAGTCTGATTTAAATGCAATATTATTTATATTTGCCCGAAAGTCATGTTTTGAGACTCCTTTCTGATGAGTCTCACGACTTCCTTAAGCTTCATCATCTCTTCATAAACAGTCGATCCATTTTCCATAGCAACCTCACGATACCAGAAGGTTAAGGCTCTCGGTAGCCGTAAGAGTCGAAGGCTGTTCGCCAGCGCATCATGACTTTTTCACGGCTTGCATCATCCAGTTGGAATTTGTTCTTTCTATAGCCTTTTATTGTTTCCAGATATTGTGAGGTTCGAGTGCTGAACCGATCAAACCCTGGCAATTTGAGACTGTCGTAAATACTTTCAAGGCTCTGCAAAGGATCTCTTTCCAGATCCTCATACTTAAGTTCGTGAAGCGCTCCCGCTGGAATCAGATGTCTGTCCCGTTCAAAAAGGAAGAAAAGTTCCATGTACCAGGATAAAATGATCTCATCAATAGTCTCCCGATCAGGCATCTGCAGGTGGCTATGCGCAAAGGTACTCATCCAGAGGTGTCTTGTGGACAGATAGACATCGTAGGGGTTTCTGATGATATGTATGAATTGTGCGCCAGGGAACAGTGATAGCAACATCGGGATCCTGCCCGTATGTGGCGGTGATTTCAACAGGATGCGTTTCGGGTGCTTCCAAAGACTAAGCTTTTTGATGTAACAGGTCATAGCATCCTTCCAGCTCTCCAGTGCATCAGGTTGCAACGACTGAGGATCAAACGCCATATATCCCGCATCTTCCGTCATGGGGAACAGTATCCGCATGTAGGGAGATATGCCGCATAGGGCGGCGACAGCGAACTCATCCTCGTGCGGTGTCGATGCCCGAAACGCCACATTGTCCATCGGTCGCTTGTTAGGAACCAGCCAATCGAATATCCTGCAGCCGTCCTCTTGACTGTAACAATAGTGATGTGGAAATATCGCCTGATAGGTGCTGGGAAAATCGAAATTCCAGTCCTGACTCATCAGATGGTGCAAATGTGTTGTGCCGCTTCGCATGTGACCAAGGATGAAAAGAGGGGGTTTCACGATACATGCATCTTCAAGACTTGATCCGTAACAGGGCTTTTCATATCGCGAAAGGATCGAATTCAAAGCTCCCATGAGTAGCAGAAATACAAGGCGCCCTGAGCATTTGCGATCCACCTTGAAGCGGTTTCTTCTCAAAACGCTCATTAGCGTGCCAAGCCGCATTCCGGGAATAATCTGTAACGGCACCCGCCATCTGTTTTCTTTTTCGACGGTTCTATTCAAACGGCCCTCGCTTGTAAAACCAGCCCATTCTGAGCTGCTTCACGGTCATGAGTACCCCACCATTCCGATCCAACGCCTGTGCATCCCAAGTGATCCCATCATCATTCTGCTCTCTCATGCGAGTCTCGATGGTAACTTCTTCTCCATCCACGCACCTGCGCCAGAACAGCATCTGACCGATGCGTAACGGGATCACGGACCGCTGTTCCGCCTGATCTCTCATAATGATATGAAAGTTCACCATCTGAAGAAGAGCTTCCAAAAGATATGGAGAATATTGGTAGTTTGTTTCTCTCGGCGATTTGAAGTCTATCCCGGCGCGATAAACCATGCGGCCTCTGATTGCTCTTGGTGCGGAGCCGTCCAGGGTTTCTATCACACGATACCGGTTTTTCATATCACTTCGTTCTTCATACAACCTGATCACTTCCTCGTGATCTATGGCCCTGGTATCCAGTTCTTCCATTTTGACGGGAAAATCGGCCAGATCATCGCTGGCCTGTGACATTGCCCCGAGTAGAACAAGGGCCTTGTATCCCAGGTTCATACGCTCAACAGGTCTGCCAGACGGTGAAATTCCTTTTGCCGAAAGGGATACCTCGCACACCACTTCATTGGTTTTCCACGATAGCGTCCTGCAATGAATCCGCGCATATCGAGTCATGCCGGGGGGACATTCGATCATGTCCAGGAACTGCGCCTCTTTAACCCCTGTCACTTTCAGAGTCGGATACATAATCCTGCACGCTTCCATGAAGCATTCGAGTGCCATGATTGCGGAGACGAGCGGATGTTTCATGAACTTGAACGGCTTGTGATCCGAAATCCATAGATCGTTCTCCGTATTGAAAGCCCTCTCGGCTATAAATTCGGCGGTTTGGAGGTTCAAATTCGAGATGCTGTCAATGAGCGGAAAGGTATTGCAGTCATAAATCATGCCGTTAGACTCGATACCGCTGTCGCATCTTACATCATCAATCCATAGATCGCTCTCCGGAGCCTTGAGGCACACTGACTTTATATCGGGAAGTGATCGCATAAAGAGTACCCAGACATCCTCCGGCGGCCCCAGGAATAGCTCCCGCAAAAACAGGTGTGAGAGCTTATCGACATGGATGTATGCCGCATTCATGAACTTCATGATATCTTTGATTTCCGGGTTTTCCGCCATTCCGGCGCCTTCAATCGGGGGCAGCATGAATGCCTTGAAGATAATCCCGCTATGGATGTTGTTTAAATGAGACATGAGGGCGCTCATTGCTCTGTTGGCGCAAGAGTAGTTAAACTGGCCCGGATTGCCTTGAATACAGGCAACAGAGGAAAGGCAAGTAAAGAACTTCAGTGATCCGCATGTTTCCTGAAAGAGGCGCCATGCCCCTGTCAGCTTTACTTTCACAACTTCGGAAAAGTCTTCGGCAGTCATGTTTTTAATGAGATTGTCGCGCAATATGCCTGCGCCATGGACTATGCCGGTAATATTTCCGAATCGCTTTTGAATCGTGTGTACGAGCGAAGAAACACTTTCCAGGTCGGTCACATCTCCGGAGAAATACTCGGCTTCAATCCCGGCATCTTTCAGCTTCTTGATTGCACTGATGATTTCCATGGCTCTTGGGGCGACCTGTTGATCTTCCGATTCTTCGTGATTCGGATACGGAGCAAGAGAGGTGCGTCCCACAAAAGCCGCCTTACATCCGTATGGAACGAGACCTCGCGCCAGATAGGGCATCACTCCCGAACATCCTCCGGAGAAGAGTATCACATCATCCTCCCCGAGTTTAAGATAATGCTCCCCATTGAATAAAATTGGCGCAGCATTCCCGGCAAGAGTTAGAGTTGCTGGAACCTGACCGCCTTCAAATATGGTCTCGATATATTTTTGGCTTCGATCGAGGGCGGCTCTGATGACATCTCTTATATCCGCCTCTCCGTTTACCCGCACAGTCCGAAAGAGAACGCTGGAAGCCTCATGGGCGGCGCTGAGAAAGCCGCCCAGCAGGCCTTCCGCAAGCAACCGCGCGATCCCCAGTGGTTTGTCCGAGCTATTGACAAGAATCACAAACTTTTTGGCAGGAGACTCAAGAAACGTTTTGAGCAATGCAAAGAATCCCTCCAGCACAGGGGAAACTTCATCGACGGAACGGAGGCGGGTTTCGGCGGCGTTGTCAAGGATGATGGCGATACCTGCCAATGACTCGATGTCGTGCATAGTCCCGGCAGCCAGGCTGGCGCCTTCATGGATTCGTAGATCGAATTCAGTGTTTTTTGCATTCCGGCTCTCTTCAAGGAAACTCATTGGGAAGATGTTGCAACCGTAGTCCCGTCGAAACACATCACCCACTCGCCTGCTAATATCTGCGCTGCTTCCGGAGGACAGCACTACGACAGAATCCAGCGGCGAGAGTTCCACTGGCTCTATAGCAGTACTCTCTACAGCGATATCTTTAAATACAACTCGCTTGATGGGCGGTTTATCACCCGCTTCATCAAGCTGAGAAGCTGCCTCTCCCCCTGGAAAGATTCGACTTCTTTTCGAAGTATCATTTCCTGATTGCTCCCGCGCCATGATTTTGGAAATGCGATTCGAAACATCCCGGACTGTGCGAACATCAATGAAATCCTGAAATTCCATTCTTATCCCGAAACGGCCTTCCAGAGCGACCAGGATTACCGGAAGGCGGCTGGAACGAATGGAAAGATCCTCGCGCAAGTCCATATCAGGCTCTATCTCTTCCCGATCATAGCCCGTGACTTCCATTATTATGCGGATCACTGCCTCAGTAGCGTCTTCGATGCCGCCAGCTCCACGTTCGGTTATGGTTGCCTCTTTAGGAGGGGATGGGGCAGCCATCGGTTGCACTGGAAAATCGCTTGCGCCTTCTTTTTGGTCAGAAGGATCGGACACCGCCGTACTGGCATTCCCCGATGGAAACATATGTAACCGTTCACTCCCCCTCCCAGCGGGAGAGGGCCGGGGGGAGGGCAAGTGGTTGGCATGACGGCATTTCCCCCCTCCCAACCTCCCCCCGCTGGGGTGAGGGGTCTGAACGCTTACGAACATACCGTTCAAGGCTGTTTCAAGGCTTTGCTCCGTAAATGCCGGATCGTACTCGGCCCGGATAGCCGATAGAATACCTGGTTTCAAAAACCTGCCGAAGCTTTGCAGTACGAAGGAATTGATCTGTTTTTGAATGATAGCTTCCAGTGGATCGGAATGTCCAGGCGCCGGCTCGGCGTTAGTTGCGGCGATTCTATCCTTGATCGGTACGCCTGGTTGTTCCTTTTCCGCTTGCTGAAACGATATGGACCGTACAGGCTTCTGAATTGTCAGATTACCGCGTACATAGAGCTGTGCGAGCGCGGTTTTGAACACGAGAGCTTCGGCGGAAGGCAAACACGTCGTAATGCATTCGGCTTCTTCGATACAATCGGTAATTAAATTGCTCAGAACTTCCCGCGGACCGACTTCCACAAAGAGGCGAATGCCGAAATCATTCCACAGTGTTTGCACATTGGACATCCATTGGACCGGGGATTCCAGATGCGCCATGACAATGCGCTTGATTTCTCCGGGATCGTCGGGGAACAGTTTCATGGTCGTGTTGGAAACAACGGGGATTTTGGGCGCATGAAACTCAATCGCTGCTATGAACGTAGCCAGTTCGTCATGAATGCATCGCATAATGGGCGAGTGAAAGGCCATGCTAACCGGCAGAAGAGTGCTGCGATATCCGTTGCTCTTGAGCGCTACGCCCAGTAGTTTGACCTCTTCGGTGTTTCCGCCTACCACAAATTGGCTGGGCGAGTTGATATTGGTAAGATAAACATCCCGCCTTTTGGCCATAAAATCCCGGATCACATTTGCCGGGGCATCCACAGCTATCATGGTGCCAGGATCCAGGTTCATCGCGCATGCCTTGTCCATGCACACGGCCCTCATATTGACAATTCTGAAACCGTCTTCAAACGAGTAAACCCCGGCCAGGCAAAGTGCTGTCAGTTCTCCCAGACTGTGCCCCGCCAGAGCGGCAGGACGTACTCCCAGAGACCACAGATACTGCACCATGGCATATTCCATGGTAAACAGAGCTGGTTGTTGCCACCGGGTCTTCTGGGCATCTTCCTCACGGTTGTGGAAAATTGAATGCAGCAGGTCGAATTCAGCAATAGAAGCGGCCCGGTCCATCCATTCCTTTACAATAGGAAATGACCGATACAGTTCGTAGCTCATTCCAGCATAATGGGAGCCTTGCCCAGGAAAAACAAAGGCAAGCCTGGGAGCCGGCTTATCCACCGCTAAATGAATCCCTTGACGGGCAAGAGACTTTAGCCGTTTTGTCGTTACCGGCCCAACGTTTCCCAGGGATTCAGCCTCCATAGCCAGCTTGAGAGCAGACTCTTCTGATTCCGCCTGTATGGCCAGCCTGTATGGCTGTTTGCCGATATCAGTTCTGAAAAGATAAATGCCTTCAGGCAAAGCTGCCGGCATTGGCTCATACCAGGTTTCGGGTTGTATTGGGGCCACGAGAACCGAATCCTCCCCTTCGATTGATTGTTCGAGCTGCACAACATAATTGGAGCCGCCGAAGCCGAAGGCATTCACCTGCATACGCCGCAGGCTCCCATCTTCGCGCGTCCATGTTTCCGGCTCAGAAAGAATAGCCAGGCCGGAGCCATCAATCCCGATTTCCGGATCGAGATTTCTGCAATTGAGAGTCGGCGGAAATATCCCAGCATTCATCGCCATCACTCCACGGATCAGACTGTTGATGCCGGAAGCCCCCAGAGTATGACCAATCTGCGATTTAAAAGATGTGAGTACAGTCTTGCCATTGGATTGGAAGAAAGACTTCAGCGCCTGCACCTCTTCAATATCACCCTGCCTGGTAGCAGTTGCATGACATTCAACAAGGTCGATACTTCCGGGGCTATATGGTAGATCCACCAAGGAAGCCCTGATGGCGATTTTCTGAGTGATGCGGGAAGATTCCACCATGCCAAGATGGTTATTGCTGGCGCCCATGGACGTAATGTAAGCGTGAATCCTGGCTCCCCGTCTTCGAGCGATGGATTCACGCTCAATCACGATCATGCCTCCCCCTTCGCCGAGCACCATACCATCACGGTCTGAATCAAAGGGTCTGCTGACTTGATGTGGAGGTTTCTCCACACCGGATATACCTGCCAATGCGCCTAAAGCGGAAAATTCAAGGAAATGCAACGGGGTGAGATATTCTTCCGCACCGCCTACAATCGCAGCGTCGATCACGCCGTTTCGTATCATCTGATAGGCGCTATACATTGCTACAAGCGAAGTTGCACATGCAGCCGAAACCGAAAAGCTTGGCCCCATAAATCCGTATTTATTGCAGATGAATCCGCCTGCCGAGCAATTTAATCGCCCCAAAAGAGTAGTATCGTCAATTGCTATACGGCCCGCCTTGATTTCTTCCTCCACTGCGGCTTGAAGCTCTGGAGAAAGATGTATCACGCGATTCACCGCTCCCATGATCTCGTTCATGGAAGCGCGAATAATGACATCCTGCAAAGTGGCGGCGGCTTCCCCGGAATTTTGGGAAATTAGCACGGCAATGCGTTCACGCGGGATATCAGTCTCAAGAAGTCCTGATTCCTGAATCGCTTTGGATGCAAGCCAAAGGGTAAGCCTGGTGGAATCTGTCATGGTGCGAAAATCTTGAGGTGGCGCGCCGATATCTTTGCGCTTGACATCTATGTTCTGGAAGGCTCCGAATTTGCAGTAGGTTTTTTCCGGCGTTCCCGGCCTTGGATGGTAAAAGAGCGCGTGGTTCCATTTATCCGAAGGCACATATCTGATGCCGCTCTCCATATTCAGACTGCCCGCCCACACGGCTTGCGGGCTGTTGCCGAGGGAATTGACGACGCTCATACCCGTAATGGCGATGCGCTCGCTCCTGTTGTTTTGTCTGGCGGCCATGGCGACTTTCGTGCTGATTCGGTCGCCATAATCCTGCTTCGCCTCTTGAGAGAGAGGACCCGTAAAGGGCAGGCCGGCGGCGAGAGGGCCTTCCGCCAATTCTTTATGCAGCTCTTCAGCAGACTTTACGCTCTTGATAGTTCCGGCAACCGCACCGCTCATGAATTGACCCTGCTCAATACATGCTGCATCGTTAAGAATCGAGCCATCCAGGCGATTGATGCCCCGAGCCGCGACGCGGAGACTGCCTGCGCTAAGGGCTTCTATTGTGCTGCGAAACAAAGTTTCGTCCAATTTTTGAGAAACAAAATCCCGTTCGAGCGAACAAATCGTCTCAATTGTTCGTGTTTTGAAAGACCGGACCCTCAGCCCGGTAGCCTCACCCGTAACGATGGTCGAGCCAGGCTCAGATTCGAGAATCATCTTTTGATAGAGCGGGCGGAGAGAGCCTGTTTCGATGACATCCGAAACTGCAAGGTATGCAGTCCCCATCTGAATCGCTTCCGCGCCGAGCATGGCAGCCATAAAAGCTGTTTCACGGTTGCAAACGCCACCGGCGAGTATGATCCTTCGGCCTTCAAACAAGGCAGGATTCCGTATCTTCAAATCCAGGATCACCTGCGCCCATGTAAGCGTTGAGTAATGTCCTACATGACCGCCTGCTTCACAGCCTTCACAAATAACAAGGCGGACTCCCTCTTCAAAAGCGAGCCGCATGAGTTCTTCATTGGGAGCGATGTAGATGGTTTCTATACCAGAAGATATGAGACTGGCTGCATGGGAAGGCTCACCCGCCGCGATAACCGCAAAACGTGGTCTTGTGCGTTTGATCCATGCCAGTTGCACTTCTCGAAACGGATTCTCGTTCAGGGTGATGATGTTTACAGCGTAGGGGAAATCACCCATTATCTGGGACAGATTTCCGAGTCTCTTCTCAAGATCGTCTTCATCCATCATTCCCAAGGCTATCGTGGCTAACCCGCCCGCTTCGGCAATGCGCTTTGCAAAATCCGGATTGTCGGTAATCCAGGTCATGGCCCCCTGAATAAGAGGATACCGCACACCCATTTCCAGGGCAACAGGACTGTCTGCGAATGCACTAACGGCTTTGGGTGCATCTGCAAGATGCTTGTTAATTTGTTTTATAAATCTGGCAATAGCGGTTTCGGTCCCGGCACCATAGCGGTTTACGAATGATGATGCAAAAGAAGCCTCAATTCCCATGGCGATAAGCTCGCCACGACCAAATACAGCACGGTTGGGCGGCGACAACCGGCATCGGATACTTTCGCAGAATTTCCTCTGTTTTGCATCCGTGATTTCAGAGCCGCACAGCGAACTTGCATAGTCTTTCAGCTCCTTGACAGCCCTGGAATTGCCCTTGTTGAACAGACGGCATGGCATCCCAAGGCTTAGTCCCACAAGATCAGTATGATCGGGCCGCAGATTGCCGGTCTTGTTGCGAAAGTCTTCGGAGGTCGCGAAAATATCCGTTAGCCAGTGTACACTCTCGAAAACGATGCGTTTCGATCCTGTTGCAAGAAACGCAGCAACCGCCTCGGCTATAGCCACGCTCCCCCAGATGGCAAGAGCGGGAGCTTTATCCCGATCCTGAATCATTTGCCGCACGGCGGCGTAGAGAATGAAAATCGTTTCACTTCCGACAAAGCCTGAAGCCTCGTTGCCCTTGAGCGCTATGACTCTGATTTTCGGATGATTTTCAATAATATTTCGGATAAGAGGCACGCTCCCCAAGATGGGAATTATGGTCAATTCATCCGACAGCCCAGAAATCTTTCCCAGGAGCGCCCCGATATTCGGTACGAGCGCCTCATGAAGCTCAACCCATACAGTGGTTACGTTTATTTTTCTCAGAAAGTCAGGCAAAGCTGGGTTGAGCAGGGCATCGGCAGAGAGCTTCAGATCCACTGCATCTGAAGCGATATTGGCTTGAAGGAGCGCTCCAGTACTTGCAGCGGCATCAATCCCGGTCAGGTCGAATACCGCCTTCACCCCGGTCCGCCTTGCGGTATCCACCACCGAGGAAGAGATGTGCTCCTGGAAGAACAGAAAACCGATTGCTGGTTTATCAAATTCACTATACATAAAACGCAATTGGCACCTTATTCCCCATTTTGTCAATCAAAAAGATGCCAAATTCGGACAATGGCTCAAAAAGTGTTTTTATATGCGATTACATGGAGTATATCAGGGTAATCAAGACACTTCCAATTGGGAGGGATTTGCTGTCTTTATTCGATGGGCAAGGAGGAAATGATGAGCGGACCGATGAAGGTGCTGCTTACCGGTGGAACCGGTTTTCTTGGGGAATATCTCCTGGTTGAACTTTTGGAGAGGGGGCATGAAGTCTGGGCTCTCTACCGAAGTGAATCCAGGCGGATGGACACAATCCGATTTCTGGGCAGTCTGGGTTTACCCCGCGATGCCGACAGCCTTCAT
>CAIMCT010000347.1 GCA_903839535.1 uncultured Desulfobacteraceae bacterium
GTTCTTTCAGTTGTTCCTGGCGAACGGGAATTATTCTGGCCTCCAACAAATCTGATCCGGCCTCTTCTCCGGCAAAAAATTCCAGAGACTGAACGGGATAGTCCAGAATCATGTTCTTGAAATTATGATCATGCATAATCTCACCTTACAACTACATATTGATACCATAATTTAGCAAACTACCATATATAGTTTTCTTATGAGCGCCAAAACCTTACCATACGCGATCTCCACAAGTTTACAAGGTCACTATAATCCCATCACACATCAGATTTAAACAAAAGTCAAAACCGTGTTGGGTTTCGTTTGTCGGATCATGTTCATTTCACTCCATTATTTTGCTGATGTCATTGATAAATCCTTTGAAATCGGGGATCCCTGCCCTGAGATTGTTCAAAAAAACGATATCATCAATCCGCCAATACTGATGCACCAGCATATTTCGGAAACGGATGAATGGCTGTAGCCGTTCAATCATTTCATTGGATAACAACTTGAAGTTTTTGGCCTTGATAAAAACCTCGGTATAACCACTGACCGCTGTATGAAATTTTTTGGCAAGGATATGCTGAAGGGTGTTGGCTATTGCTTCGGAGATCACGATCAACGAATATTTACAACTTTTTATCAGGTGAGGCGAAGCAAGCAGATATTCATCAGAGTTTTTCAGAACATCGACAATGGCGGCGGTCTCCAGTGCGATTGCGAGAAGATAGGTATCGAGACGTTCTTTATCCATCGCAGCATACCTCCAGAATCATTTCCAGGTTAAGCCTTCCAGCATTCTGAATGATTTGTTCATTATCCAGAAAGTAACGCGACAGTGCTTCAATTCTATCTGCAAGCAGATCAGATGACTCATTTTTTATCAGGATGCCATCATTGATGGCGGCGTACAGCACATGGGGATTGGCCATGCTGAGATCAAAAAGCAGAATATCCAACACATCGGCCTGCAGATTAACAACATCGCTGACTTTCTCGACAACTGTCCACAAAACCTTTTCCGCATCAGCATAGGGATACACCAGGATCAAAAGATCAATGTCGTTGACGATCGATTCACCTTTGGCCGCAGAGCCAAAGAGATAGCACGCGGCGATCTCCGGGATAACCGACACTGCTGATTTAACGGTTTCCAAATCCAGTTTCATTTAAACACTCTCGCGAAACAGCCAGAGTTGGATACTGAAGTCCATCAGCCTTAGGTCAACCGGTTTAAGACCTGACCGGTAATGACCTTTGGATAAAAATACGTGGATTTTCTGGGCATGATTTCTCCTGCCTCGGCAATCCGCTTGACCTGATCGATCCGTGTGGAATTCAGGATAAAGGCGGCATCGCAGTCCCCGGTTCTGACGGCCTCCACGGCGACATCCGTCTTGCTGGAATAGCTCATGATGTATTCATCGTCCAGTTGGCTGTGATTCAGACCCAGCAGCTCCATCAATATCAGCCGGGTCAACACCGTAACATCCAGCTCCAGCATCCGTTCCGACATCTCGCGTCCGAACATCCGCTGCATAACGCCGGGTTTCAGACTGAGCAGATATCCCTGCTGGTGATTTTTGATCACAACGCCGATCTGGGTACCGGAGCCGCCGGTATTCAAAATGCTGTCCCATTTTTCTGCTGCTGTTTCCGTTCCGATTCCAGATTCCATCGAAAATCGGCTGATATCAAAGCAAGCTTCTGCCGCTGAAATGAAAGAAACCAATTTCTCAGGAGAAATCGCCTTCACCATCCGGTGCGCCGGCAGAATCAGCAGTCCGGGGTCTTCCATACCGCATAAATACATCATGATGAAATTGGCCGGATGCTCCGGAGAAAAACCGGGTGTCCGGTCCGCTACCCACTGCCGGTAGTTCAGGGCGGTTTCATAACGGTGGTGGCCATCTGCTATGAAGATGGATTTGTCGTTCAAGAAATCGGAAACTCTCTGGTGGACTGCCACATCCGTTATCCGCCACAACTGGTGGATGTGGCCGTAGGTATCGACAAATTTCATGTCTGGTTTCATGTCTGGCATCATTTCAGAACATGATTGCCTCAGGGTATTCAGAACAATCTGTTCGGAATCCGAATACAGGGAAAAAATCGGGCTGTAATTGGCGTGACAGGATTTCATCAGCTCCAGTCTTTCCGACTTCACCCTAGAAAAGGTTTTTTCATGCGGCAGTACCACCCCATTTTCAAAAGGTTCCAGAGCAACCTGCGAAATAAGGCCCCATCGGGTGATCTTTCGGGATTGAACAGAAAATTCAATGGATGTCAGATAAAATGCTGGAGAAATATCCTGAATAAGGATGCCTTCGGACATCCAGGCATTGAAAAAATCCGCTGAACGGGTATGGCGATTGTCTTGGGGCGTATCCTTTTCAGATATCTTTCCAAGAATTAACCGAATGATATTCCAGGGATGGCGCTCATAAAAGGCAAGCTGCTCCGGAGGCGTTATCACATCGTACGGAGGGGTGGCGACATTCGCCAGATTCTCTACTCTTTCGGGATTATATACGATTCCCCGGAATGGAACAATTTTGGCCATCAGACAAATCCTTATAATAAACGCTCATATACTGTCAACGGTCATAATCTGAACTTTTTAACCCCCACCCCAACCCTCCCCCGCTGGGAGAGGGAGTTTATGGAAAGTTCAAATTATGCCCGTTCGCAGTATAGCATGGTCTATGCCGTCCCCATGAATGAAAATTAGCAGACGCTCTTGTAGCCGA
>CAIMCT010000348.1 GCA_903839535.1 uncultured Desulfobacteraceae bacterium
CCGGACCCCATGATGCACCTCGTATTTTTCCTTGAGGCCACGGAGAATGGCAATGGAGTCTTCCACGGAAGGCTCTTTGACCAGAACCGGCTGAAACCTTCTTTCCAGGGCCGCATCCTTTTCAATATATTTTCGGTATTCGTTCAGAGTGGTCGCCCCCACGCATCGCAGGGTTCCCCTGGCAAGAGCCGGTTTGAGCATGTTGGAAGCATCCATGGATCCTTCGGCGGCTCCTGCTCCAACCAGTGTATGCAGTTCATCTATAAACAGGATGACCTCGCCATCGGCAGCCTCGACTTCCTTTAACACCGCTTTCAGGCGGTCTTCAAATTCACCGCGGTATTTGGCTCCTGCAATCAGCGCGCCCATATCCAAAGACACTAGCCTTCGGTTTTTCAGGGTTTCGGACACATCACCGGCCACTATTCTCTGGGCAAGTCCCTCGATGATAGCGGTTTTCCCCACGCCAGGTTCACCTATCAGCACCGGATTGTTTTTGGTGCGTCGGGACAAAACCTGAACCACCCGACGAATTTCGTCATCCCTGCCTATGACCGGATCCAGCTTACCGAGATTGGCCAGATCCGTTAAATTTCGGCTGAATTTTTCAAGCGCCTGGTATTTTTCCTCGGGATTGGGATCGGTAATTCTCTGACATCCCCGAATGTCCATCAGCCCTTTTAGAATGGCTTCACGGGTAATGCCGTTTCTGCTCAGAATTCTTGCCGCATCCCCAGTCTTTTCATCGGATACTGCCAGAAGAATATGTTCAATACTGACATATTGATCCTTCATCTTGTCGGATTCGGCAAAGGCGGCATCCAGAACTGATTTTGTTCGCTGGGAAATATACACATCCGCAGTTCCGGTGATTCTGGGGAACCGATTCATGGCCAAAATCAGCTCCTGGCCAACGCTTGCGGGGGATACTCCCAGTTTTCGCAGAATGGATGAAGTGATTCCCTCAGATTCACCCAGCATGGCGCTCAAAAGATGTTCCGGCTCAATCTGCTGATTGTTCTGCCGGGATGCCAAGGACTGAGCATTTTGGATGAGTTCCTGAGATTTTACCGTGAATTTATCAAATCGCATGTTTCCTCCTTATCAAAGCGGTCAGCGCTATCATTTAAATTTATCGTTTTAATAATAAGCACTTGCGATTTGATGTCAATTTGTATGAATGGAAGCATGGGTTAAAAAGGGGGACTAATTTTTCATTTTCAACAGAAAATGCTGTCGCACATCTGTTTTTTAATCGGATAAAGCCTTCCGTTTTTCTTTGAGTTATCGGCAGGTCTTTGATAGCATGGCCGGACAGTGAAACGACAAAGTATATTGTATATTCTTGTTTTTAATGCTTTTTTCATTATTCAAACCTCACTCCATGTCAAAAACGCTTTATCAAAAAGTCGGAATTGCTTCTCTGATTCTTATGGCTTCGGTGTTTTTAAGCCGCGTCATCGGCCTTTTTCGGGAAATGGCCATTGCGTACGCCGGCGGCGCCAGAGGCGATGTGGATGCTTATCAGATTGCGTTTGTGATTCCTGAAATCCTCAACCACATTGTTGCCAGCGGTTTTTTATCGGTCACATTTATCCCGATTTTCTCCAGATATCTGGCAGCAAACCGCGAAGCAGAAGGCTGGAAGGTTTTTTCGATAATCATGAACAGCTTCGGCCTGGTGCTGATCGTCTTTATCGGAATCTCCATGTTTTTTGCTCCGGAGCTGATGTCATGGATCGCTCCTGGAATAAAAGATCAGGCTCTACTGACCCAAGCCGTCCGAATGACACGAATCATCCTGCCTGCACAGTTTTTCTTTTTTACCGGCGGCATGTTAACTGCTGTCCAGTTTTCCAAAGAAGCTTTTACCCTTCCAGCCCTTGCCCCTCTGGTCTATAATATCGGCATTATTGCCGGTGGCATTATGCTGGGACCCGTCTTAAAAATGGAGGGTTTCTCTTGGGGCGTTCTTGCCGGCTCTTTTATCGGCAATTTTGTCATCCAGTACCGTGGTGCCCGAAAAATTGGTATGAAATACACGCTGACCCTAAACTTTACCCATCCAGATTTTCTGGTTTATATTCGTCTGACCCTCCCGCTGATGGTGGGTTTGACCATGTCATTTTCAACGGAATTTTTTCTGAAGTTTTTTGGCTCCTACCTGCCGGAAGGCAGCATTGCCTGCCTGAACTACGGCCTTCGAATCATGTTTATTCTGGTCGGCCTTCTGGGGCAGGCCGTAGGGACGGCTTCCTTTCCGTACATGGCAAGGTTGGCTGCCGAAAATCAGATTCAGGAGATGAACCGGCTGCTTAACCGCACATTGAAATATCTGTCTCTGATCATCCCTTTTTCGATGTTGTTGATGGTTCTGCGGCATGAAGTGGTACAAATTTTATTTGAAAGAGGACGATTTGATGCTGCAGCCACTGCTCAAACATCCGGCATACTGGTCTATCTGATGATTGGAGCCGTTGCCTTTGCGGCCCAAACAGTTGTGGTCAGGGGATACTATGCAGTTCAGAATACGCTTTTTCCGGCCATTTACAGCACCATCGGGGTCATCATCAGCCTGCCACTTTACATGCTCGGCATGAAGCTCATGGGCGCTGGCGGCGTGGCGCTGGCAATATCCATTTCGGCCATTTTACAGGTCATATTTCTTTATGTACTCTGGAATCGCAGAAGCATAAACCCGGAGAGCCGTGAAGTGTATATGGGATATGTTAAGATGCTGCTTATCAGCCTCCCGGCAGGTCTGATTCTGGAGGGACTTCGAATGGGACTAGCCCGATGGATCGGCATGAAGGGTCTTGCCGGCAGCCTGCTGATTGCCAGCGGGATCGGACTGCTTTTCATGTTTCTTCTTTTTGTCACCGGTTACTTGTTCAAGATCAGGGAAATTACGGAAACACTCGGACGTATCTTTAAAAAAGCAATTTGACATAACACGCCTTTTTCCATTATCATCTGCCGTGAAAATACTTTTAAACCACGGAACACACGCTCTTGTGTCGGCTGAAAGACACGAAAATAAAGTAGGGGCGACCGGCCGGTCGCCCTACCTTCGCGCCTTTGCGTGAGAAACGATTTTCATTAATACCCGTGAATGAAGGTCACTCATGCAGCTTCCTATAATAGTATATTTTGGCGCAATAAACAACAGAGCATTAATTTTACGAGGATACTCACATGAATAGGTTAATACGGTTCGACTGGGCGATCAAGTACATACTGCGTGACAAAGCCAATTTTGATGTTTTGGAAGGATTTCTGTCTGCGCTGTTGAACGATGATGATATCAGGATACTCAATATTCTGGAATCGGAGGGAAATCAGGCGGAAGCAGATGACAAGTTCAATAGGGTTGATTTGATGATAGAGGACTGCGATCACCGGAAAATCATTGTGGAGATTCAAAACAGCAAAGAATCGGATTATCTGGAGAGATTGCTGTACGGCGCATCCAAGGTGATTGTTGAGCAACAGAAATTGGGCGAGGATTACAAGAATATCAGCAAGGTGATTTCTATTAGCGTGCTGTATTTCAATCTTGGGATGGGAGATGATTATCTGTACTACGGTACAACCGATTTTACCGGGATGAATACGGGCAATCCATTAGTCGTGAGAAACCGTATCGAGTTTCTGGACGAGGACCTGAAGAGGCGGTTCAAGTTCGTAGAGAAGCATATTTTTCCGGAATATTACCTGATACAGGTAGAACGGTATCATGACGAGGTCAAAAAAGCCATAGACGAGTGGATATACATGTTCAAAAACAGTGAGATAAAAGAGGGGTCGAAGTCACGGAATATTGACAAGGCAAAAGAGAAACTATCCGAGTTGAACATGCTTCCACAGGAGCGTGCAAGGTATGAACGATATCTGATCAATACCGCGATAGAGCGGGATGTTGTCAATACAGCTAAAGAAGAAGGCGAGCAGTTGGGGTTAAAGAGAGGTAGAGAAGAAGGCGAGCAGTTGGGGTTAGAGAAAGGTAGAGAAGAAGGCAGAGTAGAAACAGTGAAGAATTTGCTGAAGCTGAACGTTTTGTCTATCGAGCAAATTTCGCAGGCAGCCGGGTTGACGGTAGAAGAGATAAAGAATTTATGACTGGCAACATCCACAGGGCTTTGGCCAATGTGGATCAAACGCCGATATGTCGGGATAATAAGCTGGATGCCAGAGTATATTCTGACCACAAACCGAAATAATGAAATAAAACTCGATGTTCAAGTTTTTTGAATTTAATTGAATATATTGGCTTTTTTTTAAATCATCATTTTTTATTAAATAAATAAATTCAACAGGTTAATTTTTTAAAACCCGAAAAGGATGATTTTTTATTAAATTTTAACCTATTGAAATTAAAACATTTAAAAAAAACTTGAACATTGAGTTTAAGCATTGATTCCTATGTCCAATAAACCTGAAAAATGGCTGAGACTGGCAGTA
>CAIMCT010000349.1 GCA_903839535.1 uncultured Desulfobacteraceae bacterium
CTCTTGTGCCCGCTAATCTAAAATACTAAAATCGAACGGATTCCCCCCTTTGAAAAAGGGGGGCCAGGGGGGATTTAGGAGGCTATCCACCTGAAAAATCCCCCTCGATCCCCCTTTTCCAAAGGGGGAAGTATCATTTTCATATATGGGGTGATCGAATTTAAGAAAGATACAAATTATGCCCGTTCACAGCATACTCCAGCATTTTGTTTCACGTGAAACATTCGATTTTCAAAAAAACCCGGCACAGCAGCATCCATTCGCTTCAAGCATTTCAATAACTGCCGAGAACCTTTAAGAAATCAGTTTTGGATTTCAGGTCGTTGAGAATTGGTGAGAATTCGGTTGAACGAACATCTGCTTCCAGATCCGCGTAAAACATGTACTGCCAAGGTCTGCCATGGATCGGACGGGATTCCAGCTTGACCAGGTTGATATGATTCTCCTGAAATATCTTCAGGGTTTCGTAAAGCGCGCCGGGCTGGTTGCCAACCGAATAAACAAGCGAAGATTTTCTGGCAGCTTTTCTGCTGCCGGGCCCGGCTGCAATCACGGCAAACCGGGTGAAATTCATCGGATTGGTTTCAATTCCCTCCTCAATAACGTCCATGCCAAAGATATCAGCAGCTTCCTTGCTGCCGATGGCTGCATCCGAAGAGCCTTCGCTGCTGTTGATCTCCCGAACTGCGCTGGCAGTAGCGTTCACCGTAACGATTTTCCAGTCGGGAAAACGATCCAGGAACTGTCTGCACTGCTGCACAGCCGGTCCTGCCGAAATGACCCTCTGGATGTCCTCCAGACGAGTCCCGGGACATCCGATCAGATAGTGTACGATGCGCAGAGTGATTTCTCCTACGATCTCAAGATCATATTCCAGCAACAGATCATAGTTTTCATGAATACTGCCGGAAAGAGAGTTTTCCAGGGGAATTACGGCATAAGCAGCTTCTCCAGATTTGACCGCTTCGAATATGGATCGGAAATTCAACTTTGGCGCAGCATCCATAAGCTCGCCAAAATACTGCAAACTGGCCTTGTGGCTGAAGGTGCCCAGTTCCCCCAGAAAGGCAATGCGCTGTGGACTGTGACCGTTGGTATCCTGCCATTTTGCAGTGCTGGCTGCTTTATCCAGGTAGTCGAAATCAAGCTGCTTCCCAACGACCGGAGCAATCACATAAATGTCGCGGGTCAACTGGCCGAATTGTTTGGGATAAAGGCTTTGAGGGCCATCGGAAAGTGCATGGTCAGGGTCGTGGTGGACCTCGATCATCAGAGCATCGGCACCTGCAGCAATGGCGGCCCGGGCCATGGGACTGACCTTTTCACGAATGCCAGTGGCATGGCTCGGATCGATCATCACTGGCAGGTGGGTAAGTTTTTTAAGCACTGGTATGGCGGACAAATCCAGGGTGTTCCGGGTATAAGGTTCAAAGGTGCGAATGCCGCGCTCACACAGAATGATCCGGTCATTTCCCTCAGACATGATGTATTCCGCCGACATCAACCATTCTTCGATGGTGGCGGCCAAGCCTCGCTTGAGTACCACCGTTTTTCCCATCCGGCCCACACATTTCAGCAGCTCGAAATTCTGCATGTTCCTGGCGCCAACCTGCACCGCATCCACATATTTCATCATGACATCGGCCTGCGCCACAGAGGTGATCTCGGTGACAACAGGAAGACCGGTCTGCTCCCTGACCTCCGCCAGAATTTTAAGGCCGTCTTCTTCAAGACCCTGAAACGAATAGGGAGATGTCCTGGGTTTGAAAGCGCCACCCCGGAAAACCACCGCTCCATAACGCTTCACTTCCCGGGCAATGGTCAGCGCCTGATCAAGGCTTTCAACAGCGCAGGGACCGGCAACGATCACGATGCGCTCTCCTCCCACCAGCACATTTCCGATCGGTGCCAGCGTGTCAGCCGAATGCCATTGCCTGCTGGCCAGTTTGAACGGCGTGGTAATGGGCGTAATGGCTTCAACTCCGGGCAGACTTTTTAAAAACGCAACATCCAGATTGCTTTTGCCCAAAGCACCGATGATATTCCGTCCGGCATCTTCGGCCTCGCGCACGAAACAGCCCTTGTCCTGAAGCGTGTTGCGAATGTGACCTTTCTGATCTTTGGTAATGTCTTTGTTAAGTACAAGAATCATTTACTGGTCTCCTTAGTTGTGCATTTTTTCGGCTATGGCGATGCATAAGATTTCATACAGAGCCGCCAAAAATAAAAAAGCCCCAAAGGTATGCTACCTTCAGGGCCTACAAATAAAAAAGCCCCGAATGGACAGGTTGAAGTCCATTCGGGGCGGTTATTGCTCAAAAAAAAAGCTAAAACACCGAATGAACGCTTCTAAAACTAAAAAAGAAGCGTCCAAAATAAAGGTCTTTCTGAATCAGAAAATTGTGCATGATAATCCATTTCCCAAATATTTTCTTCTTTAGTACGTCAAGTCAGACATGGTGTCAAGCATTCTTTTTGATCTCAAGGAAGACGCTGTTAATATTTTAAGTTGACACTGGGTTTTTGGAGTAGTAGTAAGGTGATTTCCAACAAAGAACACCCCTTTGTCTGATTCAGATTTTTTCTATGCCTTGATCATTGTTTTGACAGGCATTTATCTATCGCCGCCATCAGGCAATAGTAGGGGCGAATATTGGTTTAGCCCTAAA
>CAIMCT010000350.1 GCA_903839535.1 uncultured Desulfobacteraceae bacterium
GGGGATTTTTCAGGTGGATAGCCTCCTAAATCCCCCCTAACCCCCCTTTTTCAAAGGGGGGAATCCTTTCGATTTTAGTTGTGATTAGCGGGCACAAGAGCGTTCGATGAACTTTAAGAATGATACCAATATACCTGCATTCATTGTTAATGAAGTCAAGAATTGCGCCTCCGAATTTCTGGCTGATTTCTGTCAATCCTGTTGCTGGTAGATTAAAACAAAGATGGGCACCACCGAAAACTTTTGCAACCAGTTTAAGGCGGTCGCCGCCGATCCTATCGTTTTTTCCATCGCTCAATTTTCGTGAAAGCATGCTCAGCCGCAGCCAACAGGTCCGCAAGAGTCGCAGGCTTGGTAAAACAATCCTCAAAACCTGCATCCCGACATTCGCTAAGTTCAAACAGCGAGGCATAACCAGTGACTGCAAAACATATCGACATGGGCCAACCTTTGCGAATCCGTCGGCACAACTCGACACCGTTTAAACCTGGTAGATTCAGATCCAGAAAAAAAACCATGAAAGGGGTTTTGACCATGATCTCAAGCGCCTCTTCGGCGCTTTCCGCAGTCTTCACCATGTAACCGGCTCGTGAAAAAACCTCTGAAAACAAATCGCGAATCCTTATTTCATCGTCAACCACCAAAATTCGTTTTTCAGCCATGATAATCGTTTTCCTTTTTTATTTGGGACGAATATTCAATATCTATAATTCTGCTTTCGCCTGCATAGGGTTTGGATTGATACCGCGTTATTTTCATGATTTTTCGTGTTAGTTGAGCAACCCGATCCACTTGTGATTTAATTTTTTGCAGCATCTGATATTTTGTATCATCTTCATTCATATCCAGCAAAAGCAACTCGCTATAGCCGGAAATGCTCTGCAGGGGCTGGTTCAGCTCATGGCAAACCGCACCAGCCATTTCCAGTACGCCTTGAAGTTTTTCCCATTCCCTAAGTTCGTTCTGTATCGTGATCATTCGCCGTCCCACATGGACTCTGGCGCGCAACTCTTCGTTGTTGTATGGTTTGGCGATGTAGTCATCCGCCCCGGCTTCAAGTCCCTGAACAATATCCCCTCGTTCGCTTTTTGATGTCAACAGAATCAGATATACAGTATCCCGGCTTTTCAGTGTTCTCAGTTCCTGGCAGACGGCAAGACCATCCATTCCCGGCATCATCCAGTCCAGCAAGGCCAACTGTGGAGCATTTGGTTGTTTCATAGCCTCCAAAGCCGACTCACCATCGTTCGTGGCTACAACCTCAAAGCCCCACTTGGTCAGGATAGCTTCAAGAATGGTTCTTGAAATAAATTCGTCTTCGGCAATCAACACTTTCATTATTCGCTCGCTTCCATTGCTTGTTTTAATAGCTCAAACTGTTTTTCTATCTCTGGTGTCAGAGTGCGGAGCAGGTTAATTTCTTCAGCCTTTCCTGCCTGTTCCATTGCATGGGCGATTTCATGAAGCACCGGACTTCCGATGTTACCCGCTGCACCCCTGATTTTATGAGACTTGTACACCAGCCCGTTTCGCATGGCCCTGCTCAACAAATTCCTTCATTATCATCAGTTGTTTGTGTATTTCAACCAAAACTTTCCAAATAACCTTCAGCGCCAAATCTTCATCGCCCAACAATCGGGTCATCATGTCTGCTTTATGGTTGAATTTTGGTCTTTCAGGAAGCGCTCCCGATCACCCTGCATGGCGTGGGCAATCATGGCTGTGATTGGAATTGATGGCGTTGCCCGCCATTTTTTTTGGGTTTCTGTCAGTATTTTGTTTTTAGGAAGCATTCTTCTTTATCTTGTTTCTGAAAGTCTATGTTAATCCGGCAGCATGTCGTAGAAATAGAGCATGGTGTCGGATCGGGTGATGATCCCGATAATGCTTCCGTTATCAACGACCGGAAGCCTTCCCACATCGTGCTTGACCATTAGGCGGGCTGCCTGCATCGGGCTTTTGCCAGGCTCAATCGTAAGTACATTTGTACTCATGAAGGCTTTAACAGGTGATTTCAGCCGACTTGTCCCCTTGATTTTTCGAAAATCTCTTCGGGAAATCATGCCTACCAGTTTTCCATCATCCACTATCGGAACGCCGGCGCAGCCTTTTTCCCGCAGAATATGTGCGGCCTCATCCATTGTGGTGTCAGATGGCATGGTCACCACCGGAAAGGACATCAGATCGCTGATCTGGACAGAAACCTGCTGATTGCCCTGAATCAGCTCCAGAATCATGGCTTCAACCGCTTCGGGATTGACGGATTTCAGCATGGCGGAACCTGCCCCTGGATGACCGCCTCCGCCCATGCTGTTCATGATCGTACCCACATTCAGCCCATCCACATTGCTTCTGCCAATGACCATACAGCGTTCCCGCTCTCTGTCCGAGAATATGCCAAAGGCGGCATCCACATTCAGGATTTCCCGGTACATTCGCACCACAACCGCCAGACTGTCCACATGTCCATGAATATCAAGTTTGTTGACGCTGACGCTGTAGCCGTTGAACCTAAGTCTCTCGGCACTCTGAAGCATTTCAAAGAGAATGTTCTTCTGTCTTTCTCCATAGGCTGGTCGTAGAAATGATCCCAGAACGTTCAAGTCCGCTTTCTGCTCCAGAAGAAATCCTGCAGCAAATGCATCTTCAGCCCTGGTGGATGGAAACATGAGATTTCCGGTATCCTCATAGAGGCCGGTCAAAAAAAGCGTGGCCTGAATCGGGGTCAGACGGAGATGTCGTTTCCGGAATTCCCTGATCATCAGCGTGATGTTGGCGCCCATTTCTTCCTGGCATTTCCAGGTCGGCCGAATGTCGCCTTCAATAGCGTGGTGATCCCAAAGGATGATTTCAAGGCCTTCTTTCTGGCTGATTTTGTTGAATCGCTCGATGCGGCTCCAGTTATTGACATCAACGATGATGATGCTCTTCACGTCATCAATTGCGATGTCATCGGGTTCGCGAAGATTTAAAATATCCTTGTGCATGGAAATGAAGGATTTGACGTTGGGGTTGACAGATCTGGAAATAACCGGAAGCGATTCCGGAAAGATGAGGGTTGCAGCAATCATTGAGGATAGTGCATCAAAATCGGTATTTTTATGGGTGGTTACAATCTGCATAAGCATATTCCTTGAAAAAATAAAAAGTCAGGAAGATCATCTATCAAGCAGAAAGCGGTTTTCATATCTTATCTATTGCATCGCCGTAACCATTCACTCCCTCTCCCATCGGGAGGGGGCCGGGGGGAGGGCAAGTTGCTGGCATGACAGCATTTCCCCCCTCCCAACCTCCCCCCGCTGGGGGGAGGGGCTGAACAATTACGCATCGCCAGACATTTCAGATGGCGCCGATTTCTGCTCCAGAAGAAAACCTGAGGCGATCCCAGTTGACGGCAGTGCTGAATCCGAGTATTCCAGTCGCAGGAGTTCGCTGTCGCCTGCCGCCAGTTGAAGCCTGAATTTTTCAACTTCGGCCTGGCTGTCTATGGTCTTTTTGGCCAGTAAATATCGCAAATAGATTATCCATAACATAATTCCCAGAATGATAAGGGCGATAGTTAGAAAAAACCATTTGTAGCGCATGATGGTATCCATTCCCACCTGGCCGATATACAGGATGAGGTTGGGCACGACCCAGTAAGTAAACACGGCCAGAAGCACCAGAAATCCGATGGTGAAAATGTTAAGGCGGCTGATGCCGGCCATCAGGGTTTCCAGTCGGTTCTTGGCGATGGGTTCAGGGGATACGGAAGGTGCGCCGCCGACAATTCTGTCTCCATAAATCAGGGCGGCGAATGCGCGGGTGATAAAACCAAAGAGCAGAATGGCGCCAACCGGAATACCGATAGCGGCTGCAAACCAGGCCCTAAAGGGAAATGGTTCATCTTTGGATAACAAATTCACTTGATACTGATCCAGCGGTCCGAATGTTTTTTCAAAATAATATTTATTGAAACTGCTCAGGTTATTGCCTTCCGCCACATGAATGATGTTGCCCCGCTGATCCTTGATTTCAAGCCAGGATTTTCTGCCGGAGTTAATGGCGGCGACGGCGAATATTTCGAGTTCAATCAAAAAAACACCGACGGCGATGAGAATGAACAGTGTCTTGTTTTCTCTGAATAAAGATGCCATAGTATGGCTTGTGGTCATGGTGTTGTCCTGTTCTTTGTTGTTAATGATTCAGTGGTTAGTGAACACTGAAAAGTTTCATTTTGTGGTTTCAATGTATCATATACAGGGGAAAGTGTTCAAGCTGTAAAGGAAAGGTGATTATGAAAGAAATTCGAAATCAGGCCAGAAAAATGATGGATGGGTTTTGCAGGGTCTGCCGGGTTTGTGATGGCAGGTCCTGTGCAGGCGAGGTGCCGGGTATGGGAGGTATCGGAACCGGTGCCGCGTTCCAGGACAATATCCAGGCGCTTACGGAATGCCGGTTTCAGATGCGGGTGATCCATGATGTGGTGGAGCCGGATACCCGGACCGAGATTCTGGGTATTTCTCTGGCGATACCGGTTCTGGCCGCACCCATCGGCGGGGTTTCCTTTAATATGGGCGGAAAACTCTCTGAGGATGCCTACATTGCGGCAAAACTGGAAGGATGCAGGGAAAAAGGAATTATCGGCTGTACGGGTGACGGTGCTCCGGATTTCATTCATGAAGCTGGTTTTCAGGCCATTCGGTCTCTTCAAGGGCATGGCATTCCCTTTATCAAACCCTGGGAAGACAAGGAACTGTTCGGGAAACTGGAAGGCGCCGCAGCCGCTGGTGCTGCCGTGGTTGGCATGGATATTGACGCTGCAGGTCTGATCACCTTGAAGCTGATGGGAAGGCCGGTTTCACCCAAGACTCCGGAAAAACTCAAGGAAATCATATCCAGAGCCCCGATGAAATTTATATTGAAGGGCATCATGACCCCGGACCAGGCCAGAATCGCCGTGGATGTGGGGGCAAGCGCCATCGTGGTATCCAATCATGGCGGCAGGGTACTGGATCACACTCCTGGCGTGGCGCGTATCCTTTCGGAAGTCGCTTTGGCGGTAAAGGGGCGGATTGTGATTTTGGCTGACAGTGGTGTGCGGACCGGCGGTGATGTACTCAAGATGCTGGCCCTTGGCGCCGATGCCGTTATGATTGGCAGGCCGTTTTCTGTTGCGGTCATGGGTGGGCTGAAAGAAGGGGCCATGCGCTTTATTGACCAGATCCGCTCGGAGCTGATCCAGGCCATGATTCTTACGGGTACTAAAAGTGTCGGGGCCGTGGATCCCTCTATTTTATGGGAGAAATCATGAAAAAAATCATCATTTCTGTTTTTGGTCCGGACCGTCCAGGGGTACTGGCGGCGGTATCCAGGATTCTGTTTGAGCAGGACTGCAATATCGAAAATGTTACCCAGACCATTCTGCAGTCTGAATTTTCTGGCAGCTTCATCGCCGAAATGCCTGCAGATCTGACATCAGATGCGCTGTGCTGCTTTTTGTCCGAAGCCTTGACACCTATGCGCCTTCAAGCTAATGTCAAGCTTATGGAGATTAACCCGCCGGCGCTCGGCGGACAACTCGCCGAGCCTTATGTGATTACCACACGCGGACCGGATCGCAAGGGGCTTGTGGCCAATGTGACCCGGATCATCGCCGGTTACGGGGTGAATGTCACCAACCTTCAGGCGGCATTCAAGGGCGGCGAAAACCCCAACGACAACATTATGATCTACGAGGTGGATGTTCCGGTTGATATCGACACCCAGGCTTTTCACAGGGATCTTCGGGACAAGGCCGCGGAGCTGGACCTTGTTATCAGCATTCAGCATCGAAAGATTTTTGAGGCCATTAACCGGGTGTGAGAAAGACAGGTACAGCCAATAGATATTTTGGCAGTGGGCGGAAGACAGAAGCCTGGAATCAGGAGTCAGAAGTCAGGAGTCAGGAGAGGAAAAAATGCTAAGCACAAGCGAAATTGTATCAACTCTGGAAATGCTTCAGAACGAACATCTTGATGTTAGAACCGTTACCTTGGGGATTAATCTGCTGGATTGTGCAAGCGCTGATCTTAACCGGTTCAAGGATAACATCTTTGCCAGAATCACCGGATTAGCTAAAAACCTGGTTCATGTCTGCAACCAGGTTGGGGATAAATATGGCATTCCGGTGGTGAACAAGCGAATATCCGTCAGCCCTGTGGCAGTGCTGGGCGCGATGTTTTCCTCCATGGAAATGGTGGAGATTGCAAAAACTCTGAATGAAGCCGCTGTTTCGGTAAATGTCGATTTCATCGGCGGGTTTACAGCCCTGGTTCAGAAAGGGATCGCCAGAGGTGACCGCGCCCTGATTGAAGCCATTCCCCAGGCGCTTGCAGAGACAGACCGGGTGTGTTCATCGGTGAACGTTGCATCCACCCGCGCTGGCATCAACATGGATGCGGTGCTGATGATGGGAAAAATCATCAAGGAGGCCGCCAGCAGAACTGCCGCTCAGGACGGCCTGGCATGCGCCAAGTTGTGCGTGTTCGCCAACATACCCGAAGATATTCCTTTCATGGCCGGCGCATATATGGGTATCGGGGAGTCTGATGCGGTCATCAATGTTGGGGTCAGCGGTCCAGGCGTGGTCAAAAAAGCTATCGACCGTGCTCTGGCATCCGATTCCAAGCCTGATCTGGGACAAATATCGGAAATCATCAAGCGCACCGCTTACAAGGTGACCCGTGTCGGGGAGCTCATAGGCCGAGAAGTTGCGCAGGTTCTGGACATTCGCTTTGGCGTTGTGGATCTCAGCCTTGCCCCGACACCCAATGTTGGAGACAGCGTTGGTGAGATTTTTCAAAGTCTGGGGCTGAAAAGCATCGGTGTTCCAGGATCCACCGCTGCTCTTGCCATGTTGAATGACGCTATCAAAAAAGGAGGCGCCTTTGCCAGCTCTCATGTGGGAGGGCTCAGCGGCGCATTTATTCCGGTCAGCGAAGATCTGAATATCGGCGAGGCGGCAAGAGCCGGATTCCTGTCCATTGAAAAGCTTGAGGCAATGACCAGTGTCTGTTCTGTGGGGCTCGACATGGTGGCTATTCCAGGTGACACATCAGCGGAAACCATTGCCGCTATCATTGCGGATGAAATGGCCATCGGCGTGATTAACAAAAAAACAACGGCGACCCGACTGATCCCGGTTCCAGGAAAAAAAGCCGGAGACTTTGCTTTTTTTGGAGGCCTGCTGGGTCAGTCCGTCATAATGGCGGTCAACAATGGCGGCGGTGAAAACAGGTTTATTCGTCTGGGAGGGTTGATTCCAGCACCGCTCCAGAGCATGAATAATTGAACTGCTCAGGCGTAGGCGTTCAGACCCATCCCCCCACCCCCCGACCCCCTCCCGCAAGGGGAGGGGGAGTAAATGTCCAAACTCCCGCCCCCCTTGCGGAAAGTGATTAAGAGAGTGAAAGTCCCCCCTTCCCTTGCAGGAGGGGGTTAGGGGGTGGGGGTGGGGTGATGAAAATGTAGTGAGCGGTTACACTCGGTCTATAGGCAATAATGATGTTCAACACAATAGTCCAAACCAATGGCCTTTAGTACAGAAAACTATGAGGAGATGAAAATGATCAATCCGGAAAGACTGGCGGAAACATTCAGCCGCCTGGTTCAAATTGACAGCGTATCCAGAAATGAAGCGGCGATTTGCAGTGAACTTAGGAATATTCTAAATGACATGGGTGCGGAAACCTTTGTGGATGATGCCGGAAATGCCGTTGGCGGCAACACGGGAAATCTGATTGCGCGATTTAGGGGTAGCGTGGATGTTCCTGTCATGATGCTAAATGCTCACATGGATACGGTAGAGCCTGGCAATGGTGTGAAACCTGTCTATAAGGACGGTGTGTTTACCAGCGACGGTACGACCATTTTGGGAGCTGATGACAAAAGCGCCGTTGCTATTTTACTGGAGGTACTCACTGTGCTTCAGGAAGACAGCCTGCCGCATGGCCCGCTGGAGGTGGTTCTGACGATCTGCGAGGAAATAGGGCTTCAGGGTGCTAAAAATCTGGATATTAGCCGGCTAACTGCAAAATTCGGCTATGCACTGGATGCAACTGATACAGCCGGAATTGTAACCCGCGCGCCAGATGCAAATCACCTGAAATTTGTGGTGTATGGAAAAGATGCCCACGCCGGTGCGGCGCCGGAAAAAGGCATCAATGCCATTGTCATAGCCAGCAAGGCCATAGCCGGCTTAACAATTGGCCGTATTGATCATGAAACCACCTGCAATATCGGAGTGATTCAGGGAGGCATGGCGACCAACATCGTTCCCAACCAGGTGATGATAAACGGCGAGGTCAGAAGCCATGACCCCAAGAAACTGGCGGATTTGACCCAGACCATTGTATCTGCCTTTGAAACCGCTGTTCAGGATTATGTTCCCCAGTCCGCCGAAGCAGGCAGACCTTGGCTTGAGGTAGAAGTTATACCGGATTTTACCCGTACCCATATTCCTGATGATCACCCGGTGGTGATCCTTGCCATGAATGCCGCCCAAAATCTGGGACGTACACTGATTCCAAAAATCACCGGCGGCGGTGCGGATGCCAATGTCTTTTTTTCAAAAGGAATCATGACCGGCGTTCTGGGAACTGGTATGAGGGATATGCATACGGTGCGGGAGTGGGTTAGTCTAAGTGACATGCTTCTGACAACGGAGTTGGTTCTGGAGATTATCCGGCTTCATGCCCTTTGAGGTTAGAAATTTGTTCCCTGGTGCATGGGTATCCGCAAAAAATGCTATTGGAACATGATATCTTGTTGTGACCCGCGATCACTGAAATATCTGAAATGATCTGGACGGAACGACGATCAAGGCCGCTAAATTGGTTGAGAAGTGTTATACAATACGAATTACCAGTTTGAATGGGACTTTTCCGGATTAACAGCATAAAGCTAATTGACATAAGCACAGATCAACGATAAAGGTTCCGTATGCGCATAAATCCACTGTTTTTATTGAGATTTTTGATTATCCTGAATCTGATGTTCCTGATTCAAAGCCATTCGTCCCAGGCAGCCATCTCGGAGAAGCGCGTTGCGCTGGTGATTGGCAATAGCGCTTATAAGAACACGCCCCCACTTGCCAATCCCCGAAACGATGCAACGGAGATAGGAAAGGTGTTGAAGCGGGTCGGATTTGATGTGGATGTGGTTTTAGATGCCACAAAAACAGAGATGGATCAGGCACTGCGGCGATTTGGAAATAATCTGGATGGGTCAAGCGCAGTCGTTTTTTTTTATGCCGGGCATGGAATCCAGGTGGATGGCAACAATTATATTCTACCCGTCGATACCGCGCTGAAAAACGAACGGGATCTGCACTGGGATTCTTGCGATCTGACCACTGTGCTGAAGCAGATGGAAGGTAATAACCGGGTGAACCTGCTGTTTCTGGATGCCTGCCGAGACAATCCGCTGTCGCAGACATTAGCCAGAGGCATGGGAGCAGCCCGATCATCTTCGATTGGAAGAGGACTGGCGCCAATGAAGGCCAACGCCGGAACGCTGATATCTTATTCGACCAAGGAAGGCGAAGTTGCTGCGGATGGACAAGGCAAACACAGCCCCTTTACTGCGGCTTTGTTGAAACATATCGAAACGCCAGGAGTCGAGATCGGGCTGATGCTTCGAAAAGTGCGCGAAGAGGTGATCAGTGTGACAAAGAACACACAGGTGCCGTGGGAATACGGATCGCTTCTGGGTGAGTTTTATTTTACAGGGCCGGTGACGATTCAGGTGCAGCCGGAATAGGATACAACATCCGCCGGATCAAAAACGGAGACCCTGTATTGGGAATCCATCATGAATTCTACAAATCCTGCGGTTTTTGAGGCATATCTGAAGAAATATCCGAATGGTGAATTTGCCGAAATAGCACATATAAAAATTGCCGACCTTAAAAAAGAGTCGGGTAAATCCGCCCAGGCTACTGTTGTGGAATCCTTACCGGATGTCCCTGTAAAAACTTCAGACAGTCTGAAGCCGGCAGTTGTGGCGACTAAGCCACCTTTACAACAGCTAAGGACCGGAATCAGTCCACAAATTGCCGAACAAAAGTCACCAGAGATTCATTTAACCGTTGCAGCAACACCAACAGATTCTCGTATCAAAATCCTGAACAATCAGGGGAAATATCAGAAAGGCATGGTACTAAAACCGGGGAAATATCAGGTAGAGGTTTTTCGCGATGGATATGAGAAATTCACCCAATGGGTTACAATGGATCAAAGCGATATGGTGCTGCCAGTAGCTTTGACACCGCTACAGAAGGGAAACATGCGGGTGACCAGTGATCCTGCTGGTGCTGTGGTATATGTTGATAGCAAAAAGGCGGGAGAGACACCTATAGAAATACCAGAACAGCTTGCAGGACAAAAAACAGTTGAAATACAGAAAGATTGCTTTGAACCAATAAGCCGGACGGTTACAGTATCCGGCGGACAGCAGGCTGTGGTGGCTGTTCAACTAACAGCCAAATGCGGTTCACTTCATATAACAGGAGAGCCATCAGGCGCAGATGTGTATCTTGATGAAAAGCGGGCTGGAAGTTTGCCGGTAGATATTGCCGATGTTTCAATCGGGAGCCATCAGATCGTAGTAAAAAAAGATGGCCATCCGGATTATGATGAGACTGTCACTGTACAGGCGGGAAGGACTACGTCCGTTACCACATCGGTAAAACCGCCTTCAAAATATTCAAAACTGGACAGCAATGGTAAGCAGTTGCCAAACTCCGCCAAATCCTGGATGATGGTACGCGATAACGAAACAAGTCTTATTTGGGAGATCAAACAGAAAAATGATGGTGTAAAGAATTATGGCAATCCAAATGATGCCGACAACACATATACCTGGGATGAAAGCAGTCAGAAATTTATTAGTGCACTGAATGCTGCACATTGGGGTGGATTTTCAGACTGGCGACTTCCCTCCATAGCAGAATTGAAAACGCTTGTTGATTCCAAAAGAACAAGACCTGCAATCAACATCGGCTATTTCCCCAATACGCAGTCGTCCTTTTATTGGTCATCAACAACCCACGATTCCCGTACATATGATGCGTGGGGAGCGTTCTTCGACTTGGGCTACTACGTTTACAACTTTAAGTCCCTCTACTTTCACGCCCGTGCTGTTCGCGGGGGACAGTGAAAAGAACAGTTTTGTTTTGAATCTGGTTTTCGGCTGTCAAGGATAATTGGTGGCTGTCAACTATTTTTCAACGAGGATTCAACAGTTTTACTTACTATCATTTACAGGAAGGAGAACACCATGAAAAAAAGCATCATTTTGTCAGCACTGTTTTGTTTGGTCAGCGTGTCGGTAGCCCTTGCAGATTCGACTGTGGGAGGGTCTGTTGTCAACTCAACCGCGGGGCAGACAGGCACAACTAATGCGGCAACCGGAAATGAAAGTGAAGCCAATCTGGGAACAGTCAAAATGCAGGATTCAAAGGTCGGCGCGTCTGTTGTCAACACGGTTGCAGGGCAACCTGTGACCAATGCGGCCACTGGCAGCCAAAGCGAGGCCAATCTGGGAACAGTCAAAATGCAGAATTCGCAAGTTGGTGGTTCGGTTACCAACACTACTGCCGGGCAGGCATTAAGCAATGCTGCCTCTGGAGCTAAAAGTGAAGCCAATACGGGTGTAGTAAAAATGAATGCTACGACTCTTAATAAGTGAAAACTCCGTCCAAATTATTTGGAAACTAATCACACCCCAAATGTCGCCCTGAAAATGATGGATGAGCGGCGAATCGTCTCTGGGATCGCCGCACCCCAGTGCGGCGATTATGACGACAAAACAACCAGCCCTACTGGGGTGCGGCGATCCAGGGATGGCTCCCAAGTATGGCAGGATGCCGGTTCTACGACGAAAGATTATGCCTGTGTACAGTATAGATAAGGGTTCAGCATTCACTTACCATCATTTGCGGGAAGGAAAACACCATGAAAAAAATCGTTTTGTCAGCACTGTTTTGTTTGATCAGTATATCGGTAGCCCTTGCTGATTCAGCAGCGGGAGGGTCTGTTGTCATCTCAATTGCGGGGCTAACAGTCACCAAAGCGGTACCCGAAAATGAAAGTGAAGTCAATCAGAAAACCGACAAAATGCAGAATTCAAAGGTTGGCGGGATTGTCGTCAACACGGTCGCCGTGCAAACGGTGACCAAATCTGCCACGGGCAGCCAAAGCGAGGCCAATAATGGAACGGTAACAATGCAGAATTCGCAAGTCGGCGGTTCGGTTACCAACACCACTGCAGGGCAGACGTTA
Organism: uncultured Desulfobacteraceae bacterium; assembly: GCA_903839535.1. Taxonomy (GTDB): domain Bacteria; phylum Desulfobacterota; class Desulfobacteria; order Desulfobacterales; family Desulfatirhabdiaceae; genus RAAP-1. Next base: position 12,303 of record CAIMCT010000350.1, read on the forward strand.
AGCAATGCTGCCTCTGGGGCTAAAAGTGAAGCCAATGTGGGTGTAGTGAAAATGAATGCTACACCTCTCAACAAGTGAAAAGAGAGGATGTACCGATATGCAGATTCCTCTCCTATTGACCGGTTGATAAAGATATCAGATAAAGAGCTATGGAACAGGCGGCCGCCTACGCCAGCAGTCTCAGCCTGAACTCGATTAAACAGGCCATGTTTGTGCCGGTGGATGATGGAGCGTTTCCTGGCCAAACTGTCCGGAGAAAATCTGGACTGCGGCGTAGCCATAACAGTTGTAGCCATCAGGGTGGACATAAAACAAATGAAAAATATCAAAGCATATAAAAAAATCTATTACATTTTGTTAATATTAATGATACTCAGAACCGCATAAGTCTATATGTTGTGGGTTTTTCTAACACCTTAATATTCAATGAGAAATGACAGTGTGAATCTCTTTTGGCGCGATGCCCCAATCAATGATACTGTAAGCGAAAACCTTACAAGATCACAGAACTGCATCATCCCAGAGGCATCATGCAAAAATATAAAGGAAAGACAACAC
>CAIMCT010000351.1 GCA_903839535.1 uncultured Desulfobacteraceae bacterium
GATGATCAAGGCCGTATATTTTTTATTGGAAATCACCTAAGAAAGATATGTAAAATTGAAGGATTGTTGGAGGCGATCGAACTGGGTATGAGCCTCAAATTTCCGGATAAGATTTATGCCGTATGTCCGGTATTCAGAAAATTAGTGACATCAATGTGCTCAGACAAATCATGGACACGATTAAATCCGCAAGGAATCCCGGAATCCGTCAATTCGTTTGACAGGCATGGCAGCTTTGTCATAGGATAATCTTTGGATGAAATGGGTCAGGAGAATTAACGAGACCATTCGTATCGTTACGATATGGCCGGACTCAAGGATAATGCGAGTATCGTTGACATTCCAAATATGGTTTCTCGCTATTTCGGCTGAACCATCCATACAAAACAGCGAGGAGCCAGCGTATTCGACGAACATACATAATAGCTCGTATAGGAGGCGATGAGTTCGTTTTGTTATTGCCCTGAACCGATACGGAGGTAGCGTGCGAGGTTCGCTCCAAAATTCAAACATACTTTTGGAAGAAGTGCGGGAAAATAAATGACCCCTTACTTTCAGCATCGGCTTATTAACATGCCATGTTGAGCCTTTCTTGTCACCCTAAGGAGGAAAAATATGATTTGCAAATTTAAAAGAATTTTTTTGCTGCTCTGTTTGGCTACGGCCATTGTCTCGGTTGTGTTTTCACCAGTACCGGCTTTTTCTGAGACCTTGCGTTTCATCTTTCTGGCCGACAGCCGTGGAGGCTCCCTTACCGATCCGATCAACACTCCAGTGTTAAATGCCATCATTTCCCAAATAAAGGTGTTATCTCCCCAACCGGCATTTGTGGTCTTCGGAGGCGATATGGCCTACAGAGGTTGTATCGACAAAGTTTATACTTTCCAGAGCTGGAAAGACATCTTTACGCCCCTGACGAGTGCGGGAATTGCCTTATATACTGCAATCGGCAATCATGAACTCTATAATCAACATTCCTCCAACGGATTCTTATTAGCGAACCAGCAACAATACCAAAATGTATTTACGGAGAATCCTGGCAACGGGCCACCCGGTTATGAGCATCTGGTCTATTCCTTTACATCCCCTGGAGGCGATGCCTTCTTTGCTGTATTGGACCCATATTATCTGACTGCGGATAACATCAGTCCTAACCTTAGTGGCACCATCGATTCCACCCAATTAGCCTGGCTCGAAACTCAAGTGGCGCAGACCAAAGCCGCCCATAAATTTCTTTTCATTCATACGCCCTATTACTATGTCACCGGAACCAACCCAGTCGATCCCTCCGAACCTCCAGGATCTCCGGATATTACCTTCACAAATTTGTGGACTATCTTGGATAACAACCGGTTTGATATCTATACTTGCGGGCATCAGCATCTCTATTCCCGGAAGACCATTGACAGCAGCATCCTCCCCAACCCCTCAACCGACCCGCCGACTCCCCCCTGGCGGAACAATGTCGTTCAGCTTCTCAACGGAACATGCGGTGCCGGGGTTGACACCAGTACCCCCACAGTAGTGGATCCCGCTCTCTGGCATATTTCCCAAACCGCTAACACCTATTACTTCAGTGTAGTGGACATCAACGACAGCAATGTAACGATAACCAGTTATAGCGGCAACACGGGAGTTTATAGTATATTTGACACTACTATAGCTACTGTTATGGCGAATAACCACAGTCAATCGATTGACATAACCAATAAAACACCTCTGTCAGTTACCGCTGCCCTGAACCCGGGAAGTTTGTCCGGTCAAAATGCTGATTGGTGGATTGCAGCAAACACCCCATGGGGTCCTTATACGCTAACTCCTTCAGGATGGTCTCCAGGAATCAATATGCTGGTCCAATATCCATTGATAAAGACAGGTTCAGCGGAAGTTTTTAACGGATATCTCCCTGTTGGTGACTACACCTTTTATTCGGCTGTGGACATGAGTCCTGATGGCATTCTTGATGAACTTCTTTATTATGATGGAGTTAAGGTACATGTGACGCTCGACAAAATGGAACATCATAAATTGGCGGAGTAGGATGCCCTGACTGGCCGTCCGAACTGAACTTCGCCATCACCGGGACACTCAGCTTGCAAGGATATTTTTCAAAATAATATAGCATAGCTTTTTCAATTCACCCCAGCATTGCCGGGGATTTAGCTCCGGAGTTATTTGAGCTGGTGCGATTAGTGGGGAGCAGGGTACTTATTGATGCCTACGAGAAAGGGATAATGAAGCTTTCATGATAGCGCGATTAAGAATGCTTCAAGCTGTTCAGGGAGTGAAATGATATCTGATTCCGTCAGACGCCGGATCATCTTTTTGATTGCCTGCCTGATGTTTTCACTCTCCCAGTTTTACCGGGCTTCAGTGGCTGTCATTGCCCCTGATCTGATCCGGGATCTGGGCATGGATACGCGCGGACTCAGCCTGATTTCAGCCGCATTTTTTTATGCCTTTGCCTTGATGCAGATTCCGATCAGCATGTACCTGGATGGAATCGGCCCCCGTGTGTCCATGACGGTGCTTTCCTTGATCGCAGTTATTGGTGCCATGATGTTTGCCATGGGTCATTCCCTGTCCGTACTGGCGACTGGCAGAATGCTGATAGGAATCGGAATGGCCTGTAACTTTATGGGGACCCTCAAGCTCATCACCCTATGGTTTACCCCCTTGCGTTTCGCCACGTTGTCCGCTCTGGTATCCTCCCTGGGTACGGTCGGCAACCTTATCGCCGCAACACCTCTGGTGCTGATGGTTCAGGCCATGGGATGGCGGAACTCCTTTCTGGTTATCGCCGGAATCAACCTGGTTTTAACGCTGCTTTTTTATCTTGTTACACGGGACCGGCCCGCATCATTGGTGAGCCGGGATGTCCCTAAAGCGACATCGACCCATATCCTGGAAATATGGATCAATCTCCGCCAACTGTTCGGGGAAAAGGATTACTGGATCATTTCACTGGGTACATTTTGCCGCTATGGCATTTTTGCGGCGGTCCAGTCCCTTTGGGCAGGCCCGTTTCTGATCAATGTAATCGGCGTTTCTGTGGTATCCGCCGGCAATCTGCTTTTTTTGATGAGCGTGGGTATGGTGGTCGGCAGTCCGATCTGCGGCTGGCTTTCCGATGCGGTATTGGAAAACCGCAAGGGCATTATTGTCTCCGGACTGATTGCCATGGGAGCGGTTCTGGCCTTGCTAACAAGATTGTCATCCGGTACCTCCATGATGCTGCTCTGCATTCTTTTTTTTTGTTTTGGATTTATCAGCAGCGCCGGAGGCATCATGTATGCTCATATCAAGGAGAAGATGCCGGTCGAACGTGCGGGTACGGCCATGACCGGTATCAATTTTTTCACCATGATCGGGGGGGCTGTATTTCTCCAGGGACTGGGGAGTATGATGCAATTTTTTCACCCAAAGGAGTCTCTGGGCGATTCCGCATTTACTGATGCGTTTTTATTCTGCGCGATATGCCTGTGGATCACCGCCGCTTTTTATTTGTTCACTGCGGAAACCCTGAGAAAAGAACTATAATCGGCCATCACTGACAATTTCATAGGGTAATTTTGAGTGAACGCCGACGGAAATACTGACTGGTAAAAAACAGGAAAAGGATTGGATTGAGCTTCTGGTAGATGTAGTCAATCAAGCATATCCTTCGTTTTTTCCTCTTTCGAAATAGCCGCTTCACCAGCGCTTGAAGTAATGGCGAAATTACTCAATATTCAGACTTGCGAAAAGTGTAAAAGATAAAAATCGCACGCTGCTCAACCTCATTGTCGAGCAACAGCCGAAGTCTATTGCTGAATTTGAAACCTTATCCGGTCGAGCTATACTGCGAACTGGCATAATCTGCGCTTTTCATAAACTCCCTCTCCCAGCGGGGGAGGGTTGGGGTGGGGGATCAAAAACGTAAAATTATGCCGGTTCGCAGTATAAATCAAATTTATCTCGCACACTGAAAAGCATGGAGCGTTTTGGCTTGGTGGAACTTCTCAAGGAAGAAGGTAATGCGGTGTGTCCTTGTGTCC
>CAIMCT010000352.1 GCA_903839535.1 uncultured Desulfobacteraceae bacterium
GACGATGATGGCCAGGCTTTTTATCTGGTTTCCGGAGAAGCGGCGTTAATCCGTTCAGAAAATGGCAGTGAGGTGGTCATTCGAAACTACACGACAGGAGATTTTTCCGGCGCATTAACTCTTCTGGGGAATACGCGAAGGCTTTTTTCCATGAAAGCTTCCACTCCGGTGACCTGCCTGATTCTTTCGCGTGAAAAATTTGTTCATACAATGAATCAGTACCCACAGCTCATGTCCAATATTTTCCATGCAGTGGTTGAAAAAATTCATCATTGGGAAGAGCTTTTTTTAACCAAACGTTCAGAAGGATGTGAGGCATGCAGACAAAAAATCGGAGTCAGCCTGATATAAGGTGATTCGCAACAAAGAATATACCATCAATAAAGCAACCATTTAGGGCTGGAAGGCCAACGGCCTGATCCATGATAGCCCAGGGCATCGCCCTGGGTACGCGGTGTTATTTTTTTAATTTTCAGCCCTGAAGGGGCGGCCTAAATCCCACTCATACCGTTTGTTGTATCTGCTCCAGTGGCCCAGTTATGTCACCCCTTCAGGGCTCGATCTATGGTTGTATGCCAGCCCAGGGCTGACATAATACGCCCCTTTGGGGCTAAACGCGGCAAATCGCCTCTGGGATCGCCGCACCCCAGTGCGGCTAATTAAGGGGGGCATGGTCTCTTTACCTGCCCCTGCACCCTTCCTGTCAGTAAAGGTAATCAAATGGATATCATTGAAACACAACAGCAACAGATCACAATCTTCAGTCTTGCGGGGCGTCTGGATTCAAGCTCCTCGCCGGAATTTGACAAACGAATTGTTCGAGCAATGGAAAACGGATCCCGCTATATTGTTCTGGATTGCCAGAATCTGGATTACATCACCAGCGCTGGACTAAGAGTTGTTGTCAAGACCGCAAAAAAGCTTAAACCCGAACAGGGAAAGATCATTTTATGCGCAATGGCGGATTATGTAAAAGAAGTATTTGAAATTGCCGGATTTGATTCCTTCCTGCCGATTCTTCCAACGCTGGAGGACGGCCTTAAAACGATAACCAGTTAGCAAAAATGGCGGAAAGGAACAGCACATCAAGAACAAGGATAAACACCCATGAACCATTCCATTCTTTCTTCCGCCACACCTTTTGCCGTGGTGGTCAACGATGACCCCGCACTGGCAGTGGGAATTGACATTACAGCACGCAAGCAGGCCGAAAAACTGCTGAAACAAAAGTCTGATGAAAGACGCCTGCTTCTGGACACCATCCCGACCCAGATATGGTATTTGACTGATACCGAAACCTATGGCGCGGTCAACCTGGCTCATGCCGATTTTATAGGACTGCCGCCCCAGGCCATTGCTTATAAAAAATTGGACGAAATCGTCTCCTCCGATACTGCCGCAGTCTCCATGGAAAGCAATATCCGTGTTTTCAAAACCGGCCGACCCGTAATCACCGAAGAGTGGATATCCAACGCTTCCGGAGAGCGGCGTTTGATCCACATCACCAAGACCCCAAAACTTGATGAACAGGGCCGAGTCGAATTTGTGGTATGCTCCGGCAACGATATTACAGAGCTGCATTCTTTGGAAAGGCGATTTCGCGGTATCTTTGAAAAGGCACCGGTGGGCATCGAAATCTATGATGCAAGTGGAAAGCTTCTGGCTGCCAACCCCAAATGTATCGAAATATTCGGCATTGCGGATGAAAAGGAGATTGCTGGATTCAACCTATTTGATGACCCGAATGTGACCGAGGACATCAAATCAAAGCTGAGAGGCGGCGAAATGGTTTATTATGAGAGCCTGTTTGACTTTGAAAAAGTGAAATCAGCCGATCTTTACCGGACGACCCGATCCGGAACCATCAATCTCTCGGTTCTGATAACCATTCTGGAGCCGAATGACCGTTTGGATTTTTCCGGTTACCTGACCATTGTTCAGGATATCACCCAGAAGACACAATACGAAGCCGAGCGTCTGGCGTATGAACACCGATTTCAGCAGCTTCAGAAAGCCGAAAGTCTGGGACGTATGGCAGGAGCTATCGCCCATACTTTCAACAATCAGCTCCAGGCAGTGATAGGGAACCTGGAGATGGCTATGGCCGAACTGCCACAGGACTCAAAGACTTTGACGGAAGCCCTGAAGGCGGCTCTCAGTGCGTCCGAGGTGAGCAGACAGATGCTGACCTATCTCGGCCAAACAGTCGGCAAGCATGAACCTGTTGACATGTCCGAAACCTGCCGCAAAAGCTTGCCCCTGCTTCAGGCCGCAATTCCGAAGGGCATGACCCTAAAAGCCGAGTTTCCCTCTTTAGGTCCAGTCATCCGCGCCGACACAGACCAGATACAGCAGGTTCTGACCAACCTGATCACCAATGCCTGGGAGTCCATTTCTGAAAATCGAGGTGCCATTGGCCTGACTGTCAAGACGGTTTCTCATGCGGATATTCCAGCCTCAAAGCGATTCCCCATCGACTGGCAGCCGAAAGAAATCGTTTATGCCTGCCTGGAAGTATCGGACACTGGCTGCGGGATATCAAACAAGGATATCGAAAAGCTCTTTGATCCGTTTTTCACCACCAAATTCACGGGACGGGGACTGGAATTGTCCGTTGTAATGGGAATTGTTAAAGCGCATGGCGGGGGAGTTACGGTGGAGAGTGAACCGGGCCGTGGGAGCGTATTTCGTGTCTTTTTGCCGGTATCGACTGAAGAGCTTCCTTGCCGGCGCGAATTACCTGCCATCCCTGGAGCGCTACAGACTGGCAAAGCAGAGAAACTCTCCAAGATTGAAGGCGGCGGCGCGGTGCTTCTGATCGAAGATGAGAATCAGGTGCGCAACATGGCTAATATCATGCTCACTCGCCTGGGATATACGGTGCTTGAAGCAAAAGATGGCGTTGAAGCTGTAGAGATATTTCAACAGCACCAGGATGAGATCCGATGCGTTCTCTCCGATTTAATGATACCGGGTATGGACGGCTGGGAAACACTAACTGCGCTGCGCAAACTTTCACCCGATATCCCTGTGATTCTATCCAGTGGCTACGACGAAACTCATGTTATGGCAGGCGAACATTCCGAACGTCCCAACGCATTCTTGGGTAAGCCTTATCAGCTTAAAGTGCTCAGAGAAACAATCAATCGTGTTCTGACAAATATGTCATGAAAAAGACAATCAGTATTCACATCGGTGGTCTGCACGCAAGCAGGGGGTCTGCAATAATCGAGACTACCCTTGGCTCCTGTGTCGCGGTTTGCCTTTATGATCCACTGAAGCAAATTGGCGGCATGAATCACATTCTCCTACCAGGAAAAGCTGATCTGCTGCACTTTGACTCTGCTGCAAGATACGGAGTCAATGCTATGGAACTACTGATTAACCGAATCATGGCTATAGGCGGTAATCGGTTTCAACTGGTGGCAAAGGTATTCGGCGGTGCCCATCTTCTGCCGTCTATCCCAATAGAGAACGGAGTCGGGAAAAAGAATGCGGAGTTTGTTGTGGAGTTTCTACAGATGGAGAAAATCAAGATATTATGCTGCGACCTTGGAGGCTATGAAACCCGAAAGATTTATTTCCATACCGACACGGGTGACGTATTTCTCAAACGCATTTCTTCCTCTGTCTCGAAAATCGATCAACGAGAAAGGAAAATGATGAGTAAAATCCGTAAACAGGCTGAAAAGCCTACAAGTATCACGCTGTTTTAACTTAAATTCTTTTATATTGAGGAGAAAAAACATGAGAATTTCGTTATTCGGAAAGGTCATCGGCTTGATTGTGATTACGGCTATCCTGGTTGGAGGTGTCGTTTATGGAACAAGCCATATCATGCTTAGTCGCAGCCTGCATGAACAGGGTCAGGCAGAGATAAAAAAAGTGGCGGGGCTGGTCCAGGGGTATGTGGACGACCTAAAGGAGAGGGCGGTTATCACCGCCGCTGTTCTGGCGGAAAGACAGGACCTAATCATGGCGGTGGAGAAAGGGGACAGGGCAGCCGTGCAGAATCTATGTAAGGGCTATGTGAAGGCCCGCCAAGTTTCTGTTCTCACTATTGCCGACAAGGACGGCAACGTGGTGGGTAGGGGACACTCTGACAAGGTCGGAGACAATGTCCTGCAACAGGAAAATGTAAAGAAGTCCCTTGCGGGTCAGGCATCGACGGGCATCGAAGAGGGAACAGTAGTCAAATTTTCCATGCGGGCGGGAAATCCCATCCGTAACGGAAACCATGTGGTCGGTTCCGTTACGACGGGATTTGATCTCTCATCGGAAACCTTTGTGGACGAAGTGAAATATAAATATGGTGTGGAATGCACGATATTCCAGGGCGATATGCGCATCTCGACCACTATTATGAAGGACGGTAAACGGGCAGTAGGAACAAAGATGGATAACCCGCAAGTGATGGAAACGGTTCTTAAAAAAGGGGAACTATTCTTGAACGTCAATAATATCCTGGGAAGAACTTATAACACGGGCTACTGGCCACTTAAAGATGTCGATGGCAAGATCGTCGGCATGTTCTTTGTCGGGAAGGATCGCGAACTTTTGGAACAGACGCTGAAAGGCCCGGTTCTCCCCACCCTTTTTGCCGCTTTAATCATCGCATCCCTAATGATTGCTCTCAGCTTTTTTTCGGTTCGTTCCCTCGTCAATACCCTGAGTTTGGTCATCGGCGGGCTGAACGAAGCCTCGGATCAGGTATCGTCTGCGGCCGGAGAGGTTTCCGCCGCATCCCAGTTACTGGCGGAAGGCTCATCGGAACAGGCGGCATCCATCGAAGGGACCTCATCGTCACTGGAAGAAATGTCCTCCATGACCAAGCAGAACGCCAGCAACGCCGGCCAGGCCAACTCCCTAATGAAACAGGCCAACCAGGTGGTGATTAAGGCCAATACATCCATGAGTCAGCTCACCACATCCATGCAGGAAATCTCGAAAGCCAGCGAAGAAACCTCCAAAATCATCAAGACCATCGATGAAATCGCTTTCCAGACCAATCTTCTGGCTTTAAACGCGGCCGTAGAAGCTGCAAGAGCCGGAGAAGCTGGCGCTGGATTCGCCGTTGTAGCTGATGAGGTCCGAAATTTGGCGATGCGTGCTGCAGATGCCGCCAAAAATACCGCGGCATTGATTGAGGGTACCGTGAAAAAAATCACGGACGGAACCGCGTTGGTAAAGACCACTAACGATGCCTTTAAGGAAGTGGCAAGTAGCACGGCAAAAGTGGGTGAGCTGGTCGGTGAAATCGCAGCCGCATCCTCAGAGCAGGCTCAAGGTATCGAGCAGGTCAACATTGCGGTCACGGAAATGGACAAGGTCACCCAGCAGAATGCAGCAACCGCCGAGGAATCAGCCTCAGCTTCAGAAGAACTGAACGCCCAGGCGGAAGAGATGAAATCGTTTGTTCATGAACTGTCAGTGATGGTTCGAGGAAAAGCTGCAGAGCCAACCGGCTGATTTGGTTCAGCGCTCTAAGGTATGACCGGCTCATGCCTATATAAGTGGTGAGAGGAGCTGCCAATATTACAGCAGTGGCTCTCCTCCCAAGTTTTCCCCATCAAGAAGGGTGAGTCGTCATCCAGGTTCATCAGTGTTTGAAACTTCTCTGTCCCGTATAAACCATGGTTGCTCCAGCTTCATTGCAGGCTTCGATGGACTGGTAGTCATTGTCTGACCCGCCGGGCTGGATGACGCAGGAAACGCCTTCGCAAAGGCCGATATCAACGCCGTCCCGGAAAGGAAAAAAAGCATCGCTGATCATGGCGGAACCTTTCAGGCCTCCTTTTTCACCTGTAACGCGCCTATCAATTTCGGCTTTCTTTTCCGGATCCTTCAAATCGTTATAGGCAATACCAAACGCTTCGAAACAGTACCGGTCAGAAAGCTTGCGGTAAGCCTTATCACGCGCAATTTCAGCCACTCCAACCCTGTCCTGTTCTCCGGTTCCGATGCCTACGGTGACTCGGTCCTTGACATAAATCACTGAATTGGAGGTAACGCCGGACTCAACCAGCCACCCGAAAAGCATGTCCCGATATTCATTTTCAGTAGGCTCTCGCCGGATAGTGTAAGATTCGCCCTTGTAGTCACAGGCGGCCAGCTTGAGATCAGCATTTGTTCTGGCCTGGGGAACAAAAGACCATTGGGCTACAATGCCGCCGTCCATCAGACTCTTGAAATCCACAAAACGTTGACCTACAAAATCATGCAGCCGGGTGATGTTCTGAATGCAAACGACTCGCAGGTTTTTTTTGGCTGAAAAAATGTCCATGACACCGTTTTCAAATTCGGGCGCAACCACGACTTCTGCGTATTGAGTGCAAATAGCCTCCGCGGTTTGCTTGTCTACAGGCCGGTTGACCGCAATACATCCCCCAAAGGCCGCCAGCCGATCCGCCATCATGGCTTTGTGGTAGGCATCCGAAAGCACATCGGACTGAGCAACGCCGCATGGATTGTTGTGTTTGACGATGACAGCGGTCGGCGTATCCATGAAATACCGAAGAATGTTCAGAGCATTGTCCGCATCGGTTACATTGGTTTTTCCGGGATGTTTTCCGGACTGAAGCAGTTCGATGTCGGATGCCAGATACTGGCCCGGCTGGATGGTCCGGGTTTCCCCGAAAATCAGATTGCCGTTTACCATTTTAAAAAGCGCCGCTTCCTGCCCTGGATTTTCGCCGTATCGCAGGCCTTTCTGCTCGCCTTTGATATCCCAGAGGACTTTTTCATAAAACAGGGTCTGGCGACCGGTTTCGTCAATAAAGCTGATTTCCATACGCGGCGGGAAATGCTCGTCCACGATGGTTTTATACATTTTTTTCAGGTCGTCCGCCATAGCATATCTCCTTTAAAAAAACAGGTAAAGTCGTGTCATTCTTAAATTTCATCGAACGCTCTTGTGCCCGCTAATCTAAAATACTAAAATCGAAAGGATTCCC
>CAIMCT010000353.1 GCA_903839535.1 uncultured Desulfobacteraceae bacterium
GACCGGCCGGTCGCCCTTACTTGTTTCGTGTATTTCGTGGTTTAAAAGTATTTTCACGGTAAACAATCCAGCATCAAATATCATTGAGTCTGATTTATCAAATCAATAGACAGTTCTTTATTGGCATCTGAATACTTTATGAATATTTTTAAAAATAATTCTTGACAATTCCGCTGAATCTGATTGAATATGACTCAGTAACATGAATGAATTTATTATAGCGAGTGGTATTCATTTGTTTTATTAAACAGTTTTATCTTTAACTATTTTGAATTGTTTAAATATACATCAAGATAGTCGGTACAGACGTTTTGAATATCACTCAAATGACATGGGGGTTGTTGTGTCATTATAATGAATTGGATTCAAATAATTGTATTGAATAATTTAGTATGTTATTATCGGTCATCCATTAAAATCTATATTGAGAGGAGGACGAACATGGCCAGATGTGCAGATTGCAGTTATTTTTTTTCAATTCCCGCAGGGGATTACGACTATGAAAAAGGCAAAGGCGACTGTGTTCACGAAGAACAGGATCAAAAAGGCAAATTCTGGTTGTCGCGACCTGTTTTGGAAGAGTCTGACGCATGTGCTAAAATGAAGGCCAGAAAGTAATAATCAACCAACCGATTCACCCAGCATATTGATGCAATCATCATCAGAAAGGAGTTTGTCAATGCCTATCACGGAAAGAACAGCTAGACTCAAGCAGCGATGTCGTTACAAACATGTGGCCGGCGGCGAATATGTCGATCCGGGTGTAAAGGCCGGAGTTGAACGCGCCCGTTTGATCACCCAGTCCCATAAAGAAAATCTTGGCAAACCCGTTTGCGTCGTGCGGGCAAAGGGTCTCGAAAACATACTGTTAAACATGGCCATCCATATTCAGGAAGATGAACTGATTGTGGGGGCTAATACCGAACATCCGGACTATTTCCCCATGTATCCGGAACTATCGTATTTCTCCACGGTTGATATGGTGGAAAGTCAGTACTGCTCCGATAAAGAAGAGATGCGGAACATTGCAGAATACTGGAGACCGTTCACCATTCAAACCAAGGCGGAAAAATATTTCACCGAAGAAGAGCTTGGCATCATGTATTCGGCCACTACGGTTCAGCCGCCCATGTTTGTGACCGCATTCAGCAGCATCATGCCCAATTATGAATCCGTGCTGGAGGATGGTCTTGAGAAACGAATCAAAAATATCGAAAAAAATCTGGAGATGGCCAATGCTCAGATGCGCAAATCCCCATGGATTGCCAAAGATAATCTTGGATTTTTAGACAAAATCGACCAGTGGAACGCTATGATCATCGCAGATAAAGCCGTGATTGGGTGGGCCCAAAGATACAGCAGGCTGGCCAAGATTATTGCGGAAAATTTTGAGACCGATCCCAAACGTCAGGCCGAATTGCTGGAAATATCCGATATCTGCAGAACCGTTCCGGCCCAGCCGCCCCGAGGACTTCGGGATGCCATGCAATCCAAGTGGTTTACTTATCAGATATGCCATTCGATTGAGCGGTACAGCAGTGGATATGGTCAGAAAGAAGATAAGCTCCTTTGGCCCTTCTATCAAAAAAGTGTGATTGAAAAAAGTGCTCAGCCCATGACCCGTGATGATGCTCAGGAACTGTTCGAGTGTGAACGGCTCAAGGTCTCTGAACACGGTAGCACCAAGGGCCGACAGTTGCGGGAATTTTTTGCCGGTGCAAACGATCTGTTTATTCTGACCATTGGTGGTGTAAACGCCGATGGAACCGATGCCTGCAATGAGTGCACAGATGTCATTCTGGATGCGTGCGAGAGCATGCTTACCACAGAGCCATCCATCTCGTTCCGTTGGAATGCCAATGGGCGGGTTGAAACCAAACAGAAGGTCTTCAACTGCCTGAAAAAAGGTCTGGGTTTTCCGTCTATCAAAAACGATGAACTCAATACGCAGCAATTAGTTAAATACTTCAATGTTCCGGAAGAACTGGCAAGGGACTGGGCTTTGGTTCTGTGCATGTCACCAGGTGTAACCGGCAGACGAGGAACCCAGAAGACCAGAAGCGAGGGCGGATCGGATCTTTATCCCGCCAAATTGCTTGAAATTGCGATGAATGACGGCTACGACGGTTTCTTTACGGATATGCAGCTTGGACCCAAAACAGGGGATTCCACCCAATGGAAATCCATTGAAGACCTTTGGACTTCGCTCAGGGCGCAAGTGCGGTTCGCCATTGATCTGACCATGCGGTCCAAAGACGTTGGCCGGGTGATGGAATTCAAATATCTCTGCTGCCCGTTTATTTCAAGTATTGATGACGGATGTCTGGAAAAAGGAATGGATGCCAACGAACTGGCCGAAATTCCCAACCCCTGGCACAACCTGATTGGGGGAAACATCGTTGTGGTGGATTCCATTGCGGCTGTCAAAAAATTGGTTTTTGATGATAAGAAATATACCATGGCTCAACTGAATGATGCCTTGAAAGCCAACTGGGAAGGCTATGAGGACATGCGAATGGATTTCTGGAATGCTCCCAAATTCGGCAATGATGACGATTATGTGGATAGCATCGCCAATCGCTACTACAACATGGCTGCGGATGAATTTGAAAAGGTTCGGTCCTATTCCGGAACCTATCCCCTGCCGCTAGCCCAGTCGGTTGCCGGCTATATTGTCAACGGTCCCAAAACCGGTGCTACACCCAATGGCAGACATGGCGGTGAAGCCTTAGATGACGGCGGCATATCGCCTTATATGGGATGTGATCACAAGGGGCCGACAGCGGTTCTGAAGTCTGTCGCCAAGGTGGATATGTCCCGTTACAAGGGAATCCTGCTCAATCAGAGACTGTCCCCTTCCACCATGAAAAGTGAAAACGGATTTGGTTTCTGGCATGCATATATGAAATCATGGCATGCTTTGGGCCTGGATCATGTTCAATTCAACATGCAGTCAACAGAAGATTTGAAAGCGGCGCAGCAAGAGCCTGAGAAGTACACGGACACTTACGTCCGGGTAGCAGGATACAGCGCTAAATTCATTGATCTGGCCAGGTATTCTCAGGATACCATCATTGCCAGAACCGAACATGATCTGTCATCTCAGAGGTAAATCAACTCAGGAAACCGGGGGCGAATACCAGAATATCTTGGGTTCGCCCCTCCCCCCAGCGGGGGGAGGCTGGGAGGGGGGAAATGTTGTCATGCTAACTGCTTGCCCTCCCCATGGCTCCCTCCAGTTGAGAGGGGGAGTGAAATAACGATCAACATGTGTGATTTTCACACTGAATCAGGTCCATCATTAACAAGGAGAAACGTATTCATGCCGACATGCAAGGAATGTAAACATATCACGCCGTCCCCAACCGGGGATCCAAGTAAGGGTATCTGCATTCAGGCCAGAACCAAGCTGCCTGACTCCCAAAAAACATCTACCGCCATCAAAGGAAAAATGATCAGTAAAAGTAGTGATATCTGCGAATTTTTCGAAAAAGGGGAATCCTGGAAAGATATTCGGGAGCTTATTTAGCCGATCAGTAGTTCGATCAATTATGAGGTGAGCCAATTGACCCGTTAACCGGGAAATCTTCAAACTGGCGAACCCAAGCAGTTACAAAGGAGTGATATGGAGCGCAACACCAATCATGTCCAAGAGGCTGAAGACAGATTCCTGGTAACCAACATTCAGCGTTACAGCATTAACGACGGCCCAGGAATACGGACCACCGTATTTCTGAAAGGCTGTCCCCTTCACTGCGCCTGGTGCCACAACCCGGAGGCAATCAATCCCTGGCAGGAGTTTTATCACAACACGGAAAAATGTGTCAGTTGTGGTGAATGTGCAAAAGTATGCCCCGAAGGCGCGATCAGCCCACCCCGTGAACGGGAGAAATCAAAGAAAAAGACTATCTCCGAATGTCTGAGGGTGACTGAAAATGACGCGAATTCCCCAGTTGATGTGGAGCTTGAGATCGTTCCACCCCAGATCGACCGAACCCGATGCAATAACTGCATGTCATGTGTGAATGTCTGCCGTTCAGGAGCATTGTACAAGGCCAGTCAAGCCATGACCGTTGATGAGATATATCGGGAAGTAAAATCGGATGATGTTTTCTATCATTTTTCAGGTGGCGGCATGACGATATCGGGCGGTGAACCGCTCATGCACCTGAATGTCACCATTCCTATCCTGAAGCGGGCAAAAGAAGATGGCCTTCATACCTGTATAGACACCACTGGATATACCAGTTGGGAAAAAATTGAACCGGTTCTGGAATATGTGGATCTTTTTTTATATGACATCAAGATGTTAGATGATGAAAAGCATAAAAAATGGACCGGTGTTTCCAACAGGCTGATTCTGGAAAACGCCAGAAGATTAGTCAGGGCCGGAGCAAAAATCCGCCTTCGATCCGTCATTATTCATGATGTTAACTATTGGGATCTGAACCATGCCAGAAACATTTTGGCGTTTGCCAGAGAACTGGGGTCCGGAGTCGAAGGAATAGATATCCTTCCGTATCACAATTTTGCCGAATCCAAATATACACGACTGGGAAGAGATAATTTTTTTAAAGGATTTTCCAATATAAACAAGGAAGATATCGATGATTATGAACGGATCATTTCATCGGATGCAACCTGGAATTCAACGGTCGGGGGAATGATCGGAGCCACCTATAATCCTCGGCTCACAGCCAATTTTGATGAGGCCGCTTTCTGCACCTACCGGCAGTATCAATATGCAGCAGAAGCGAGGCCATAAAACCATGTCAATGGATAACACACTCAAATTGACCATACCCCCGGAAGATCCTTATTATTACGCCAGCAATGAGGTCATGGACATTCTGGCCCGAATTCATAAGATTTCTCAAAAGCATCCGGTCAATGTGCTGATTGCCGGCAGGCAGGGCTGCGGCAAATCGTCCATCGTGTCGCAATATGCAGCGGTTTATCAGAAACCGCTGGCTACCTTTCAGGTCGGCATACTTTCCGAACCAGGCCAGCTTTTTGGCGAATATACGCTTGAAAACGGTCAGACCCGATATAGGCAGTTTCTGTTTCCCCAGGCCATTCAAACCCCAAACTGTGTCATTCATCTGGAAGAAATCAATCGGCCGGAAAATCCAAAGGCGCTCAACATGCTTTTTTCCCTTCTGTCCGATGACCGGAAAGTCTGGATGGATGAGCTGGGAACCTTGAGCGTGGCCGAAGGCGTGGTCTTTTTCGCCACACTGAATGAGGGAGAGGAATTTGTTGGGACCGAGCTGCTGGACCCGGCGCTTCGTGACCGGTTCTACACCGTACTGATGGATTATCTGCCCAACGATGTGGAACGGGAGGTATTGATCAAAAAAACTGGTGTAACCGAAACGCAGGCGGATTTGATCATGGGAGCCATAAATGTTCTTCGAAGTAATCCGGAACTGGGGATTGAGGTTTCGACCCGAACCACTTTGATGATCGGCGAGATGGTTGCTGCAGGCGGTTCGCTTCGGGAAGGCGTTGTTACCAGCCTTCAGACCAGCAAATCAACACTGGAAACGATCCTCCTGGCCCTTCACATGGAAAAAGGGTATCTGCAAAAAGGCGAGCTGGAATACCTGCTGTTTACCAAAAATATGATGTCTGACCGTTCCGATTGGTGATATCCATGCAACATCATCCAGCCGTTTCAAATCCGGTTCTTCTCAGTCCGACGATTCAGCGGTTCAAAATATCCGGTGAAGCTGGATACTCGGAATTCTGGAGGCGAAACAAATCACCGATTGAAGCGATTGAGCTGGCCAATCTGTTGGTATCGCTCAGAAAGATTGCATCATACGTTGGACGAAATGTTGGTACTATCGTCTGGACCGGCATGGAATACCAAAGCGGTATCGCACTGGATCCCGCCTTGGTCATGGGCCGGTACCCCATTCCAGCGGCCAAAACCGACAGAATAGTGGGGCTAACGGTTCAGCGCGCCTACCTTCGAACGGAATGGAGCGAAAGGTTCAAGGATGTAGCCCTTGCCCAAGTGAAACTCTCCAGCCGTTACGCCTACAAATTCAGCCTGTTTTATGATATGTGCGAGCGGGTCTATGTCGATTCGCTATCCAACCGCAGCGTTCTGGTCTCTTATACCGAATACGCCAGAAAAATAGCCATTCAGAACATGTACGAATTAGCTACCCATCCGCCAACCATCAACGAGCTGCTGCATCTCTGGTGGGACATTGCAGCAGACCGTAGTGGAACCCGTCACAGGGAGGTATGGGTGGATCGGTCTGTTCGGGGCCTGTCCGCGCACACATCCCTTGAAAAATATTACAAAGAACCCTTTGCTATTCTGAATTCCATCGTTGATGATCTTATTAATACCTGTCCGCGGATTCATGGTGTTACCGAGCGGGGTAATTTTCGAATTAAGCTGTATCTATCCATCTGGCCGGCGTTATTTGAACATATTCAGTTCTGGGCTACGGATTCAAAGGATCCGTTTCTTCAATACCGGAAAATCGGAAAAAATTACCTGAAGATGGATGATGTAGCGGAGGAAGCACCTGATCCTGATTCTCCAGGCTTGTTCTTTGCCAGAGAAGTTGAAAAAGCGATTGGCAAAAAAAATCCGGATTTTACAGACCGGGTCAAGGAAATCATGGATGGCAGACAGGAGGTGATTCGGGTTGAGGGCAATGATATTGTCATGCACGCCCAGAATCGGGTCAACCGAAAATTGCTTCACAACCTTCAGTTTGTTCTCAAGGCCGCAGCCCAGCGAAGAATGGTGGCTAATCGGGGATTGAAAACCGGCAAAATTGATCGCAGGCGGCTCTACCGCGCGCCTACCACCGGATCAGTTTTTCAGACAAAGCGGGATGATTTTGAACTGGTCAACGATGTCATTCTGCTGGTGGATGCGACCGGTTCCATGGCTACTCCCAAACGATGGGAAAAGGCGGAAGAAATCTTTCAGACTTTGTTTTCGGCGCTGAAACTTTACAACAAAAACGCCAGGCTCTTTGCCTATAATGAGGTAAGAGAGACGTGCAAAATTTCCGAACTGTATCTGCGAAATCAATTCTATACTGTGCTTCCCCACGGCAAAACCGCATCTGGCGAAGCCATCATCGCCACTGCCATGAATCTGAAGGGAAAACATAAAAAACCGTTCATCATTCATATTACAGACGGCGCATCCAACTGGGGAGGCGGTGTTGACAGCGCAATTCAGTTCTGTAAAAAGAATCGGATTCATCTGTTGACACTTGGTATGGGGTGCAGCGAGGCAAACAAGGATTCTCTTAGGGAAGAATATGGCAAGCAGGTTCAGTTTGTGGACAAAGTCGAGGCCCTCCCCGGTTTGCTACGGGCGCTTCTCAACCACAGCAAAAGCAACTGATGCGTTAACCATTAACAGCGAACCGTGAAGTGTGGAAATTGAAAAATATTACACAGCTTATTCAAGAGATTCTGGAAATAGAATGGCGGATGTTCAGACAGGTCAAAAGCGAAACGCCAGCCCCCTGTCAAAACGCGCCTGAATCCTTTAAAAGCATCCGGGGCAGTATATTTGAATCCTGGAACCAGGATGTACTGTCATCCTATCTTCAGGATCTGATAACGGCGCAGAAAGTGGGCAGAAATCTTCTGACTGAAAAATATGCCCGAATGGACAACCGGATTCCCCCGTTAAATGACAATCCGCTGATTGATATCATCGTCAACATAGAAACTGCATGGCAGGAAGATATCAAATCCCGATATCCGGCAATTTACAGCCGTGTCTGCCGATCAACAGATGCAGTTGATGGCGGCGGCAATTTTTCCACTTATCTGCGTGCGGAGCTGGAGACTTATGGAAACGGGACGATTACCCTGTATTTTCAGCAGTTGAATGCGACCTGGGAAAAAGGCGAAAACCCGTCGTTGAAAGCCTTGGATAATCTGGTAAAAAAAGGCGGATATCGGGATATGGATCATGCAGAAAGCCATTTAACCTTACACAGATAGGGCCGGGTTCGGAACGGGCGGGTTTGCCAGAATATATTTTGGCCGCCCCTACCCCTATCTTATTGACGGGCTAAACTTATCCATGCATTCGGTACTCATAATAGGCGGCAGTTATTTTTCAGGGCGAGTCCTTGTTGAGGAACTGCTTGCAAAAGGAACATACCAGGTTTTTGTCTTCAATCGCGGCAATGTTCCCCTTAATATGAACGGCGTGATCGAGCTGGTTGGCGATAGAAAGGACAGTCAGCAGATACAGGATGTCATACCGGATAGGGCATGGTATGCAGTTGTCGATTTTTGCGCCTATGATCCGGGAGATATTACCAGATTGATTCGGTTTATACCTGGAACCATCCGCCACTACATTCTCATAAGCACGACCAGTGTGTATGTTTCGTTTCAGGATTCACCCATTGGGGAAGATTTTCCCAAGTTGTCAGGACCTCAACCGGAGCTGGGGGAATTTGCGGATTATGGCTTCAACAAATGGCTGACGGAATGCGAACTGGTCGAAGAATGCAGTGTGCGCAATATCCCCCAAACTTCCCTTCGTCCTGCAATCATTTACGGCCCCTACAACTATGCACCCCGTGAATCATTGTTTTTCGATGCAATATATCGAAATGAAACAATCGTGATTCCGGAATATGACCAGTCTCTTTATAGTTTTGTATATGTTGTTGACCTTGCCGATATTATTATTCGGTGTATGCAGAACCCTCGGGTGCTTAACCTGCCATTCAATGTGTGTTCCGAAGAACTGATCTCTTACAATCGAATCGCCCATGTACTGGAAGACCTGTCGGGAAGCACGGTCAGGTTCATCCGAAAAGATATAGAGACAATCTACCGCGAGCAGATTTCCATGCCCTTTCCACCGGACCGGAATCTGGCATATTGTGGTGCTGCGCTTCAACAAACTCTGGGATTTGGATATACGCCGTTTATTGACGGTATGCGAAAGACCTGGGCATATCATCGTTATGTACAACAGCGTCGCAAAGGAGTTAAAGCATGAGAAAATATTATCGACTTTCAGCAAATAAAAGAAACTCCCAATGATATCCTCCAATTCTTTAAATATTGAACCGATACGGGAACAGATCAGGGAAGTGCATTATCATATTTCTGAACATGTCATGCGCTCGCTGATGTCGCGGGATATAACATTAGCAGCAATCGAACAGGCAGTGATGAACGGGTCTATCATCGAAACCCATCAGCATTCCGTACGGAGTATGAGCTGTCTTATCCTTGGATATTACATGGAAAAACCCGTTCATGTAATCTTTACTGATAACAAACCGGACTGGCTCATTCTTTTGTTTGCATATTCACCCTCATCCCCGATTTGGAAAGACGATCGAAACAGACAGGCAGATGGAGGCTGTTCCATGAGTGAAACCATACGGAAATGTTATTTCTGCTCCGGAGAATTGAAGGATATTCTGGTAGGAAATTTTGACTACCGGCTGGAAGGCGAATTGTATGTCGTAAAACAGGTTCCGGCGAGCCTTTGCCTGGGATGCGGAGAAAAGTATGTTTCCGGGGAAACCGCCAAAAAAATCGACATACTGATCTGCGCCGCCAACTATTCTGGAACCGAGTTGGTTCAGGTTCTGGAATACCAATAAAACAGGGATATAATCAATGAATGGTCTGCCTCTTTCGGAAAGCTATTACCGGGAATGGGGCGAGCAGATGATTGCGGAGAAATATTCTCTATACCAGTCCCGAATAGCTATTGGTCTTGTTGGTGAAGGCTCGGATTGTTACGGATTTGATGATGATATTTCTAGGGATCATGACTGGGGGCCGGGTTTCTGTCTGTGGTTGACATCTGCAGATTATGAACAAATAGGAAAATACCTTCAGTCTGACTATGATGCTCTGCCGTCTGAATTTAACGGATATCGGCGAATCGTCAGTCAGTTTGGAACGGAAAGGGTTGGTGTTCAGACAATCGACTCGTTTTTCATGCGGCATATCGGCTTGCCCCATGCTCCGGAAACGGCAATGCAATGGTTCTGTTTGCCGGAGGAACGGCTGTCGGTCTGTACCAATGGAATGGTGTTTGAAGATCAACTGGGGCAGTTTTCCCGAATCAGAAATGATCTGCTGGCATTTTACCCGGAAGATGTCCGGCTATGGAAAATGGCCGCGAGATGTCGGACTTGCGCTCAAGCCGGGCAGTATAACTATCCCCGATCCATGAGGCGTGGAGATAGCTTTGCAGCTCAATTCGCCAAAATTCAGTTTTGTACGGATGTCATATCATTGGTCTTTCTTCTAAACCGGCGCTATACACCGTTTTACAAATGGCGGCACAGGGCTGTTCTGCACCTTCCGATTTTGGGTCAACTCGTGTATCATAAAATAGCAGAGTTGATGGGTCCCTTCGATTTACCACTCAAAAATTCCCTTATTGAAGAAATATGCACAGCAGTGATTACAGAACTTCGCTACCAGGGCCATAGCGATGCATCAGGTGATTTCCTTCTGGATCATGGTGCAAGTATTCAGCAGCGCATTCAGGACCCAACGATTCAAACCTGCGTATAGTTTTTCATAACGAAGGGATATGTGGGATAGCCCCCGTCCCCTACATTAACACTTCACGCACCTTGGCTGCCATAGCCTGGATCGAAAACGGTTTCTGGATGAAATACACGCCATCATCCAGTATGCCGTGATGGGCGATAACATCCTGGGTGTAGCCGGACATGAACAGCACCCGGATATCAGGACGAATTTGGGATATCTTCCCGAAAAGGGTTTTGCCATCCATATCCGGCATGACCACATCGGTAAGCAGCAGATTCACGGGCCCGACATGCTGCATGAGAAGATTCAGTGCATCGTTTCCGTTGGCCGCTGAGAGAACTGTATAACCCAACCGCTCCAATATGCTACAAACCACCTCGCGTGCCATTTCATTGTCTTCGACTACCAGTACCGTTTCTGAGCCGTGAAAGTCTTCTTCGGATTGAGATGATCTTTCAGTTGCTGAAATTTCCGCCTGAACCGATGGCAGATATACCTTGAATGTAGTCCCTTGATCGTGTTCGCTGTACACCCAGATATTGCCATCGTGTTGTTTTACAATCCCATAAACCGTTGCCAGACCCAAGCCGGTGCCCATATCTTTTTTGGTGGTAAAGAACGGCTCGAAGATATGCTGCTGCGTTTCTTTGTCCATGCCGCAACCTGTGTCAGAAACCGCCAGCATTGCATATTTTCCCTGCGTGACTGCTGTTTCCCCAAAGCCGCTTTCATCCAAATGGACATGCATTACTTCGATGGTCAGGTTTCCGCCATCAGGCATGGCATCCTGAGCATTGACGCAAAGGTTCATAAGTATTTGACCGATCTGGCCGGCATCGGCGGAAACCTGGCATGATTCCGGACACAAAAATGTCTCCAGTTTGATGTTTTCCCGAATCGTCCGCTGAATCAGTTTTTCCATATCGCCAACTACTTGACGCAGATCCAGCACCCGCATTTCCAATATCTGCTTCCGGCCAAAGGCCAAAAGTTGCCGAATCAGATCTCGCGCGCGTTCCGCAGCCTGCTTGATTCCCTGTATCCGTCGATAGGCTTTGGTTGTCGTATCCATATCAAAGAGCGTCAACTCCGCATAGCCCAGAATCGGGGAAAGCAGGTTGTTGAGATCATGGGCCACGCCTGCGGCCAGTCGGCCCACTGATTCCAGTCTCTCGGTCTGATGAAATCTATCTTCCAGCTCTATATCCCGTGTAATATCGACCATAGTCATCAGTTGATCGCCATTGGTCAGCTCAACCGGAATAAAGCTGATAACCTTTTTTTCACCGTTTTTGCAGGTGACGGTGAATATGCGGTTACGTTCTTCACCCTGTTGCACATTTTTTGCGTCTGCAATCCAGGTGGCAATAACTTTTCTGCGGTATTCAGTATCCGGAAAGACTTTCCGGAACCATTCTCTGCCGTTTCGTACAGTTGTTTCGTCATAACCGAACAATGTCCTGAATTTTGGATTGATCAGAATAAATTCCCCGTCTTTTCCAATTAGCACCATGCCAAAAGGCGCACTGTTCACAAGCATTCTGAATCGTTCACGCTCAAATTCCATCTCCATAACGGCATTGGACAGACTCTCGGCAGCGTATCTGCTCTCGGTAACATCGCTGCCTATACAGAGAATGTCCGTGATCTGTCCCTGCGCATTTTGGATGGATTTTTTTGTCCAGGCCACCCAGCATCGGGCGCCATCCTTGCGGATGTTCTCGCTTTCGTGAACGGAAAAATGTTCGGAATGTCGCTCGATATCGCTCAGGATAGCAGCTTGGCCTTTGCCATCGTTATCCGCCACGATGGTGCCTACAACATTCTTCCCAAGAATTTCGTCCAGGGTGAATCCAAAAAAACTTTGAGCGAATTCATTGAAGAACGTGATTGTTCCATGGGTATCCATCCGAAGAATGATGCTGTTGGCATTTTCAACCAGCTCGCGATACCGCGTCTCACTGTCCCGCAGAGCTGTTTGAGACTGTTCCCGTATCTGATGATCGGAAAGGATTTTGCCGATAAATACAGTGGCCAGCGGATATGTCAGCAGAACTGGCATGCCGATTCGATCCAACGTGATAAGGGCTACGGCCCAAGGCAGTGTGAATATGAGAAGGACCATTACAATGTGGACGATAATGCCGAATACGAGAAGCTGGATGGCGGATATTTCTACGCCCCGACGAGCTTGGCGGAAGTGAAAAAGCAAGCCAAGCAGAGCTGACGACAGAATGACGGATACGCCCATGATGGCACCCATCCCGCCCTGAAATATTCGGCAGATTAGCGCCATTCCCCCCGCTATGGCAACCGCAGCAGGACCGAAAAACAGCCCGCACAGACTGATCATCACGGATCTGCCATCAAATATCAGCCCTGGCGCCAGTACCAGTGGACGCAGCATTCCGATCACTGCTGCGCTGCCAAATATCACCCCTTGCAGGAGCGCTCCTCGAATGCCTGGTTTCCACCGTTGCCCGATAAAACCAGATACAACGCTAAGCGCTACCAGCAAAGCCAGGTTATATATCAAGTCAATAATGATCATGATCGTACAATCTTTCTATGATTTACTCATTCCTATCCCTGAATTTCACGATCCAATGCCTGCACTTTTATATGTTTACTTTGCCAAAGTATGTTATCTACAACCGATTGTCAACCGGCATCCATAAACAGCGATCACCTTTGTGGTCATGCTTGAAGTGAACGGCAGGGTTATTGCGGTCAGGTTGCGGGAGCATATGGAAAAAGCAGGTTATGACCATTGACGGTATAACCAGATATTTTTCTGGACTTAAATATCATTTTGCCCTATTCATCATCAGTAGATCACGATGCCGGGTTTCCATAATTCTGTTTGTTTACCTAAAAGGAGTGATGACATGAAAGAAGCGTTTATATTGTCGGCTGTTGTAGCTGGGTGGTTTGTACTTCAGAGATATATTCTGCCAAAGCTTGGAATTTCCACCTGAATGAAAAACGCCTGTCAGGTGACAGACAATAAAAAGAATGTTGATCCCCAACAATCCAAAGATCAGACCAAAGATCAGACCAAAGATCAGACCAAAAATCAGACTGATTGATGCAAGGGCAGCAAGCTTGATAGACGATATACAAAGTCAATTGGTCAGTCTCTCGAACTCAGGGGACGGGATATTCCTTCAGAGGTTCTTCAAAACAGGTCCCGGCCAATACGGTGAAGGCGATGTGTTCAGGGGTATTCGCGTACCCGTACTTCGCAAGCTTTCCAAGGCGCAACAAGACATCCCTCTTGAAATAGCCGAACTACTGCTCCACAGTGCGTATCATGAGGACAGATTGCTTGCGCTGCTGATTCTGGTGCGCAAGTACGCCAATACTGACGAGATGAGAAGGACCAGTATTTACACGCTGTACCTCGACAACACTCGTTTTATCAATAATTGGGACTTGGTCGATGTCTCTGCGGAACACATCGTAGGAGCATATTTGAGCGACAAAAGTCAGGAACCTCTCTACCAATTTGCTCGATCTTGCAGTATATGGGAGAGAAGAATTGCAATTATTGCGACGTTTCATTTCATTAAGCGGTGCAAGTTTGATGAGACACTCAGGATTGCCGAGATGCTGCTGACAGACAAGGAAGATTTGATTCACAAGGCTGTTGGTTGGATGCTTCGGGAAGTAGGTAAGCGTGACATTCAAAGAGAAGAGGCATTTCTCAGTGTACATTACAAGCAGATGCCAAGAACTATGTTGAGATATGCAATTGAGAAGTTTCCGCACGACAAGCGACTAAGATACTTGAAAGGAACCGTCTATCCGTTCATACTATAAATGATCATTATCTCACAAAAAATGATATAATCAGATATTTTTCTGGACTTAAATGTCGTTTTGCCCTATTCGGTATCAGGAGATCATGACAGATGCAGAGAAAACTGATGGAAAAGCTCGTCGCATGGAAGAATCGGCCCGGCCATATGCCTCTTGTGGTTTACGGTGCGCGGCAGGTCGGCAAAACCTATCTGCTTGATCGCTTCGGGAAAGAGCAGTTTGAAGATGTTGTCTATGTCAATTTCGAGACAGACGACTCCCTAGCTTTGGCGTTTTCGGGCAACATTGATCCGGCGCGTCTTCTGAACACGCTTGACGTTTACTTTCGCACACAAATCATTCCTGGAAAAACCCTCATTATTCTTGACGAGATACAGGCATGCGATCGGGCGCTAACAAGCCTCAAGTACTTCTGCGAGAAGGCTCCGAAATATGATGTGGTTGCGGCCGGAAGTCTGCTGGGAGTATCGGTCAATCGGGAGCGCCACTCCTTTCCCGTGGGGAAGGTGGAACTGCTGACGCTTTACCCCCTGGAATTCGAGGAATTCCTTTTGGCTCTGGGAGAAGAAAGACTGATTGCAGAAATACGCGAGTCCGTCGAGACTAACAGCCCCATGCCGGAGTTGCTGCATGGTCGAGCGCTGGAGCATTATAGAACCTTCCTGGTGGTAGGGGGCATGCCGGGCGTTGTAACCGCCTACATCCGCGAAGGACGGATCATGGACGCACGGTCCACACAGAGCCTAATTTTGAACAGCTATGTCGCCGACATGTCAAAATATGCAACACCCGCTGAAACGACACGCATCATGGCTTGCTTCGACAGTATCCCTGCACAAATGGCCAAGGAAAACAGGAAGTTTCAATACAAGGTCGTCCGGAAGGGTGGATCCGCCACGCTGTTCGGTGCATCAATCGACTGGCTGGCCGCAGCGGGAATCGTGGTCAAATGCGACAAAATCGGGCAAGGTTTCATGCCCCATGAAGCCTACAGGGATATTTCCGCCTTCAAGCTGTATATGAGCGATGCGGGTCTTTTAACTGCCAAGTCCGGCGTTATTCCCATGACCCTTCTCTCCGAGCGGGAGGAGAATACATTTGCAGGAGCGATCGCTGAAAATTTCATAGCGCAAAACCTGCAGGCTCTGGGATACCGATTATACTACTGGGCATCTAACGGACAGGCTGATGTAGATTTCCTGATACAGCGAGGTGACGAGCTGATCCCCGTAGAGGTCAAATCAGGTCATCACACCCGGTCGCGAAGCCTTTCCGTGTACAGGCAAAAATATAACCCAGCGTATTCCATAAGGCTTTCTACAAAGCAGTCCGGGTTCGAAAACGGGATCAAGTCCGTACCATTGTATGCTGTCTTTTGCCTGTAACAACATTACCTGATTAAACTATTGTCAGGAAGCCTTACATTAATAAACCCTGATCGTATTAGAAAACCATAGACTCAATGGTTTTTGCCTGTAACTATTTGGAGGAATTGTCGATGCGTTTCCGTAACATTATTTGTAACCCGCCGGCAGTATGGGTGATTCTATTTTTATTACTGATCTGTAATGGACTGACCGGCTGTGAACGCAAACCGGTCAAAACTCTTGCCCCCACACCGGAAGTGGCCGTGATATCGATAACGACTCAAAAAATCACGCTGACCAGGGAATTGCCCGGTCGCACCTCCGCTTACCGCATTGCGGAAATCCGTCCGCAGGTCAACGGTCTCATTTTGAAACGCCTATTTACGGAAGGCCAGGACGTTAAAGCCGGCCAGGTACTCTATCAAATCGATCCGGCTCCCTTTCAGTCGGCTTTGGAAAACGCCAAGGCAGCCCTTGGCAGGGCCGGGGCCAATGTGCCCGCCATTCGGCTTCGGGTGCAGCGGTTTAATGATCTCTTGGCCGACAATGCCGTAAGCCAGCAGGATTACGATGATGCGTTTGCGGCTTTGAAACAGGCCGAGTCCGATGTGGCTTACTGGAAGGCGACCGTGGGCGCCGCGCAAATCAATTTGGGATACACGGCGGTGAAGGCGCCAATCTCAGGACGCATCGGTATATCCAATGTCACGGACGGTGCCATCGTTATAGCGTATCAGCCCGTAGCGCTGGCCACCATCCAGCAACTGGACCCCATTTATGTGGATGCGCCCCAATCCACCACCGATTTGTTGGCTTTGAAGCGCCGCCTGAAGGACGGCCGTCTCAAGAAGAACGGAGCAGGTACGGATAAGGTAAATCTCATCCAGGAAGACGGCGCCCCCTATTCCCTGGAAGGTGTCTTGCAATTTAGCGATGTCACTGTTGACCCGACCACCGGATCAGTTATTCTGCGGGTTGTTTTCCCCAATCCGGAAGGCATTCTTCTGCCTGGCATGTTCGTCCAGGCGGTGATCAAGGAAGGTGTCAATGAACAGGCGATTCTTATTCCGCAACAGGGGGTTTCCCGCGATTCCAAGGGCAATCCCTTTGCGCTGATCGTGGATGCTGAAAGCAAGGCCGCTTTCCGCCCGCTCACTCTTGACCGGGCTATCGGCGACAAATGGCTGGTATCGGCCGGCCTTGCTCCCGGTGATCCGGTGATCGTCGAGGGACTAATGATGTTACGGCCCGGCACAACGGTGAAGGCGGCCCCCTTTAATGAAACGCAAACCGACAATAAACCCTCGGCCGGCCCGGACGCCCTGTCTCAAAAGCGAAGTAAGGGAGGCGCCTGATGCTTTCGAAATTCTTTCTTGCCCGCCCGGTTTTTGCCTGGGTTATTGCTATTATCATAATGACGGCCGGTGGGTTGGCCATCTACAAAATGCCCATTTCCCAGTATCCTCCCATCGCCCCGCCGGCCATTGCCATTGATGCCTTTTTCCCTGGGGCCTCAGCGGAAACGGTGGAAAATACCGTAACCCAGATCATCGAGCAGAAGATGACCGGTCTGGACGATATGCTCTATCTCTCCGGCACCAGTTCTTCGTCCGGTGCAGCCCGCGTCGAGATGACCTTCGCCCCTGGAACGGATCCGGATATCGCATGGTCCAAGGTACAGAACAAGCTGCAGCTTGCCATGGCCAGCCTTCCCGATGTGGTGCAGCGCTCCGGCGTCAAAGTCAGCAAATCCACAAGAAACTTCCTGATCATTGTCGGTTTGACTTCGGAAGACGGCAGCATGAGCGGCGAAGACCTGCGGGACTACGCCCAGTCAAATCTTGAAAAGATACTGTCCAGGGTACGGGGGGTCGGCGAAGTTATGAATTTCGGTACCCAATTCAGCATGCGGATCTGGGTCAACCCAGACAAGCTGACCAACTACCACCTGACCATGGAAGATGTGATTCTGGCGCTCAAGGCCTACAACGTCGAGGTCTCCGCCGGTCAGTTCGGCGGTGCGCCGGCCGTGGAAGGTCAGCGTTTGAACGCCGCCATCATTGTTCAGCATCTGCTCCATACCCCGGCGGAATTCTCCGCCATCCCCATCCGGACCAATCCGGACGGTTCGGTGGTCCGGATCAGGGACATCGGCCGGACGGATCTCAGGGCCGAGCGTAGCGATATCGTGAGTTATTATAACGGCAAACCCTCCGCAGCCATGGCCATTCGTCAGGCTGCCGGCGCAAATGCTCTGGATACCGCTAATAACATCAAACAAAAACTGGAGGAGATGAGCCGCTACTTCCCTTCCGGCTTGAAAGTGATTTATCCCTACGATACCACGCCGTTTACCAAAGTGGCCATCGAGGAAGTGGCTAAGGCCCTTTTTGAAGCGATCCTTTTGGTATTTGTGATCATGTACCTTTTCATGGGCAATATCCGGGCTACCCTGATTCCCACCATCGCCGTGCCGGTGGTGCTGCTCGGAACCTTCGCCGTCCTTGGTTTTTTTGGTTTTTCCATCAACATGCTCACAATGTTCGCCATGGTGCTGGCCATCGGGCTCCTGGTGGATGATGCCATAGTGGTTGTGGAGAACGTGGAGCGGATCATGTCCGAGGAGGGACTCTCGCCCCGGGAGGCCACGGCCAAGTCAATGGGCGAGATCACAAGCGCCCTGATCGGTATAGGTCTGGTGCTCTCTGCGGTCTTCGGTCCCATGGCCTTCTTTCAGGGATCCACCGGTGTTCTCTACCGCCAGTTTTCCGTGACCATCATTGCTTCCATGCTCCTTTCTGTACTCGTGGCTTTGATTCTGACCCCGGTCCTTTGTGCGTCATTCCTGAAGCCCATACCTGCCGGTCATGAACCGGCGGATAAAACGGTCTTTTTCCTGCGCCCATTTTTTCGATGGTTTGATCGGACTTTTGCACGAACCAGAGACATCTATGTGGGGATCGTCGGCCGATCCTTTTCAAGAGCAGCACGATACACTGTATTGTACCTTTTGATTATAACGGCAGTGGGATTTCTCTTTCATCGAATGCCCACCTCCTATATTCCGGATGAGGATCAGGGCATCCTGCTGGTCCAGGCCATACTACCGTCGGGTTCAACCCTAGAACAGACTGAAAAAATCATGAACAAGGTAAGAGATCATTTTCTGGAGAATGAGAAAGATGGTGTGGGGTCCTTCATGTCGATCGCCGGAACGAGTTTTGGCGGCGATGGACAGAATATGGCCCTGGGATTCGCCAAACTCAAAGACTGGAAGCTGCGCCAGCAGCCGGACCAGAAGGTCAAGGCCATCGCCGGCAGAGCCATGAGAGCGTTTTCACAGATAACAGGCGCCATGGTCTTCGCCTTTCCGCCCCCCCCGGTCATCGAACTGGGAATGGCTGTAGGGTTTGATTTTCAATTGCAGGACCGTGGCGGTCTGGGTCACGAAAAACTCATGGAGGCCCGTAACCAGCTCCTCGGCATGGCCAGACAGGATCAGCGACTGGTCAGAGTCCGCCCCAACGGCATGGAAGATGTAGCCGAATACCACATTGACGTGGACTGGGAAAAAGCCGGGGCACTGGGGATTCCCATTGCTTCCATTCACAACACCATTGGGGCGGCTTTTGGCAGCGCCTTTGTCAACAACTTTATCCAGGGCGGTCGGGTAAAAAATGTCTATGCCCAGGCTGATGCCCCCTATCGTATGCTTCCAAAGGATTTGGAAAAACTCTATGTCCGCAACAGCGTAGGCAAGATGGTCCCTTTCTCTTCCTTTGCCTCATGCAGGTGGGCTCAGGGGTCTCCCAAGCTGGAGCGCTACAACGCCTTTCCGTCCATCAACATCTGGGGCGAGCCAACACCAGGTCACAGTACCGGCGAGGCCATGGCCGCCATGGAAGAAATCGCGGCAAAGTTGCCCCAGGGGATCGGTTTTGACTGGAACGGACTATCTTATCAGGAGCGGATGGCAACAGCTCAGGGGCCCATTCTCTACGCTTTTTCCATTTTCGTTATCTTCCTTTGCGTGGCCGCACTGTATGAAAGCTGGACTATTCCATTCGTCAACCTGTTGATGTTGCCGCTGGGAGTGTTGGGTGCGATCCTGGCCACTTCATTGCGGGGACTGCCCAACGATGTCTATTTTCAGATCGGATTTCTCACCACACTTGGCCTTTCGACAAAAAACGCCATCCTGATCATTCAGTTTATCAAAGAACGGTTGGGACATGGCGATAGCCTTATCAATGCAACCCTTGGCGCCGTAAAAATACGATTCCGACCCGTAATGATGACATCCCTGGCTTTCTTTTTCGGTGTACTGCCGCTGGCCATCGCCACCGGAGCCGGAGCCGGAGCCATGAACGCCATTGGTACAGCAGTTTGTGGTGGTATGCTCTCCGCCACATTCATCGATCTCATTTTTATCCCGCTATTCTTTGTCCTGGTATCCAAAATATTCAAGAAAAAAGAAAAAGGGCAGTCCACTGAATACGATATTGTCTCCTCCACAGCCCAGGAGGTGAGGTAATATGAGAAAGCAAATCGCACTTTCATTTGTAGCGTTGATTTTCATGGGCGGCTGTTCCCTGGCTCCAAACTACACGCAGCCATCAGCGCCGATTCCGCCAGAATGGCCGCAGGGAGCGGCCTACAAAGATTCGCAAACCGAAGCCGAAGCACAGACCGCAGGGAAACTGAGCTGGCATGCGTTTTTCACCGATCCAAAACTGCAACAGATTATCGAGACGGCTCTGAACAATAACCGGGATCTGCGGCTTGCCGTTTTGAATGTGGAAAAAGCAGCCGCCTTCTATGGCATTCAAAGAGCCGAGCTTTTTCCAACGCTAAATGCGGCGGGCAGCATGAGCAATCAATGGTATCCTGCGGACCTGTCGTCGTCCAAAGTCGCCACGCTCCAGGAAGAATACAAAATCAATCTTGGCGCAGCCGCTTGGGAGATCGATTTTTTCGGCCGCATCCGCAGCCTGAAAGACAGCGCTCTGGAAACTTATCTGGCATCGGATGAAGCTATGCGAAGCGCACAGATTCTGTTGATCGCAGCTACCGCCAGCGCGTATCTGAATCTGGCGGCGGATCATGAAAACCTGAACCTGGCCAAAACTACATTGCAGACTCAGCAAGCTGTTTACCGGATCATCAACCGGCGGTATCAGGTCGGACTCGCTACCGAAGTGGATGTAAAACGCGCGCAAACCCAGGTGGATACAGCCAGAGGAGACATTGCCAGGTTCACCCAGCAGGTCGCCCTGGATGAAAATGTGCTGAATCTGCTTCTGGGATCGCCTGCACCGGCGGATGTGCTTTCCGCCAATCTGTCTGACATTCTGAGGCCACAGGCTGTTTCTGCCGGAATCTCTTCTGAAATTCTGCTGAATCGGCCCGATATTCTGGCGGCGGAACACCGTCTTAAAGGCGCCAATGCTAATATCGGGGCTGCCCGTGCATCGCTCTTTCCCCGTATTGCCCTGACCGCTTCCGCTGGAACCGCCAGCAGCGACCTGGGTGGGCTTTTCCAATCCGGCTCCGGAATATGGAACTTTGCGCCCGTTATTGTCACGCCAATATTCGATGCCAGGCTATGGTCCGCGTACGACGCAGCCCGGATCGAAAGTGAAATTGTGCTAACCTCATATCAAAAGGCAATTCAGGTGGCTTTCAGGGAAGTTGCCGATGCACTGGCCGTTAGCGGGACCGTGGGTGAGCAGCTTTCGGCCCAGGAATCCTTGGTGAATGCCGTTGAAATTATTTACAGCCGATCGGAGATGCGATACCAGAAGGGCATCGACAGCTATCTGAGCGTCCTTGATGCTCAGCGCACCCTGTATTCCGCGAGGCAGGGGCTTATCTCGCTCCGTCTTGCAGGATTTGTCAATCAGGTGCGGCTTTACGCGGTATTGGGGGGAGGCGGTGAATAGTTTCTGTTTCCTGCAGTATACACGCTGTTAATTCCAGTGTAAAAGGGCTGCCGTGAAAACATGGTGCATGGATATCGGTTTTGCTGATTCAATTGCGGAGGATGTGGTATGACAATACAAAATAAAATGCTGATATTGGTTGATGGTTCCGAACGAACCTTACAAACGGTTAATTATGTAAATGATTTTATGCCCGTTGATGAAAATACTCAGATTGTGCTGTTTCATGTCTTCAGTGGTATACCGGAAGAATATCGGGAATTGGTGCAGGAACCAACTTGCAAAACCGTCGTAGATCAATTAAAAAACCGGGAAACGCAGGAGAAAGGAAAAATACGGGCGTGCCTGGAGCAGGCGAAGAACATTTTGATCTCAGGCGGATTTTCCGAACGGTCCATTGAAATCAAATTTCATCGCCTGGAAAAAGGGGTTGCCAGGGACATCATAGATGAAGCAAAAAAGGGTTACACTGCAGTGGTACTGAGAAGACGGGGAATGAGTGCGCTGAAAAATATCATACTGGGCAGTGTTGCTGTCAAGCTGTTACAATCGTTAACATTTATCCCGATTCTGATCGTGGGGCAGGTTCCTGCCGTCAAGAAAATTTTATTGGCAGTGGATGCTTCACCGGCTTCGATGAAAGCGGTTGAGTTTGTTGCTTCATTGCTGGGCGGTCATGGATATGAGGTCTGTATATTTCATGCAATTCCAGGCTTGGAGGCTATTCATTTCGATCTTTCTGAAAATTGCAGGCCTGAGCTTCCTGAAGTGGATATGTCTGCTACCTGCCTTGAAACCTTTAAATTAAAAGTGGCGCGACTGTTTCATGACGTAAAAGACATGCTGATGACATCCGGGTTTGAATCTGAAAAAATATCTGAAAAAATAATTTCCGGTGTACGTAGCCGATCCGAAGCCATCGTCAAGGAAGCGACGGACGGTAGCTTCGGCGCAATTGTCGTCGGGCGAAGGGGTCTTTCAAAAGTTGATGCGTTTTTCATGGGTCGGGTCGGTCATGAAGTCGTTTATGGAGGGAAAAAATTTACAGTTTGGGTTGTCTGATGCTCAGGCTTAAAAATATGTGGGCTGATCTTCACCGGAGGTAACTACTATTATTATATCACAATCGGCTACCACACCATATAGCAAATGAGCAACAAATATGACAGTAAAACCACTCAAATTTTAACTAAAACGTTTTGTTTGACCACGATATGTGGTATTTTAAAACCCATATAACACAGTATGTGGTGACTGAGTAGTTACCACCGGAGGGGAGTTTTTACACATATTCGGGGATTATCAAAATTTGGAATCGGGCAGTTGAATCTCCAGCAGCCAGCATAAAAGGACTTTTACCAACATTTTTCGCTCCTGGATTAAACGGAACAAAATTTCTGGTATTAGCTTGGGCTCTAAAGAAAAGAGCTGTCCACTCCTTGTCTCGAAA
>CAIMCT010000354.1 GCA_903839535.1 uncultured Desulfobacteraceae bacterium
ATGACCGCTTACTGGGGAGCGGAACTGGCCCGAAAAGCCGCAGACTACTACCGTGCCGATGTCGCCAGCCTGATGGCGCCGGTCATTGCAGAGCGATGCGGCTGCAATCCATTTTACATTACAGCAGTGGTCAAGCAGGCGGCGAAAACCGCTATGGCGATATCCGACGAAGAAACCCTTAATCTGATACTGGCGGTGGATCTGTCTTCAGGGTTTATCTGGGGAGAATTGCATGATCAGGTTACCCAATGGATCGAACGTATCAACGAACACAAAATCACAAAATGGGTACTGTATCTGTCCGCCATGGATGAAAACACCGATGAAAGCCGGCGCGGAGAGCTGAAACTTGAACAGATTCAGAAACAGCTCATGGATCGCGAAGGGCAGCGCGTACCCATTGAGACTATTCGGGATGTACTGATCAAGCTGTCGCGCGGTGATCTGGTGGAATATCTGGAACTGGGCGGATGGTTTCGCAAGGTGGAGGACCCAATTCTTCTGGAGTTTCTGAAAGTCTGGGGAAAAATTGAGGTGGAAGGGCAGAATGCTTATGCGGTACAGGAAGAATTGGTCAGGCGGTATCAGAAACAGGAACGTAGATTCCGGGAATACCGGGGATATCTGGCGGAAATTCACATGAGCCAGATTTTGTGGAATACCCAGCGGAAAAAACTGCCGGGCCGGTTTTTTCATGCGATAGAAGACATTCAGATGCCTCATACATTCATTTATATTGCTCACCGGCATAGACTGAGGTCGGGTAGAGGTCAGGAAATAGATGTCCTTGGTGCGGCATGGGGAGAGCAGTGGGTGTGTCAGAGTAAATGGGTGCAGGGTAAAAAGATGGGTTTGGATGTATTGACTGCGTTGTGGGAGCAGGGCGAAGCCGTGAGAGCGGAAAAAGAACCGGATGTCGTGAGGCTATGGCTGTTTGCCCAGGATGGTCTGACCGGGGAAGCCGAAGTCTATGCCATGGAAAAGGGTATTTTGTGGTCATCCCGTCAGGAGATGGATGAGCTGTTGGACTATGTGGGATTAAGGCGGCTGCCGGAACTGAAGCCGTAGGACGACGAATTTATGGAAACAACGATGAAAGCCGATGCCCGCACTACCGGCACCCATCAGACAGTTTGGTTCATTTTGTCCAATGTATGGCAATGCCTTCACTGATACAACTTTTGTGGAAATGTGTTATATAAAAGGTGGAGGCTCTGCCGATGACAAGAGAACAACAAGCCAGCCATAATTTGAATACCGTTGCAAATGCTGTGGTTCAGCAAACGATTGAAGGGCAAAAATATATCGCCGCCGATATTCGTGCTTTGGCCAAGCGTCATCAGGTTGCTTATACTGAAACGGCAACCGATGCTTGGGCGCGTGACGTTACGCGACTTGCAGATGATGACGTTTCCCTTGATGAAATTGAACTGCTCTTGATTGCGTTACAGCGAGCCGGTCACCTCAGCCGCCCCGAAGCCCTGAAGCTTCAGGTAAACTATTTGCGGGAAGCAAAGCTGTGATGTTTGATCCTTTCGGCGATTTTGAAACGCTGGGGTATCTCCGGAATTTGTAACGAAGGCTCCGGCGGGCTTTCCCGACCCATCAACGCAACTTTGATTCACCGAATTTCAGGATTTATATTGATATGAAAGAAGAATTTCTGCACAAAGCCGAAGAGAACTTGAAGATTGCTCAAATAAGTTTTGAACTTGAGTGCTACAATGCTTCTGCAAACCTAGCCTATTTTGCAGCATTTCAGGCTGCAATAGCGGCGCTGGCGGATAAGGGCGTTTTGTCTAAAGGCAGAAATGATCACAAATGGGTTCAGTCAGAATTTAATCTTAGGCTGATAAAACGTGAGAAGCTTTATCCTTCTGATTTTAAAAAATATCTGCTTGACATGCAGTCTGTGAGAAACTTGGCGGACTATTCAGATCAAAATATTGGTAAAAAAATTGCCTGTAAACAGCTTGAGCGGGCAACAGAACTGATTCAGCATATCGAAACGGAGGTAAGGAAATGAGATTAAATTTTAAGCAGCAGGAACTTATTGACAATCTTGTCCATACAGTGGAATCGAAATTTCCGGGTGTAAAATTTGTTGATGTGACAGAAAGCCCTGAAGACCCGGATGATTTATGGGTCAATGTAACAAAAATAAAGGATTCGGACAAATTAATGGAATTGTTTGATTATTGCAGTGAAATGTCTGCCGATATTTTAATGAATTATGGCTATCATATGCTGGTGATGCCTGTAAAATAAGGCTACCCACATAAGCCGGGACACTTTTGCTTTCGAGCACTTAGGTGATTTCCAACAAAGAATACCCCATTGTTTGGATCAGATTTTTGGCATCCTTAATGTTCCGGTTTACACTTTCCAAGGATTCACAGTTCTTATTGA
>CAIMCT010000355.1 GCA_903839535.1 uncultured Desulfobacteraceae bacterium
AAAGGCGTCCGCAGCGTCGCTCAGAAAATGCGAGAACTCACGCGCAACACTCGGATGGTCTTTGACTATTTGCGAATGACTAAAAATTCATGTGCCGGTAGCGCCTGTGTTGCTTAATAGCATAGAACAAATTTACCGTGATAGCTGTCCGACCCCGGTTGACAGACAAAAGTGTTTGTGGTATGTTCGTTGCTTTGCTAATGCATGTTGTTTCTATAATCATAATTTTATAATCATATTTTGTCATGGAGGATATTTAGATGAGAGAAGTAGTGATTGTCAGCGGTTCCCGGACCGCAATTGGAAATTTTGGCGGAGCATTGATGAATGTCCCGGTTGTTGAGCTTGGTTCGGTGGTAATGAAAGCTGTTTTAAAAAAGGCAGGACTCCGGCCGATTGCAGATGATGCCATGAAAGCCAATGCTCCGGATAAGTTAAAAGACCAGGGAATGATTGAGCTTGAAAAAAAATCTTGTTCCTGGGATGACCAAGCGACACCGATCGCCATTGATGAAGTAATCATGGGAAATGTGCTTCAGGCCGCACAGGGACAAAACACTGCCAGGCAGGCCATGATTCGGGCCGGAATTCCCAAGGAGACACCGGCGGTCACCG
Organism: uncultured Desulfobacteraceae bacterium; assembly: GCA_903839535.1. Lineage (GTDB taxonomy): Bacteria > Desulfobacterota > Desulfobacteria > Desulfobacterales > Desulfatirhabdiaceae > RAAP-1. Next base: position 616 of record CAIMCT010000355.1, read on the forward strand.
TCAACAAGATCTGCGGATCGGGTTTAAAGGCCATTGCCATGGGCGCGGCCTCCATCATGAGCGGCCAATCGGATGTGATTCTGGCTGGCGGGCAGGAAAACATGAGCCTGGCTCCCATGGCCCTTCCCAAAGCCCGTTGGGGACACCGTATGGAGCTTACCGGAAAGGGCGATATTTACGACCTGATGGTATTTGACGGACTGTTCGAGATATTCTACGGATATCACATGGGTTTAACCGCCGAGAATATCGCTTCCATGTACGACATCAGCCGTCAGGAGCAGGATGAACTGGGTGTTTTAAGCCATAGCAGGGCCATGGCCGCCATCAAGGAAGGCATCTTTGCCAAAGAAATTGTACCTGTCATCACCGCATCCCGAAAAGGCGATATCATTTTTGATACGGATGAGAGGCCCATGGAAACCAACCTGGAGAAAATGTCCAAACTTCGGCCAGCTTTTAAAAAAGACGGTTCCGTCACTGCGGGAAATGCTTCAGGAATCAATGATGCCGCCGCTGCTGTTTTGATGATGAGCGCCGAAAAAGCCAAAGACATGGGACTTGATCCCATCATCCGGATCAAAGGCTTTGCTGCTGGCGGCCTGGATCCTGCCTATATGGGGCTGGGGCCGGTTCCCGCGGTTCGAAAAGTGTTGAAATCCACCGGAATGACACTGAAAAACATTGACATGATAGAGCTTAACGAAGCCTTTGCCGCTCAGGCCATTGGCTGCATGCGGGAGCTTGGAATTGAAAATGATCGGCCGAATGAACTGGGAAGCGGCATTTCTCTGGGACACCCCATCGGTTGCACCGGCGCTCGGCAGGTGGTCACCGGCATGTATCAGATGCAGCGGAAAGGGTACCAGACCGGCCTTTTTACCATGTGCATCGGCGGGGGCATGGGAATGGCCATGATCGTGGAGCGTTAAGTATTTTTTTCTTTACTTGTTCGGTAAAGCAAGGTATCAGATAGTCGTTTGCAGGTATCAGGTTACAGTGGCGGGTGGTCTGTGTTTTTACTGATACCTGATATCTGAAGAGGAGACAGCAGATGGATATTAGCAGAAAACTGGGGATACTGGTATTTTGCGGTGTTCCGGCGATTATCGGCGGCGGTATTGTTTATGGTTTTTTTCAAAGTTATACACCGGTTGTCATTTATGAAGTATTGCTCCTGTTGGTTGCCGGAGGATTTGTCAGCAGGTAGCCATCTCCCGACATTTTAGCCTGACCTTGTCTGGATTTTCAGCCCCGAAATGCCCCCTGTTTTGATTGCATTTTGGGGTTCTGATGTTATTTCAGATGGTTCCCAACCTCCAGCCTGGGTGCCAGCGGAAAATTGCTGATCAGGACCACTTAAAGTATAACCCATTTCACAGAGTGATTCTATCCTTCCATGAACGATCTATCCAACAAAAATCTGAAACTGTGGTGTTTCCTGGCTATTTTCCTGCTATCTACGCTGATGCTGGGGTGGCTTATGTGGCCGTTTATATCAGTTATTGTTCTTGCCGCAGTCGTTACCAGCGTTTTCAGCGCCGTTTTCCAGTTTTTTCGCAGATTCTTTAATTCCTCACTGTCATCGCTTTTTACCTGTATTCTTATATTTATGATTCTTTTTGTTCCGATGGTGTATTTTGTAGGAGCACTGTCTCAGGAAGCTTACGGCCTTTACGAAATGGGGAAAGACGCGGTCATCAGCGATCAACTGGAAGCAATTCTGGCCAATAACCGGCTTATTGAAAGGGCCAATCAGTTTTTATCCAGATTCAATTATGTTCTAACAGGCGATGAAGTCAACAAAACCGTATCCGAGATGGGGAAAGTTGTTGGACTTTTTCTCTATCAGCAAGCAAGCGCCATCGCCTCCAATATTTTGAATTTTCTATTTTATTTCTTTTTCATGCTGATGTTTATCTATTATTTTCTGGTTGACGGCAATAAGCTGGTTGCGTTTGTCATTGATTTTTCGCCTCTGCCGGATGATCAGGATCAAATATTGATTCAAAAATTCAAAAACATGGCCGGTGCGATTTTGATCGGTAACGGCCTTAGCGGACTCATACAGGGCCTATCAGGTGGTATTCTTTTTTCACTGTTTGGGTTAAAATCCCCGGTTCTCTGGGGTGTGATTATGTCCTTGGTCGCTTTTCTTCCGATTATCGGCACCGGCGTGGTGTTTATTCCGGCTGCAATTTATCTTTATTTGACAGACAGGTTTGCTGCAGGGATTTTTTTCGTGGTTTTTTATCTGGTGCTTTCGGTGATCATGGAGTACATTTTCAAGCCGAAACTCGTTGGCCATCGGGTCAATATGCACACCATGATGGTATTTCTATCCGTCATGGGAGGCGTAAAACTTTTTGGAATCCTGGGAATCATTTATGGCCCGCTGGTGGTTACCGCTTTTTTAACCTTGACCGATATTTATCACACAAGTTATCAATTTCTGGTAGAAAATAAAAGTATTGAAACGATAAGGTAGTTAAAATGACAGAACTCGAAACAATTCCCGATACGCTCCCCGACATGCTCCCCAGCGTACTCCCCAATATTCGCATTGATAGCGAAATGAAAAAATCTTATCTTGATTACGCCATGAGCGTCATCATCGGCAGAGCCCTTCCGGATGTCCGGGACGGTCTCAAACCAGTCCACCGCCGCGTACTCTTTGCCATGCACGAGCTGAGTAACGACTGGAACAAACCTTATAAAAAATCCGCCCGCATCGTCGGCGATGTCATCGGTAAATACCATCCTCACGGCGATACTGCAGTGTATGACACTATTGTACGTATGGCGCAGGATTTTTCCCTGAGATACCCTCTGGTGGATGGTCAGGGAAATTTTGGCTCCATTGACGGCGATCCCCCGGCTGCCATGCGTTACACGGAAATCCGCATGAAACGCCTGGCCCATCACATGCTGGACGATCTTGAAAAGGATACGGTCAATTTTGTTCCCAACTATGATGAGTCACTCCCGGAGCCATCTGTTCTGCCTGCCAAAATTCCCAACCTGATCATCAACGGCTCATCCGGCATTGCAGTGGGCATGGCGACCAATATTCCGCCCCACAATCTGAATGAAACCATTGATGCCATCAAGGCCATTATCGACAATCCTGGAATTAGCTTTGAAGAGCTGATTCGCATCATTCCAGGTCCTGATTTTCCGACTGCTGGGTTTATCTATGGGAAAACAGGAATCCATGATGCCTATCGGACCGGTCGGGGCATCATCCGGATGCGGGCCAGAACTATAGTTGAAAAGGACAAGAAAACCGGCAGCGAAACCATAGTGGTTACCGAGCTTCCCTACCAGGTCAACAAAGCCAAGCTAATTGAATTTATCGCCGATCTTATCCGGGATAAACAGCTTGAGGGCATCCGGTTCATCCGTGATGAATCAGACAGGGAAGGCATGCGGATCGCCATTGGCCTTAAAAAAGATCAGGCCGCCGAAGTCATCACCAATCAGCTCTATAAACACACCCGGATGGAAAGCAGTTTTGGCATCATTTTGCTGGCGGTCGTCAATAACCGGCCAGAGCTACTGTCACTGAAAGAAATCCTGGAATATTTTATCCGGCACCGCAAACAGATTATTGTCCGAAGAACTCAGTTCGACCTGAAAAAAGCCGAAGATCGGGCACATATCCTGGACGGGCTGAAAATCGCCCTCGACAATCTGGATGCCGCCGTCAACCTGATCCGTCAGTCCCCATCTCCTGCAGAGGCCAAGGCCAGGCTCATCACCACTTTCGCCCTTTCAGTGATTCAGGCCCAGGCTATTCTGGATATGAGGCTTCAGAGACTCACTGGCCTTGAGCAGGAAAAAGTCATCGAAGAACACCAGAAAATGCTTAAAGACATCGACTGGTTCAAGCAGATTCTGGGCAGCGAGCTGATTATTCTTCAACTGATCAAGGACGAGCTGACCGAGATTCAGACAGAGTTCGGCGATCCCCGGCGAACGCAGATTATGGATGAAACCCGTGAGATTACGCTTGAAGATATGATTGTGGAAGAAGACATGGTGGTCACCATTTCAAAAACCGGCTATATCAAGCGAAACCCAATTACGCTGTATAACAGTCAGCGACGCGGCGGAAAAGGCAAGATGGCGATGGAAACAAAGGATGAAGACTTTGTTGAACATCTTTTTGTGGCATCCACACATCATTCATTTCTTTTTTTCACCAATCAGGGAAGACTCTACTGGTGCAAAGTCTATGAAATTCCGCAGGCAGGCAGGGCCAGCCGCGGAAAAGCGATCATCAACCTTTTGAATTTCCAGAACGAAGAACGCCTGACGGCCGTACTTTCGGTATCCAAATTCGAACCCGGATATCACATCATGATGGCTACCCGCTGCGGAGTGGTGAAAAAAACCAATTTGATGGATTTCAGCAGACCTCGTGCAGCCGGCATTATCGCCATTTCCTTAGATGAAGGCGATGAGCTGATTTCCGCCAAGATTACCGACGGCACCCTGAATGTATTCCTTGGCTCCGCGTTTGGCAAATCCATTCGCTTTCATGAATCGGATGTGCGCGCCATGGGCAGAAGCGCCGCCGGTGTTCGGGGAATGCGGCTGAGCAAGGGAGACATGATTGTGGGAATGGAAGTATTAAGTCACGGCCAGACCCTTTTCACCATCACCGAAAACGGATTTGGAAAAAGGACTTCGATTGATGAATATCCAGTACAGAAGCGCGGTGGGCTTGGCGTCATCACCATCAAAACAACGGAACGAAACGGCAATGTCGTGGCCATTCTTCTGGTGGAAGAAGATGATGACCTGATGCTCATGACAGACAATGGCAAACTCATTCGAATCCCGACCCGTGGCGTTTCCGTCATCAGCCGAAACACCCAAGGTGTCAAACTGATCGGAATGGTACAGGCTGAAAAAGTAACCAGCGCCGCCAGGCTGGCTGAAAAAGAGGATGAAGTAGATGAATCAGGTGAACCAAATGAAACAGGCGAACCAAACGAATCAGACGAACCAAACGAATCAGGCTCCCCTGTTGAGTCCGTCTGATTTAAAAATTGGCGTTGTCGGGGGTGGAAGCTGGGGTACGGCTTTAGCCAATCTTCTTGGAACCAAAGGCTATTCCATTGATTTCTGGGTTTTTGAAGAAGAAGTGCGATTCCAGATTCAGACCTTTCGGGAAAACCGGATATTCCTGCCTGGTATTCCGCTGTCCGAAAGACTGAACCCGACCGGTGATCTCAAACAGGCGGTCATGGGAAAAGATATGGTTCTGATGGTGGTTCCATCTCACCTGGTTCGATCGGTTTCCCAGCGCATGTCCTGCGATGTGCCGGACAGCGCCCTGATTGTATCGGCATCCAAAGGAATTGAAAATCAGACACATCTGACCATGAGCGGGGTTTTGGCCCAGACCCTTCCCCATATTCCTGAATCCAGGATTGCCGTACTTTCAGGTCCCAGCTTTGCCAAGGAAGTGATGCTGCAATCCCCGACGGCTGTTACGGTAGCTTCAAAGGATCCTGCAACGGCAACGCAGGTTCAGCATGTTTTCGCCACGTCGGCTTTCAGGGTCTATACCCATGATGACGTTATCGGCGTGGAGCTGGGCGGCTCCGTAAAAAATGTGATTGCGATTGCTGCTGGAATGATTGATGGACTCGGACTTGGCCTGAATACTCGCGCCGCACTGATCACCCGTGGACTTGCCGAAATCCGACGCCTGGGAGTAAAGCTTGGTGCCAATCCTCATACATTCGCCGGACTTGCCGGAGTCGGCGATCTGGTTCTGACCTGCACTGGCGATCTAAGCCGCAATTATATGGTTGGCAAAAAGATCGGCGAAGGAAGAAGCCTGCCGGATATTCTTTCTGAAACCCGTACGGTGGCCGAAGGTGTTAAAACCGCTGAATCGGTATATAACCTCTCCTCCAAACTCCTGGTTGAAATGCCCATCTCTCATGCAGTATATCATATCCTCTATCAGGGGTTGTCCCCCCAAGAGGCCGTTTATCAACTGATGACGCGGGATCTCAAGCAGGAAATTGATGATTTTATGTAAAAGGAGACAATAGGATGCCCCGTAAATCATCTGTCAGTGAGTATTCTTCGGATGCTCAGGGCGAAACTGCAGTGGTTCAGTCCATATCTAAGCGAATTCGGCACAAGGGCGAAGGACACCGGGGGCGGCTAAGGGACAAGTTTCTGGAATCTGGTCTTTCCGGTTTTCACGATTATGAAGTGATTGAGATGCTGCTGACACTGGCGACTCCCCGAAGAGACTGCAAGGAAATCGCCAAGGCAGCTCTTTCGCGTTTCAAAACCCTTCAGGGCGTTTTGGAGGCTGCAGAGGCATCGCTGCAAGAGATCAGCGGAATCGGCCCTCAGAATATTTTGGGCATGAAATTGATAAAGGCGGTTGCAGATCGGTATCTGGAAAAGCAACTCATCCAAAAAGACATCATCTCGCATTCCAAAGCGCTTTTTGATTATCTCTACTATAACTTGCGGGATAAAAGCCGTGAATGTTTTAAAATAATTCATCTGGATGCCAAAAACCAGGTATTGGGCACTGAAACGCTTTTTGAGGGATCATTATCGACAACAGCGGTCTATCCACGGGAAGTCATCCAGGCTGCCCTGAACCATCATGCCGCGGCAGTGATTTTTGCCCATAACCATCCATCCGGCGACCCAGCGCCATCTTCCGACGATATGGCTATTACCCGAAAACTGATTTTTTGCTGTCATATCATGGGAATTACAGTTCATGAACACATTGTCATCGGAGAAAACAGGTATTTCAGCTTCGCGGACGAAGGCTATATCGCCAAAATGTATCACGAGATGGAATCTCTAAACATATAAACATGCAAAAAACATCATCTTCTCCGCCATATTGTTTTGGCATACTCGAAAATGTCTTTCCCCAAGGGGATGACGGACTTCGAAACACACCGGAGTCCTGCGTTCCCTGCTGTCATAAAACCGAATGCCTGCGCGCGGCAATGGCCGAGGCTGGCGGATTGAAGCTTCAGGAAAAAAATGTGGACAGAGCCTATACTGCCGGGATGCTTGGCTTTCTGGGAAGATGGTCCAGAAAAAAAGATCTTCAAAGACGAATATCAGAAAAAAAGGGGTGACTTATGAAAACGATCAAGGATGTTACGATTGCCGATAAACGGCTGTTGATCCGGGTTGACTTTAACGTGCCGCTGGACAAACAGCAGAAAATCACAGATGATTCACGAATTCAGGCAGTGCTGCCGACACTGAAGTACGCCCTGGATCAAAAGGCCAAAATCATCGTGGCCTCCCACCTGGGAAGACCCAAGGGAAAGATTGCCCCTGAATTCAGCCTGAAACCGGCGGCGGAACGATTGAGCGTGCTTTTGAACCAGCCGGCTCAACTGGCCTCGAATTGCGTGGGAGAATCTGTTGAAGCAATGGTTGCGGCCATGAAGCCAGGTGACATTGTGGTTCTTGAGAATCTTCGGTTTCATCCGGAAGAGGAAAAAAATGCCGACTCGTTCGCCAAATCCCTGGCCGGGCTATGCGATGTCTATGTTAATGATGCCTTTGCTGTGTCCCACCGTGCCAACGCCTCTGTTGAAGCCATCACACGGTTTGCCCCCATATCGGTTGCCGGATTGCTAATGAAAAACGAGATGGATTATTTTGAAAAAGCCATGACCACGCCAGATCGGCCCTTAGTTGCAGTTATCGGTGGCGCAAAGGTGTCCAGCAAACTGGCCGCCCTTGAAAACATGCTCCTTCATGTGGACAAGATCATCATCGGCGGTGCCATGGCCAACACGTTCCTTTGCGCTATGGGGCATTCCACCGGAAAATCACTGGTCGAAACAGACCTGGTTGAAACCGCCGGAACCATTCTTAAAAAAGCGTCGGAAAAAGGCGTAAAAATCTATCTTCCGGTAGATGGAATCACCGCCACCCAGGTTGAAGCAACCGCAGCCTCCGCTGTTTTTCCGGTTCAGGAAATCCCGGATGACAAGATGATTCTGGATATTGGTCCGGCCACATCCCTTTTGTACGCCGAAGCGCTTCAGGGTGCAAAAACCATTGTCTGGAATGGCCCTATGGGGGTTTTTGAGATGATGCCTTTCAGCAAGGGGACTTTTGACATGGTTAATCATGTAATTGCTTCCGGAGCCATCACCATTGTTGGCGGCGGTGATACTGATGCCGCTGTTCATCAATCAGGAAGGGCCAACCAGATCACCTATATTTCAACCGGTGGCGGCGCATTCCTGGAGCTTCTGGAAGGAAAAACCTTGCCGGGTGTGGCAGCCCTCACGAAGGGATGAAGATGTTTGGAGTCACAGCCGCATCAACAATCTGATGATTCAGCAGGCTATGAGAGTCGCGTTCGTCTTCCCGACGGCTCATTATACCAGTGCATTCAGAAAAATCGTTGCATCCCGGGCGGAGAGTTTTATTGCCTCTGTACTCTGCAAGACTTCGTTTGCCCTTTCAACGGCAGCCTGAACGTATCATTCTTAAATTTCATCGAACGCTCTTGTGCCCGCTAATCTAAAATACTAAAATCGAAAGGATTCCCCCCTTTGAAAAAGGGGGGTGAGGGGGGATTTAGG
>CAIMCT010000356.1 GCA_903839535.1 uncultured Desulfobacteraceae bacterium
AAAGGCGTCCGCAGCGTCGCTCAGAAAATGCGAGAACTCACGCGCAACACTCGGATGGTCTTTGACTATTTGCGAATGACTAAAAATTCATGTGCCGGTAGCGCCTGTGTTGCTTAATAGCATAGAACAAATTTACCGTGAATTAGACTACTAATTTCTGGATTTAAGGATTAAACTGAATTTCATCGGGAATATCATGACCACTTCAGACTCAGACGAAAAACACCCACCGAAGCTGCTTGATCAGGTGCGTGATGCCATCCGGCTGAAACATTATTCCGTCCGCACCGAAACCTGCTATGTTGACTGGATCAAACGCTATATCCTGTTTCATAACAAGCGGCATCCGAAAGACATGGATGGAGCTGAGATCGAATCATTTCTGACACATCTGGCTACTGTTCGCAATGTCTCGGCATCCACACAGAATCAGGCTTTCAGCGCATTGCTCTTTCTTTACAAGCATGTACTGCATCAAGACCTTACAATTCCTATTGATTCTGTCAGAGCAAAAAGCCCCAGACACCTTCCTACGGTTATGACAAAAGACGAGGCAATGCGACTGATCGGAGAGATTCCTCCGAGTACGCATCTGCTTATGGCAAAACTGCTGTTCGGTACCGGAATACGCCTCATGGAATGCCTGCGCCTACGTGTCAAAGACATTGATTATGAACAGAATATCATTGTTGTTCGCGACGGAAAAGGCGGAAAGGATCGGGTTACAGTTTTCCCGGAGAGTCTAAAAATACCGATCAGGCAGCAATTGCAATATTCAAAAGCACTGCATGACAAAGACTTGTTCGAAGGTTACGGAGAAGTGTATCTTCCATTTGCACTTGAAAAGAAATATCCGAATGCAAATAAGGAATGGTATTGGCAGTATGTGTTTCCGTCTCATAAATTATCGAAAGACCCGCGCACCAGCATTATCCGGCGGCATCATCTGGACGAATGCGGCTTACAGCGTGCGGTGAAATCTGCGGCACAGAAAGCTGGAATCAGCAAAATGGTAAGTTGCCATACCTTCCGCCACAGTTTTGCAACACATCTTCTTGAAAGCGGATATGACATTCGGACGGTTCAAGAGTTGCTGGGGCATAAAGACGTAACAACGACAATGATTTACACCCATGTTCTGAATAAAGGCGGACTGGCGGTTCGCAGTCCTTTGGATTGATGCCGCATTAACCGGCAATTCCGCATCCGGTTTTCCTACACCGCAGAAGAAATTCGGTTTTTTATCCAAAACGTTCAATACATCATTCGGGGTTTTGGCCAGTTTGACCGCCTGAATCAGTTGCTTCAACTGCTGGATATCTTTACCGTCGTCATCCAATTGAGGGTGAATCGTAAGACATTCAACGTCAAACTTGACACCGTCAATGCACCCAGATTGGCAAGATTGCAGGCCAGATATCGAAATTCGCGACATCGGTCAATAAAACGAAAAGTGGAGGTTAAACAGATTTCTCATGTTTAACCTCCACTCCAGTTACCATCCATAATATTTTCTATTCAAACAAACGGATGATTATATCCCCCCATAGGGTCCAATGGTGAATACAGCCGGTATATTGATCGTACCATCCGTACTTTTCGTGAGATTGGTGACGACCACACTTGTTGACCCGATGGAAAATTCGTATGTGACGGGAGTACCACCAAGGAAACGATTCTTAAGGTCATTCCCATTGATGGTGGTTGTGCCGTGATTATTGAGTTTCAGCGCTGTTACGCCTGCGGATTCGGGAACCAAATTTCCACTCCCATCCCTGGCCGTGATGGTTATACTTGCCCCGCCTGCTGGAATGCCGCCAGACATATCAGTGATTTGAATGGTATTCAGATCACTGACATAGTTGGTCGTATAGTTGGTTATCCCGCTTGTATAAACCGTTGGGATATTGATGCTGCCATCCGTGCTACTCTTGACATTGGTGATCACAACATTTGATGAATCTACTGCAAACTCATATGTCATAGGTGCACCGGAAGAGAACCGACTGCCCAGCTCTGCACCTGTGATCTTTACCGTTTCATAGTTGAAAATTTTATAAGAACTGACAGATCCAGACTCGGGAATTTCCGTTCCGGAAACATCCCAAGCTCTGACGCTGATAGCAGCTCCGCCTGTATCCAGAGTACCAGAAAAATCAGAAATATAAATGGTATTTCGGGAGCCGATGCTGTTTGATACAAAATCGCTGACCCCAACTGTATAAACGGTTGGAATGTTCAGAGTTCCATCACTGCTGTTTTTTACATTGGAAACAATTAGCTTCGGTGAAGCGATGGTAAACTCGTAAGTCATCGGCATACCCGATGGAAAACGTGCCGGAAGGGTTGCCCCTAAAATGGTGGTTGTGCCATGATTGTTGAGCTTCAAAGCCACCGCTGATGTTGATTCCGGAATGGCCTTGCCGGATGCATCCCAGGCCGTAACAGTAATTGTTATGCCACCGCTGGCAATGGTACCGGACATATCCGTCACTTTAAGGGTATTTCTGGAACCGATGGAGTTTGAGACGAAGTTGCTTAGCCCGTTTGAATAAATGATAGGCACCTTAACAGCACCATCAATGCTATTATTGACATTGGAGATAAACATCTTCGGTGATTCGACTGAAAAGGTATAGGCTGCAGGAATGCCGTCAGGGAACCTGTCTTCGAGATCCCTACCTGTAATACTGGACGTTCCATGATTGAGAATGGATAATGGCAAGGCATGCTCAGTTGCTGTGAGCTGCTTTCCGTCTTTATCCCAGGCCCTGACAGTGACGGCACCACCGCTATCAGGAAGTGAACCCGACATATCTGTAATCTTAACAACATCAATCGCGTCGATTGAATTTGAGCCAATTATGGGATTTGGAAGTGGAGCCGCTATGTAATTCTCATCGGATTTATCGGCTGTAACATTTGAGTATGCCTTGGAAGCCGGGTCAAAGGTATATCCGGTTTTGGAAGGCGTTGCAGTTCCACTATAGTTGTAGGGAACGGTCACGCTGTAGCTACCGCCGGCATCGGTTGTTGTCGTTCCTCCACCGTTGCTAAAGGTGATGAAAACCCCTGAGACTATACCCGACGAAGTTTTTATGCCGCCCGATATTGTCAAATTTGGCGGTCCTGTCTGTGTCACCGTTACATCTTTAGGACTGCCGGTTGCACCGGTTGCTGTTACCCGGATGGTAGCAGTTCTGGCTGAGGTGCTGGTGTTTGCTGTAAAACTGCAATTGACCGTACCGGAATCGGTTCCGCTGGCTCCTGATGTGATCGTCAGCCAACTGCCGGATGTTGTCACTGCGGCTGTCCAGGCCATCGTTCCTGTTCCCGTGTTAGCAACGCTGAACGTGGTTGTACCTGCATCTTTTGCCACAGGTTGATTGGCTGGCGTTACCGACAGCACGGGCACTGGTGTTGGTGTTGGTGTTGGTGTTGGTGTTGGTGTCGGCGTTGGTGTTGGTGCTTGTGTCACAGTTACATCCACCGGGCTGCCCGTTGCACCGGTAGCGGTTATACGGATGGTAGCAGTTCGGGCTGAGGTGTTGGTGTTCGATGTGAAGCTGCAACTGATGCTTCCAGAATTGGTTCCGCTGGCGCCCGATGTGATCGACAACCAACTGCCGTCGGATGTTACTGCTGCTGTCCATGGCATGGTTCCGCCGCCCGTATTGGAAACGCTGAATGCAGTTGTACCGGATGCACCACTCACATTTTGGTTTGAAGGCGTTACCGAAAGAGAAGCTGTTCCATCTCCAGCATACCAAACATCTTGATCCCATATTAAACTATCCCAATTGCTGCTGCTCGCCCATAATGTACAGGGGCAAAATAAAATCATTAGAACTAAAAATATTTTTTTCATTTCTGACTCCTTTGGCTACTTGCAGATATCTGCTGTGGGGTGATCCTGACAGACGATTGCCTTCAGTCCCTGCAATGCCTGAACCTGACTATTCAAAACTTGAATTTGACAGTTCAGCGCATCAAAATTCGCATTGACTTCAGCGGCTTTAGCATGTGTTCCGGCTGTGAATGTTACTACATTTGTTGAGCATGTACCTTGACCTTGATAAAGTTGTTGAATTTCTGATGCAGAAAGAGCGCGGTTGTAAATTTGAACTTCGTCAATCAATCCCTTGAAACGTCTTGTAAATTGTGACGGCTGTTGATTTGCTCCCAACCAAAGGTTTAGTGTCCCCGCATATACTATGGAACCGGAAGCTGAAACCGAATTTTCCAAAACTCCATCCACATAAATCTTTACAAAAGAGCCATCATATGTTCCTGCGAGGTGATGGAATTTGTCATCCACGATATTTGTAGTGCCACTTACGCCTTTTTGAATGGGACTGGCCGGATTTGTCCATAACCCAAAGGAAGGGAGACCGGCACTATTACACGCCAACGCATACCCTTCATTTGGTTTGCCAGATTCGAAGCTATGCCTATCAATAAAATGCATTGAAACACCATCTGGAATAGAATTTGATTTTACCCATGCATTCACAGTTATAGCATTAGTTGGCTTTAAATTGATATTATCAGCAATCTCAATGTAGTCATCCACTCCATCCAGACTAAACGCTTTCCCAACTTTTCCAGGGGCGGTGGTGGCACCATTCATTAGTGTTCCATTGTTTCCATCCTGAATATCGAAGGCCGTCGTTCCGGAAACCGTGTCCCCATCCCACCAGCTTATAAGATCAGGTAGAAAAGAAGCATCAATCTGTGCGGCTGTCTGGCTGACAAATGTAAGGACGATGAGAAGAAGAAGTGACCCCCTAATAAACAACCTTTTGATCTGTATACCTGTGAGCTTCATGAAATCTCCTTTCAGCCACTTTTGACAACGGCAAACAACATGGATGGATACAAAAAAATTCAATATACCGTCTACAAAATATTCGCATAGGGCTACAAGTTTTTGGCAAAATAGCTTAAGCCCTTTCACAAACAAGAAAGCATTGTGCATATTCATCCCTATGCTCAATTGAGCCGCTTAACAAGTGATTCTACTCCTTTGTTTTCAACCGATCTCGATATGCCAGACTTTGTCGTCGATTGGGCGCACTTCAACGTTGACATCAATAAAACGCTTGATTACATTGATGTTGGTCAACGTGTGTTGTGTCATCTGGCATGTCCTGAATGCTCCTCCATTTGCCAGGGCCATGGGAATCAAAAGCTGGTCAGCGAGATAGGGTCCAACGGGTGCGCCTGACGCGATGTACCTTCTTGCTTCCTTTACGGCATCCATGGCCACGGTTTCTGAGGCGACACCGCGTTTTCCGAAAGAGGTGATTATTTCAGTGATACCGTCACTCACAAATTCGATGAAGAGGGCATTGCCAGGACCGGGACTGACCACCTGTCTAACGGCAACATGAAGGTCATAAATGTCTAAATTATCCTTTACAAAGCGTACTTCACGATGTCCGATGCTCTCCGGTAGACAGGCGACAATCGCCGTTGCCTTGCTTTCCCTGATTTGTCCCCGTTCGATCAGATCGATTCTTGCCAGTTTCCTGACGGGTTCGATGTTTACATGGAGACACCCGCCGCCAACCGGATAGAAACCATATCTCTCAATTGATGTCGTCACCGTGGGCCCCATCCGATTCAAGACGGGAAGAAATACCCTTTCCAGAAAATCGACAGGTGGTGCCCGCGGGTTGTGGGTTCCCCCTTCCAGGGTAAGATTAGAAGTCTCTCCGGCTATCATGAGGGCAGGCAGAACTGTTTGCAGTACCAGGGCGACACTCCCCGCAGAACCGATTGAGAAATTATGGGTTCCGCCTGTTACCCGCCCTGGCGCAAATTGGATCTCCGATGAACCTATTTCAGCGCCTTGGACAGTAGCGGCGGAAATCTCCTGCGCCGCCTTCAAGGCAACCAGATGCTGTCTTTGAAGCCCTGATTTTTTACGGCCTGCACGGATTCTTTCCATTCTCAGCGATCTTCCCATAATCATGGAAAGGGCGAGTGACGTTCTCAGTATCTGTCCTCCACCCTCACCTATAGACCCGTCAATGGTAACTGTTTCTTCTTTCATTGTGACGTTATCAACTTCCTAACCTTTGAATACTTTTGATGGCGGAAACCTTGATGCTGACGATGGAAGCGGAAAGCTGTTCAGCGACATCATGCAGCATATCGGAATCCACCGATAGGTCCTTTGCCGCCGGATGACTGACCATATCCTGTATTGGGAACAGGGTTTCACCGATGATTTGAACGTCCTGAAAACCGGCATCACGGATGGCTTTGAGATAGTCTTGCCTCAAATCAGCTCCGGAAACACATCCAATATAGGCTACAATCGATGCCTTCACGAAGTCCGGAAGCGGCTTGAGCAAAACAATATCCGACACCATCAGGCGGCCGCCCGGTTTGAGGACGCGAAAAGCCTCCTGGAAAACCCTTTCTTTATCGGGAGAGAGGTTAATGACACAGTTGGAGATGATGATATCCGCAATGTTGTCAGCGATGGGCAGGTTCTCTATCTCCCCCAATCTGAACTCCACATTGGCATATCCGCCTTTGCGAGCGTTCTGTCTGGCCTTGTCCAGCATCTCCGGTGTCATATCCACTCCAATGACCCTGCCTCTCTGACCCACTTCGCGTGCGGCCAGAAAGCAATCAAATCCAGCGCCAGAACCCAGATCAATCACCGTTTCCCCCTCCCGCAGAGATGCCAGGGCGATAGGATTTCCGCAGCCTAAACCGAGATTCGCTCCTTCCGGAGCATTCTTCAGATCGTCGTCGCTATACCCGATGTCTCTGCTGATGATGTCCACTGTCTGATCACTTCCACAGCATGAAGCCGAGGAAAAACAACATGATCCTGTTATTTTTGCAATCCTGGCATAGCCGTCCCGGACAGACTTCTTGATTTCTTCCTGCTTCATTTCATATCCCTCGGCCTATAAATGGGGTTATTCCTGTTCAAGGAAAAACATGCCAGAGCGCTCATACCTGGCAATCGAGCCGGCAGTATGTAATGGTCAAAAATCATTATGCCGGAAATCAACTTGTGGAGCCACTTACCGATCCCATGCGGAGCATGGAGCTTTGTCTTTCGGTTTTTCGCAAGATGCGCCGCCACCCATCCGACGGGATACGCCATGTGAAAAAAGTAACTCCACCTAATGCAGTCAGCACCCAGTGCAATAGAAATGTTCTTCAGCGATTCAATGCTGTATCGTCTGTAATGCCCATAATATTCATCGTAATTCGACCACAATTCCTGACAGGCAGGAACGGTAATGATCAAATGCGACAGATTGGGAAATCCATCGGATAGACGATTCAGAGAAGCGGCTGGATCAGGAACATGTTCAATGACATCAAGCAGCAGTATCGTGTTATAGCGCATCCTCTCCGTGAGCGACAGATCCCAGGCGTTCACTTCCACACGGACAAAATTCCGGACAGAAAACACGGGCTTGGCCCTTGCAAGTTCGACACCGGAACAATCTATCCCTTCGTCCCGCAAATATTTGACGACAATGCCCCGCCCACACCCTACGTCCAGTACCACGGCCCCGGCCAATTTTTTGATTACGCTTGTTATAATTCTGTTTCGCGCCAGAATCCACCAGTGGTTCTCTATGCCGTCCGGATAGGCTAAGTCGTATTGATCATCGGAAAATTCAGTCGCCATCTAATAAATCCACCCAAGATTGACACTCTGTTCATCAGTTGCAGGCTCATAAGTTGATTTCAAATAAAGAATATACGGCCTTGATCATCGTTTCTGCCAGTTGGGTTTATTTCGTAGGGGCGAATCTTGTATTTGCCCTATCGAAAGGCGAATACAAGATTCGCCCCTACTATTGCCTGATGGCGGCGAGACACGGATAAATGCCTGGCCGAAACGATGATCAAAGAACAGAAAAAATCCGAATCAGACAATGGGGTATTCTTTGTTGGAAATCACCTAATGAGTAAATAGGGGTCATTTACGCTTTGATCAATTTGATAGATTTATCTGGTTGATAGATTTCCCTGGTATTGTTCCTATGATCCACCATGTAAAGCAGCGTTGCTTTTTCTTTAAGCGCGGATTTTAGCTCTTCCAGTTTAATACGATCAATGCTGTATATCCGGATATAGACATTGCGGTATCCTTCAGGTGCCTTCTCGTATGATGTCAGAATACTGGCCACTCTTCCCCCAAACCCGCGTATGATCTGGGCTACATCCAGAATGGAGCCTTGCCGGTCTTCCAGGCAAAAGGCAAACTGGATACCCTTTTTCCCAATACCGGTCAGGGAAATAATCACCTTGAACAGATCGGTATGGGTGATTACCCCGACAACATCGCCATCATTGTCCACAACCGGGACACCGGATATCTTGTTAGCCAGCAACACTTCGGCGGTTTCTTCTATCGTGAAATCCGGCGGAACCGAAACCGGCTTAGATGTCATGATGTCTTTGATTTGAATGGTTGAGAGCAAATAAAGAAGCTCGTGAATTTCCAGAGTTGTGGCATCGGATGGAGATGCCTTTTTCAGATCCCTGTCCGTAACAACGCCCACAAGACGGTTTTTGTCCATGACCGGCAGCAAGGTAATCCTATGTGTTTTCATCAGAGTCATGGCTTCCTGCATGGAACTGTGTTTATCTATCGTAATGGCTGGTTTGTTCATCCAGTTTTTTACAAGCATGAAAAAAACCTCCTTATAAAGATTGGTCTGCTAATTCCTAAATTCCCAGATATGCTTTTTTTATGTGATCGTTACTCAGCAAGGCCGCACCATTGTCCTTGAGCACAACCCGGCCCGTTTCGAGGACATAACCCCGGTTCGCAATCTTGAGAGACTGGAACACATTCTGCTCGACCAGCAGAATTGTCACACCCTGCCTGCTGATTTCGGAAATTATTGCGAAGACGGACTTTACCAGGAGGGGCGAAAGCCCGAGCGATGGCTCATCCAGCAACAAAAGTTTAGGATCCGCCATAAGTCCTCGCGCAATAGCAAGCATTTGCTGTTCACCGCCCGACATGGTGCCGCCAAGTTGTTTTTCCCGCTCCTTTAGGCGCGGGAGCATCGTAAATACCCGATCCATGTTCGCATCGCGGTTCTGGCGCGCCTTTCTGGTATAGGAACCCATCCTCAAATTCTCGGTGACCGTCATTTGCGGAAATATCTTTCTGCCTTCGGGAACCTGGACAACGCCGATTTCAACCACTTCATGCGCTTCGAGTTTGGCAATGTCCACGCCGTTGAAGGTGATGCTGCCGGATCCAGGTTTTTCCAGACGGGAGATATTCTTGAGGATCGTCGATTTTCCGGCGCCGTTTGCTCCGACGACCGTAACGATCTCACCTTCCGTCACCTCGACGTTCACATCCCATAACACCTTGAGGTCACCATAACTGAAATTCAGGTTCTCGATTTTAAGCATTATTCTCCTCCGAGATAGGCATCAATCACGGCCTTGTTGGAAACGATTTCCTGGGGATTGCCTTCAGCCAGTTTCTCGCCGGAATTCAGAACCACGATCCTGTCGGAAATGCGCATGATCGCTTTCATGTCGTGTTCTATGACCATCTGGGTGATTCCGAGATTCTTGATGTCCAGGATTAACTGGATAATTTCCTCGCTCTCGGCCGGATTAAGCCCCCCCATGACCTCGTCAAGCAGCAGCAATTTGGGTTTTGTGGCCAAAACACGAGCCACTTCCAGTTTTTTGCGCTCGCCGATTGGCAGGCTTCCGGCAAGGACTTTTATACGCTTTTCGAGGCCAACAACCTTGATTTTTTCCATGGCGATGTCGCGGGCTTTTTTAAGTGAATTCGTGCGGCACAGAGCACCGACCATGACATTATCCACCACACTCATTTTTGCAAGGGGACGCACCTTCTGCCAGGTTCGCGCCATACCGAGCTTGCACACAGCATCAGGATTCAGCCCGTTCATGCGGTGTCCGTCAAAAAGTATTTCGCCGCGGGAAGGCGGATAGTAACCTGTAATGCAGTTGAACAGCGTTGTCTTTCCCGCGCCGTTCGGGCCAATAAGACCCATGATCATGCCCGTAACCATCTCAAAAGAGACATCGGAATTGGCTGCCAGTCCGCCAAAGAACTTACTGACGTGTTTGATCTCAAGAATAGCCATCAGATCGCCTCCTTTCGCTGTTTTGCCGAAAGCTTTTTTCGTATGAAGCCCAAAATGCCGTCCGGCATAAACAGAATGACAACAACCAGCAGGATGCCGTAGATCAGCACATGAGCGTGGGACAGTTGTTCCTTCAGGAAGGTGCCAACCCCCGAATTTTCATTGACCAGTCCGGAGTCGATCAACGCCTGGGCGATCATATTGCTGCGAAGGGCTTCAGAAAATGGCACCAGCACCACGGCACCGATCACCGGCCCGAAAATGGTGCCAATTCCACCGATGATGCAGATCATGACGATCTGGACAGACAAATCAAGCGCCAGAACCGTGGTGGGATCGATAAACCCGACGTAGAGACCATACAGGCTGCCTGCCAGAGAGGTAAAAACCACGGAGAAGGCCAGCGCCACGTTTTTATATACGGTCAGGTTGATACCCAGAGAGTGCGCAGCGTCCTGATCCTCTCGGATCGCCTGAAAGTAGTAGCCCAGCTTGGAGTTCTGCAGTAGCCACGTTACGATGATGGCGATGATCAGGGTTACAAGCCCGATGTAATAAAAAGGTATTTTAGACATAAAATCGGTGATGACAATATCACCAATCTTGAACGGCGGAATATCGGTGATAAGAATCCCTTCGGCACCGTTTGTCAGTTTCTTCAGGTTCAGTGCCGTAACACGGAAGATTTCGGCTACGGCGATGGATGCCAGTACGAAATAAGGGCCGCGCAAACGAAAACAAATGGAACCGATGATCAGGGCGATTGCTACGGCTACCAGAATGCCGGCCCAGACACCGTACCATGGAGCGATATGCTGGTACTGCATCAGGACTATCGTGGTATAGGCGCCAACGCCGAAGTAGGCTGCATGGCCCACCGAGTACTGGCCGGTGTAACCGCCAAGAATATTCCAGCCAGATCCCATGATGACGCTGATAAATATTAAAATCATGATGTGAAGTGCGTAGGTGCTCTCCACAAAATTAGGAAGCAGAAAGAGCGCGATAACCGCCACCACGGTCAGCAGGACCGGAAGAGTGCTCATTCCCCGCATGTTTTGCATGAATGGTCTCATACTGTATAAGCCCTTGTCAGTCTTTTGAAGTTCCCAGCAAGCCTGATGGCTTGAACAGAAGCACCAGCAGGAACAGGATAAATACAATGACATCTTTCCAGCCGGAGCCAAAATATACGCCGCCAACAGACTCCGCAACACCAATGATCACGCCCCCAAGAGTGGCGCCGACGATGCTGCCCATACCGCCAAGCACGGTTATCACAAAGGCCTTCAGCGTGAAGACGCTTCCGACCTGCGGGAAGATATAGTAGGTAGGCGATATCAGCGCGCCTGCCGTGCCAGCAAGCGCGGCCCCCATCCCGAAGGCGATGATAGACATGCGTTTGACATTGATACCCATAAGCTGGGCGGCATCGCGGTCCTGGGCAGTTGCACGGATAGCCTGGCCAGTATCTGTCCTGTACAGAAACCAGTACAAGGCCAGGGTAATGGCGATGGTGATGGCGAAAGAGATTAGCAGCGGACTGGAGATCGATATCCCGAGAATGTTGAAGCTGGCGGACGAATAGGTCGTTGACAGAATTTTGTAGTCCGACGTGAAAGCAAGCATGACCGCATTGCTCATGACCAGGCCCATGCCGATGGTCAGTAATATCTGATTCTGAGGCAGGGCGCCAAGTACGCGGTTGATGAAAACTTTTTGCAGAAATGCTCCGAACAGAAACATCATCGGAATCGTCACGATGATTGAGACGAAAGGATCAATGTGGAGCAGGGCGAAAAGAAAATAAGTCATGTACATGCCGATCATCAGCAGGTCGCCATGTGCAAAGTTGATGACCCGCATGACCCCGAAAATGATGGTCAAGCCTATGCCGATCAGGGCGTAAACGCCGCCGATCAGGATGCCGCTGATCATTGATTGAAGAAATACAGCCATATCCCCTCGGTATCTTATTAAGTGAAGTTTTCACCCGGCCCATGCCCCAGCGGGGCGCAAGCCGGGGCCGGTAGAGATGCTTTCCGAAAAAAGGTCATTACTTCGTCCAGCCCGGGAAAGGCCAGATCGGTTTCTTGGCTGAGAGTTCAACAGGCCACACTGTCTCGTGTTTGCCGTTCTGCACCTGCTCGACAAGCATCTGGGCCTTGCGCTGGTTCTGATATCCATCATAGTCGCGGAAGGAAACTTCGCCGAGGATACCGTTCCACTTTCCGGTAAGCAGTTCCTGACGCAGCTTTTCCCGATCACCGCCAACCTTGGATGCCGCCTGACCCATGATCATCATCGATTCGTAGGCGCAGGCCGCGTGATAGGTAGGCGACTTGCCGAACTTCTTTTCGTAGCGCTGATACCAGGCCTTTGAGTCGCCCCAGGGGGCATCTTCAGTCCACTGCGTCGAGGAGAATATGCCATGGCTGATTTCTTTTTCTCCGGCGAACTGGGACACAGAGAAACCGGCGCCCGCTCCGAGAAAAGCCATGGGAGAGAGTCCGATTTCCCGCGACTGTCGCATCATCAGGATGGCGTCCGCCACATATGATACCATGAAAACAATGTCTGGATTAGCTGCCTTGGCCTGGGCCAGAGTGGAACGATAGTCTGGCGAGCCCTTGGAATAGGCCTCTTCAAAAACCACTTTGATGCCTTTCTGTTCGGCGATGGCCTTGGCGCTGTTTGCCGCTGATACGCCAAAGTCGGTATTTTCGTTCAAAATGGCGAGAGTCTTGGGTTTACCGAGTCCAGTGGCCAAATCAAAGAGTATCGTGGCATAGTCTCCGGTCGTACCTGATGTCCGGAATGTCCATTTAAGGTTCTGCCTGGTAATCTCCTCCTTTGAGGCAACCGGTATCAGCAATGGCACTTTGTACCGCTCCGCCATTTTGGCATCGGCATTTGATGTGGCGGAAGTGTATGGGCCGACGATACCTACGACTTTATCGCGGGTAGCCAGTTTCTCAAGGGCCGCCATGGATTTTTCGGGTTTGCCCATATCATCTTCCTTGATCATATCAACATCAATTCCCTTTGCCTTCAGGTCCTCAATTGCAAGGGTGACACCGTTCGACAAATTCTCTCCGATGGGGGCTTCCGGCCCGGTGATCGAATTGATGAAGCCAATCTTGACAGTTTCCGCCATTGCGACGGCCGGGACAATACATATCACCGCTAACATCAACATAATTGCTTTTTTCATTGTTGTTCCTCCTGTCTCTGTTGAATGAGAAAACGTTTGATGCCAGTTTTTATGATAAGGCGCATCAGTGTTAAACTCCTGCTCAATATCAGCACCTGTGAAATGTGAGGGGTGAGCTTCCAGCTCCTCGCTCCCTAAAAATTTCAGACAAATGAAAATTCTTATATCACACATCTGCGGATATTGCCAGAAGATCATCACTTACCGCGAAAATACTTTTAAACCACGAAATTCACGAAAAAAATGTTTTTCGCGCCTTCGCGTGAGAAACATTTTTCGTATCATTCTTAAATTTCATCGAACAATCTAAAATACTAAAGTCGAAAGGATTCCCCCCCTTTGAAAAAGGGGAGCTAGGGGATTTAGGAGGTTCTCCACCTGAAAAATCCCCCTTGATCCCCCTTTTCCAAAGGGGGAAGTATCATTTCCATATATGGGGTGATCGAATTTAAGAAAGATACCATTTTTCATTCATGGGGGCGGCAT
>CAIMCT010000357.1 GCA_903839535.1 uncultured Desulfobacteraceae bacterium
TAAATCCCCCCTGGCCCCCCTTTTTCAAAGGGGGGGAATCCTTTCGATTTTAGTATTTTAGATTAGCGGGCACAAGAGCGTTCGATGAAATTTAAGAATGATACCATTAAAGGTCAAATTAAAATACTTCAATCCCTCTATCTATCCGCCGTTCTGAATAAGGAACAATTTGAAATGATGGTCGATCCGCTCAGAAAGCAATTAGAAACGATACTGTCTCAAGCCGAGGCATCCAACACCGACCAGAAAAGAAATGGCCTTGATCATAGTTCCGGCCCATTAATCTAAAACATGTCGATTGCGGGTTTGCAGGTTCCCAGTCTCTGGATTGTGGAGGGGGAGAAAACCATTGATGCCGGTGAAAAACAGTCCGGGGATTATATTGACTGGCACCGGGCCGATGAAGGGTATATGATCATCTTTGACAGCAGCCCCAAAATATCCTGGAAGAAAAATGCTTTGTCATGGAAAATAAATTTCTGGGATATTCCATAACAATATTGGGGATGTATAAAGGGACCAATTTCATGAAACGTTTTTTCAATACCGCAGGGCCGGTGAAATGTAAAAATCATTACTGTATTCCACCGCTGGAGAGGATCAATCTTTCCGAAATTCTTTCTCTGATTGACCAGGAAAAATATTTTGTGCTTCATGCACCCAGGCAGACCGGAAAGACTTCCTGTCTTTTGGCGCTCATGGAGTACCTGAACCGGCAGGGACGGTATGAATGTCTGTATGTTAACGTTGAAATAGCCCAGTCCGCCAGAGAAAATGTTCATCGCGGGATCAAGGGGATATTAAACGAAATATCTGAAAGAGCCAGAATCTATTTGCAGAATGACAGGATTCAGCGTACCTGGCCGGAGATTTTATCCGTCAGCGGAGAAGAAGGTGCCTTGAATACGGTATTGACCCGGTGGGCGGAAGAATCTCCCAAACCCATTGTTTTATTGGTGGATGAAATCGACGCACTGATCGGAGATACCCTGATATCGGTTCTGCGTCAGCTTAGGGCCGGATATGACAAGCGGCCCCAGCATTTTCCACAAAGTATTATCCTGTGCGGCGTGCGCGATGTACGAGATTACCGGATTCATTCGGACAAGGAAAAAACCGTCATTACCGGCGGCAGTGCGTTCAATATCAAAGCTGAATCACTACGGTTGGGTGATTTTACCCAGACGGAAATGAGAATACTTTACCAGCAGCGCACAGAGGAGACCGGACAGATATTTTTGCCGGAAACACTGGATCTGGCATGGGAATATACAAATGGCCAACCCTGGATTGTGAACGCATTGGGGTATGAAACCTGCTTCAGATTGCCGGAGGGAAAACTTCAGACCGAGGTTACGCCGGAAATGCTGGATCAGGCCAAGGAAAATCTTATTACAAGGCGCGAAACCCATCTGGATCAACTGGCGGATAAACTCAAAGAAGGGCGGGTATTCCGGGTCATTCATCCCATGCTTCAGGGGCTGGATATGGATAAATCCACCAGTGACGAGGATGTTCAGTATGTGGCTGATCTGGGTCTTGTCCGCCGCAGCACAAAAGGGCTTGTGGTTTCAAATGCAATTTACCGTGAAATCATTCCTAGGCAAATCACTTATATTACCCAGATCAATATAGAAAGCCGGATTGATCCGGCATGGTATGTCAGGGAAGATGGCATTCTGGATATGAAAAAACTACTTTCGGCGTTTCAAGACTTTTTTCAAGAGCATTCGGATCACTGGATCGAGCGCTTCGACTACAAGGAAGCTGGACCGCAACTGCTGATCCAGGCGTTTTTGCAGCGGATCGTAAACGGCGGCGGACGGATAGATCGGGAGTATGGGCTGGGCCGAATGCGAACGGATCTGCTGGTGATATGGCCGGTTAAAGAACAGAACATGTATGATAGCCAGCAGATAACAGAAGGCATCGGTTATCAGTCATCCTCCATCTGTTATCCGGCTAAAATCCAGCGGGTGGTAATCGAATTGAAGATTCTCTATAAAAGCATGGCAAAAACCATCGATGCCGGCCTGAAACAGACCTGGGAGTATATGGACCGGTGCCGGGCCGATGAAGGGCACCTGGTTATCTTTGACCGCAGCACCAAAAAATCCTGGAAGAAAAAACGATTTGTTATGGAAAAGAGTTTTCAGGAACATTCCATTACGGTGTGGGGGATGTAACGATATGGGAATTCCACGAAAAGCCATCGAGACCATCACGGCAGATGACTATCTTTCCCTTGAATGCCGAGCTGAGGAAAGAAATGAATTTTATCAGGGAGAATGTATGGCCATGGCCGGAGGATCGCGATGGCATAACCGTTTGGCAGGACAGATTTTCGCTGCCTTGGTACATCATCTTGATGGGAAACCCTGTACGCCGTATCTGGCGGATATGCGTCTCTGTATCGAAGTCCACCAACATTATGTTTACCCTGATGTTCTGGTGGTGTGCCAGGAAGAAGCCTATATCGCTGATGATATGGTCAAGGATGCCACCGTCATTGTCGAGGTATTGTCCCCAAGCACGGAGTCTTATGATCGCGGCAGAAAATTTCTGCATTATCAAAGCCTGACATCGTTTAGAGAATATGTACTTATTACACAGAATGCCATGCAGGCTGAGGTTTTTCGGCGCGGAGAAAAACACAAATGGGAATATGAGCGGTTAAATGAACCCACCGACATCGTGAATTTGGAAACGCTCCAATTTTCCATTACGTTAGCGGAATTATACAAGGCCATTCGATTCACGCAACAACAGAAGCCTGCATAAAAGTCATGTTGATGCAAATTTCACTCAAATTTCCAAATCATTGAATAATGCTCCAGCGTCGATAATTCGCTTTCCTTCGCATCTGTCTGCTGCCTGCATCGCTTCAATGGTTGTCGCATTCGGCGTTTCATGCCGTGCAATGAAACCACGAATCAGTTGCCGGATGATCTGTGCGGCGGGAGTGTGAGTGTTCGCGGCAACAGCCATGAATTCTGCGTGTAACTCGGGCTCCATCTTTATCGACATTTGCATTGCTTTAGCCATGTTTATTTCCTTGATAACCAGATATACTGCGGTCCGTATGAATTTGTGAAAATTAGAATAGGAAACTCACGCCCTTGTGTCGGCTAAATTTATCCGGCCTCAAGTATATATACTTGAGACCGGATAAATTTATCGGTTTCTTATTCCAATTTTCACAAATTCACACGGTCCGCAGTATATGTTCATTAATCGTCTGACACCAATGACTCACAACAAATTGGCTCGTTGCATGATATCCCTGAAAGCAGGGGTCTTATCGGCATGTCGTCGCAATACTTTGACTACCTGCTCAACTGTAAGTCTGATTTTCTCGATATCCTGTGTTCTTTCTTCAACCACTTCCTTAGCAGCTTTTCTGGCTGTTATCAGGACACTGCGCCGATCCCACCATGCA
>CAIMCT010000358.1 GCA_903839535.1 uncultured Desulfobacteraceae bacterium
ACAAACGACTGTCGCAAATTAAAAAATTAAAGGGGCCAGGCTCGATTTATTGGCCTAAGTCGGGTAGCCGCCCCGCCTCACGGCGGGGAAGCTGATAAGCTCGGACTGTAGATGAAATAAACAAAATCTATCTATTACGCAGTAACGAATAGACTATGATTATATGTACAACAAACAAATTGTTAACCTGTAAGTTTGACGAAACTAACATATTTACACTTAACCACTTGAAATGGATGGACTAATTAACTTGCCTCTACTGACGGGTTTTATTTTTACCTCTGAAACATGTTAAAATGTTGCTTCGTAGAAATTTCAACATATATTAAGAAGAAGTAGTAGGCATGAGAAAAGAGGGTAGATCCAAGGTGTTATCAGAAGCGGACTTGGCTAAGGCGTGTCTTCTCCAGAGGGATAAACCCACCGAAAAAAGAAATGTAGCCCTACTTTACATCAGCTACTTCACTGGCTTGAGATCAAAGGAGATGGCGGGTCTGATTCTGGAAGATGTCCTGACTGTTGATCGTCAGTTACAGGAGGAAATAACCCTGAGATCATCTACCACTAAAGGAGGGAAGATTAGACTTTGTTACCTGTCAAATCCTAAACTTAGGGAAGCCCTCAGTGCCTACCTGGAGGAACGTGAAGATGATAACCTTAAATCTCCATTATTCTTATCTCAAAAAGGCGGGGCTTTTTCACCTAATTCCATGCAGCAGCTATTTTCAACCATCTACCAGAAGGAGGTGGGTTTGGAAGGCTGTACTTCACATAGCGGTAGAAGAACCTTTGCTACCCGTGTGCTGAATTCAGGTGCGAATATCAAAGAACTTCAGATTCTGATGGGGCATTCATCCATCAATACCACCGCTATCTACGTTCAGGAAGACCCTGAAAGACTCAGCAGCCTCGTCAGAAGATTGAAGTAAACAATGCAGGGTGACATGTTCCACATCGAATTAAGAGCCTGCGATCCAGATAAAAATATCAGCCGATTCTATGTCATCAATGTCGGAAGGGATCTACTGGGAGATTTAATCGTAACATTCAGAAACGGCAGAATTGGAAACTTCGGAAGAACGAAGTCTCATGTCTGTAAAGATTTAGAAGAAGCTTCTAAAATTGTAAGAAAATCTTTGAAGAGGAGAAACTCAGCTCCAAAGAGGATAGGCGTTGCTTATGAAATAAAAACAATTTCTGATCCAGATAACTGGTTGGAATCTTAGTAAACTTATAGGAATACCATGAACAAAAAAATATCTAAGCCATTATCTGATGAAGAGTTAGAAAAACTAGACGATTTCCTTTTGTCTGATATGACACCAGACTCCTGTATGGATATTAGCACGCTTGATGGATTTCTAACTTGTACTGTTATTACACCAGGGATAACATCTCAAGATAAATGGCTAAATGGGGTATGGGACATGGAAGATGGTGTGAATTATTGTTGAATTTGTATTTTCTGATCATCGTAGATGGCACACCGCTTTCTGAAACTCGCCGAAGCCAATGGGTGACGATCAACAATATCCGCAACATAGCAACGGATCTTACCCTCGTTAGGACGAACAATCCGGCCAATCGCTTGAAGGAGCCGGGTACGCGACGAAATAGGTGATGCCAAAATTAATGCACTCCAACCCGCTACATCTAATCCTTCCCCCAGCAGACCAACCGTACCAATCGTGAGCCGAGCGTTTTGAATGGCAAGCATTGCTGTCGCCCTATCCTTGGCAGGCATGTTTCCGTGAACCATCACATGGGGGATTGTTATCAAAGCGGCTAGGGTTTCGGCATGGCTGATTCTTTCGACCAATACTAATACGGGAACCTTCATCGCGGTTTTCTCGGCAATTTCAACCACCAAATGATTGCGATCAGCATCGTTGACCAGAGAATCCACAAACTCGGCCCACGACTCAATTTGGCCAGGGATAAACCCACTTTCAATAACCTTGACCACTACGGGAACCGTGGCACCCGTCTTTTGAACATCATGGGTGGACACCTGGGCCAGGGTGGATCCTACGACTCGATGAATTAACACATCTAACCCATCACGCCGATGCGGGGTAGCGCTAAGCCCATATCGATAACGTGCAGGGAGCCAAGATAAGACCTCTGCAAATGTGGCGGCTGGTACATGATGAACCTCGTCGACCAACGTCGCCCCATAATTTGCAGCTAATGCACGGGTGCGTTCCGGGTTCTTATGGAGTGTTTGAAGCATAGTGACGGTGATAATCTCGCCTTCCCTCCATTTGCCATCACCAATAAAACCCGCAATGACGCCCAGCTTGTCACCAATCACCTCAACCCATTGCTTCGCCAGTTCCTTAGAGTGAACCACCACCAGTGCGCGGTGCTTTAGGTGTGCCAATAGTGACAGCCCGATGATGGTCTTGCCAGATCCAGTGGGCGCACAAATTATCCCCTGTTCTACTTTCAATGTAGTCGACACAACTTTCTTTTGGTATGACCGCAGAATCACATTCTGAAGCGCTGGAAATGCCACTTTTGCATTCGTGCGTCCATCTTCTATGCGACTATTATCAGGGAGCAGCGGTAATATTTCAGATAGATAGCCACGCGGAAGAACAATATCGCCATTTAATTCACGGTTGTCTTGGTAGGTACAAATTTCCGAAGGTATTTTCCAAACGCTACGTCCTACTCTGAGGGCTTCTTTATAGGCTGGGTTGATGTAGGTATTGGCTGTTATAACTAGATTAGCCAATTCTGGCAACGCACCAGTGAGAGTGAGCGTTCCCGCAAGATAAATAGAAGTCATAATCTGGTCTTTTGTAATCGCAGCCGTTTAGCCTTCACCTTGGTCTAGGGCTCGGCTCACGGTGAATTGAATCCACGCGCTTCGACTAATTCCTCGCCGCTTGGCCGCAGTATCTACCCGCTTAAGCACTGTCGGATCAAACCTCATCATAATTGGGACTTTCTTCTCCTTGTCTTCTGCTTGAGTTTCAGCCTTACCCACCCCCGATATAAACGCCTCGGCTGCGCGCTCCGCGTCCTTACCGGTGTTTTCTAAGTGATTGCTTTTTGGTTTCTTAGTGATTGCCATTGTATATCACTCCTGTATCTTTTAGCTATATATGGCGTTCAAGATGGCGGTAAGCTCTTCAATGGCTTTGGGGTCTTTGGGTGATTGCTCAATGACCGCCCTGCCCGCTGATGCGGCATTTGGAAATGCTTTGCGCCTTCCAATAGAGAATTCCAGTAATTCAATAGATTCAATATCCCGCAGCGCATCCAATGCCCCTTTATTATCATTCCCTTGCGCGTCGGCGGCGTTCAGCATCGCAACGGCTCGCATGGTGGGATTTATTTCGCGGGCTTCTTGAATAAGGGCAACAACCTGATCAACCGCCCAAATATCAAAGCTGCGGGGTTGCACGGGGACTAACAAAACATCCGTTACGGTCAATGCGGCTCGCAAACTTCCGGTATTGCGTCCACCCACATCAATGACAATATCGGCATATTTGGAAGAGAGCTGCCGCACCTGTGTACGAAGTGCCGCACCGTGCAAACTCACGGCGGTGTATCCCGTCTTCCCCAGCAGACTATTGCGCAGCTCCGTGAAAGTTATTGCCGTATGTTGCTCGTCCCCATCTACCAAAAGCACATCGCTGCCTGAAAGGGCACGGGCAATAGTGATGTTGATGGCAAGGGTGGTCTTGCCTACCCCGCCCTTTGTGTTTCCAACCGTTAAAATCATCTGGCATCGCTCCTATGTCTTTTAGATGCTTTTTAAGTATATAACCGATTTACAAGTGATATACAACAGAAACTTCAAGGAAAGGTGTTGTCGTGTCAAAAGAATCAGAGAGAGGACGGGGCTAACAGGGCAGGCTGAGTCCAAA
>CAIMCT010000359.1 GCA_903839535.1 uncultured Desulfobacteraceae bacterium
GACAATGATTGGGGAACATTTTCCGTAAGTGGCAGTGATGAAGAATCCACGAAGATCATTGAAACTCTGTGGGAGGAATCGTTCACAAACAAGTGGATTGGCAGATATTTGAAGCACTATTTCCTTGAAGCAGGACTGAAAAATGTTGTGATAGAGCCATCAGTTTCAGTGCTGACGGATTTTGAACTTGCCGATCGTGTCTACAATCTGCTCCAGACAGTGAAACGCGCAGTGGAAGCCGCCCGCCTCTTTCAAGCGGTTGCTGGCGAATGGGTATCAGAATTACAGCTTTTGAGCCTCTCGGGTGGTTTTATTTGCACCCTGACTGCATACACGGTAGTGGGAATGAAGCCAATATGATAGCACGAATCCATAACACATAAGGTTCTATGCAAATATATCGAAAACTGCTCTAAGGATATGAATGAATGTCAAGTAAAAAATTAAAAAAACCCCGGAAACAGAAACCGAAAACACTGAAACGGTTACCTCCTAAAATCAAGATTTCTGAAGCGATCCTGAAGTTATCGGAACCGCTGAGACAAAAATATACAGATTCTCATCGAACTAAGGTAATTATCTCTATGTCGGTGATGGCTTGGAATATCTCACTTTTTCCGAAAGCAGAACAGGTCAATGCTCAAGGGATGTTAGTTGATGCTCTACCAGAAACGTTTAGTGCGGAAGATGTATCAGTATTTTTGGAAAATATTGATATGATGATCGACCGTAAGAACAGGGATTATCCAAATATCAGAGAGCATATTCTCAATTATCAGTTTTCTTCATCGGGAGATACAGTAACGTTGACGGTCAGTAGCACACCGGTTCCGTAGTAAATTCAGAGAATAATATCAGCCGGTTAAGCTAAACATTCATCAACTGGAAAGGAAAACCATGAGCTTTCAGAAATCAGTAAATCAAATGGATTTGCAGGAATTTAGACCTGGAATCAGAAGTACGGCTGAGTTTGGCGATCAACTGGTCATGGCATGTATGGAGATAGACCCGGAAAAAGAAGATGCCGGACATCAGCATCCCTTTGAGCAATGTGGTGTTGTGGTTGAAGGAAAGATTGAGATGTTCATTGGTGATGTGCGCTGGATTTTAGAGGCAATGGACACATATTTCATTCCAGCCGGCGTGCTCCATGGCTGGAAAACCTTTGATGTTACTGCAAGGATTTTGGATGTTTCAGCGAAATAAAGGACTTAAAAATGGGAAATTATGTTAATTCGCATTTGATCATGGGTGAAACCGTGGTTTATTCCGCGAAACTGCACTGGATCATTTATCTGACTGCGAAGGCAATCCTGACGCTTTGGATTGCACCTTTCATTCAGCAAGCGACCAGTGAATTCGCAATCACAACAAAAAGAGTAATAATCAAGGAAGGTTTGATTGCCAGGCGTACTCTGGAAATGAATTTAAGCAAGATTGAAACAGTCAATGTCGATCAAAGCATTACGGGAAGAATCCTGAATTATGGGAGTATCACCATTATTGGAACTGGCGGCACACATGAGGTGTTTCATAATATCGCCCACCCAATGCAGTTTCGTAAAGCATTTCAAGAGATTGATATTGCATAGGATTGACAGATGATGGTGGTCAGAAAGATAACTGTCGATTAAAGGCTTGCCGATGTATTTGCCTCACCATTGGCCGGCAAATCGGAGATGTCCAGCATTATGCCAACAAACTAATTGTAATTACTCAAATAATGAGGAAGGAGTTAGCACGATGAAAAACATCAAAATTGACAATGGATCGGCTTTTTTATTCCCAGTTATGATGATGATGTTGATGCTGTTTTTTATGACTACCGTGACCGACTCTTTAGCACAAGTACCGGATGCTTTTACCGTGATTCACAGTCGTAAAAGTGTCCGAAACTTTACCGAACAAGCTGTAGGTATACTGCGAACCGGCATAATTTTACGTTTTTGATCCCCCACCCCAACCCTCCCCCGCTGGGAGAGGGAGTTTTTGAAAAGCGCAGATTATGCCAGTTCGCAGTATAAAGATGTATTGGATAAAATCTTAA
>CAIMCT010000360.1 GCA_903839535.1 uncultured Desulfobacteraceae bacterium
CGGCAGGATGCCGGCTCTACATGCGCTTTCCTCCCCCAGCGGGTGAGGGTTGGGGTGGGGGTTCAAAAGTTAAGATTATGCCCGTTGACAGTATAATATGAAGGATGCCCAAGTCTATGTCTATATCATCTTAAACCAGATATACTGCGAACTGGCATAATCTGCGCTTTTCATAAACTCCCTCTCCCAGCGGGGGAGGGTTGGGGTGGGGGATCAAAAACGTAAAATTATGCCGGTTCGCAGTATATATGTGGCGCCGGAGATGTTCACCTGATGAAAATCATGAACCATCTTGTGGAGCAGGGCCAATCCGAGCTTGTCCATATCCGACTCTCCGGCTGTCATCAGGTCGGTCGGCATCCTGATTTTTCCAAGGTCCGCAATGTGCTTGCCATAGATCATTTCCACGAACAATTCGTCATCCCGGTCGCTGATCTTCAATACCAGGGAATTCTCGCTTCCGCATTGCTCTTCGATACAGGCGATGTGAACAAATATCTCTTCGCAGACCAGTTGCAGTCGCAGGATTTGTTCCCTGGAAAGATCAAGCATATCTGCACCCTGCTGAATACGATCCACCAAAATCGGCAGGTTGTCCAGTCCTGCAGGTATGCGGGTAGAATATCCATGGCTCTCCTTCAAACGGAAATGCAGGCTCAGGATAATCGCCGTCAACCCCCCGGCAGCCACAGCATCGTTTAGAAATAACTCCATGTAAGTGGGAAAGAGTCCGGGGAAGAATTTTCCGGATTCTGCAACCAGACCAATGCACAGGGAGATGCCTACCATCAGGCCGGACCGGTGGGTCATGCCGTGGGAGAAAACCAGTTCGAGTCCCGATGGAAACATCATCGCCGCCAAGCCCATGAGAAATCCCCCGAAAACCGGTGCCGGAAGATGAACCAGAAACATACTCAATTTCGGCGAAAAGGGCAAAGCAATGAGCAGCAGGCCGCCGCACACGTCAACTGAACGGCTCGCCACACCTGTGACCTTCTGAACAGAGATGTTTTCCGAATATGTTTCGTTGGGAACAGTGCCCAGTAAGCCGCTGATCACATTGCCCAGAGCATCGCCGTACAGAGTCCCTTGAACGACCCTGTAATCAATTTTACGGTGTTCACGATGGGAAATCTGTTGTACCGCCATACTATGGCCTGAACACCGTTGATCACCGTAAGGACCGCCATGGATGCGGCAAGAGGAAGATAATCCAGTTTCAAATCATGGGCCAGGTCGGTCAGAAAGCTCTCCCTGGATGCGAAAAAAACATGGTCTGTCTCGCCCATCCACTCGGTAACACCCAGGGGAACAAGGCTCAACACCACCAGAAGGAGAATCACGCCACCGACCGCCGGGGTGATAATGTGGCGGAGATAGCGCAGGAAATAAGCCATCAGGATTTCAATGGGTGCCACCAGGATACTCAAAGTGCATAGAAGGGGAAAGCCGCCGACCTTCAATATCTCAAGGCTTCCGGCAAGACACGCTGCAGAAGTGCCCATGAAAAGAGTATAGCCCGTACCGAACCGCCCAAGACGCACCACCTGAACCAGGGTCATCAGGCCGGATGCCACACCGGCGGCAAGCGAGGCGAACAGGATGTGTTCCAAGGGCGCACCGGCCTTCCTGCCGATAATCACGGGCAGGAACACAATCTCGCTGTAGATCAGCATGACGTGCTGCACGCCCATGACCAGCACCAGCCACAGGGGCGTTTTTTCATTTATACTGCCAACTGTCACAATCTGCACTTTTGGACCCCCACCCCAACCCTCCCCCGCTGGGAGAGGGATCATCAGGTAAGTGCAGATTATGCCCGTTTGCAGTATACATCATAGAGGAGTTTATTGGCATTCGCACTCATGGACAGCAATCCCTTTCGCTCTGAATATCATTATGTTGTACGAATCGCACAAGATTAATGATCCAGTGCATTTTGTCAAAGGAAAAATACAAAACAGGTGGAAAACCGGGGTCAGCCATCAGATTTCATAGTTTGGCGCCAAATAATCCTGAGAGAAATTCTCCGAGTTATTTTCGAATATCTTGCTGTTTTCATCTTTTGCAATTATTGTTCTTATATAACCGTTAATTGTTTCTCACGCGAAGGCGGCAAGGGCGACCGGGCGGTCGTCCCCACATGTGTTTCGTGGTTTAATAGTATTTTCATGGCAAAGAAAGAAAAATCATGATGTCTCGTCAATTTGAATTACAGGAAAAATACCTAAATCAGGCGCAGATGCTTGCAAACAAGGTCAAGAAACAGTTCAAGCACCTTCGCAAGCGCTTCGCCGAACAAAACATCGACGTGTTCCGACTCTATGACTGGGATATCCCTGAAATACGCGCTGCCGTTGACTGGTATGCCGGTTATCTGGTCATCGCCGAATACACGAGAAAACAGTCCACTCCCGAATGGCTGCCGATGATGGGGGCGGCAGTGGCCGAAGCGTTGAATGTACCTGCTGAAAAGGTTCATCTGAAGGAAAGATTCATGGGGGGCCAGAACGGAAGCAGATATGAACGTCTAAAGTACACGGATCAGAAGATCGTTGTTTCCGAAAGAGATATTCTTTTCAATGTAAATCTTTGTGATTATGTGGATACCGGACTTTTCTCAGATCATAGAAATACGCGACTAACAGTGAGAGAAATGGCTAATGGCAGGGATTTTCTAAACATCTACTGCTACACAGGAT
Organism: uncultured Desulfobacteraceae bacterium; assembly: GCA_903839535.1. GTDB lineage: Bacteria > Desulfobacterota > Desulfobacteria > Desulfobacterales > Desulfatirhabdiaceae > RAAP-1. Next base: position 2,703 of record CAIMCT010000360.1, read on the forward strand.
CATTCTCCTGCTATGCAGCAATGGGAGGCGCGTGCAGTACGGTTTCCGTGGACAGATCGGAAACAGCAATTCGATGGGCCAAAGAGAACATGAATCTCAACGGGATTTGCGAAGAGGGGAACACGCTGATTCAAGCCGACACATTTGATTTTCTCAAAAAGGCGAAACGCGATAATAAATCATTCGATCTTGCAGTTGTAGATCCGCCGTCTTTTTCAACAAGCAGAGGAAAAACACATGATTTTGACATATCAGAGGACCACCCCATGCTCCTTACCGCCGTTGTTTCGCTGATGAGAGCGGGTGCCACGATATTCTTTTCGACAAATCATCAGAATTTTGAGCCGCGCCTGGAGCAACTCGATATAGCAGACGCAAAGGAAATCACTTCCATCACCATTCCCGAGGACTATGTCAGCAAGAAAAAGACAATTCACCGCTGCTGGCGGATTACGGTTTAAGCAGGGGCTACCTAAAATATTGGGGTATTCTCTGTTGGGTAAGCGTTCAGACCCCTCCCCCCAGCGGGGGGAGGCTGGGAGGGGGGAAATGTTGTCATGCCAACTACTTGCCCTCCCCCCGGCCCCC
>CAIMCT010000361.1 GCA_903839535.1 uncultured Desulfobacteraceae bacterium
CTCCGAGTCTGAAATTCAGCAACTTTATAGTGGTGCGTCCCCTTCGGTAATCGTCAAACCTTATACTTTTACTTCCGGAACTTCAGCAAAGGCTGCGGAAGTTAATGAAGATTTCGACGTGCTGTATAAGCGAATCAATGCGCTAAATGCAATTGTCTGTCAGGATCATCCAACAGCAAGTATATGCCAGTAAAAACCGTGGCCTAATATTATATTCCAGCGGAGCGCGGTTGTGGCCTTGCTTCGTTCAAGTTTAACGAACACCTAACCATCTGTTGCACCTGACTTAGCAGGTGAACATTGTGTTAGGCTCCCAGCGAGCAGAGGAGGAGAGTATGAAAACGAGAGTGTTTACTGTATGCGCGGTTATTTTTCTGTTTTGTGGTGTTGCTCAAGCCGATTCTGCCAAGCTGGTCAACCCTGCTAATGGTCATAGCTATCAGCGATTCGACACGGCTCTAAACTGGACTTTAGCTAAAACTGCTTGCGCTGCTTTGGGTGGGCATTTGGCAACGATTACCAGTCAAGCTGAGAATGATTGGGTTTATACGAATATGGGTGTGGCAGCGTTCATATGTGGATAGGCGGCACGGACGAAGCCCAAGAAGGCGTTTGGAAATGGATTACTGGAGAATCATGGAGTTATTCAAATTGGAATTCCGGACAACCGGATAATTTCGCGGGTTCAGAGGATTATTTGCACATGTTGAGTGGTAGTGGAGGACGGTGGAATGATCTTCAAGTAGCTCCGGCATTTTTCATCTCATATCTCTGCGAATGGGACAATAGTGTATGCACCGATATAGCTGTCAAACCCCACACCTTCACTACTGGAACACCTGCCAAAGCAGCCGAAGTCAATACAGATTTTGATATGCTATATCAGCAGATCAACACACAGAACTGTCAAATTCAAGCATTGAAGGCAATTGTCTGTCAGGATCACCCCACAGCAGATGTATGCAAATAAATGCATCCAGCCTAACCATCTGTTGCACCTAACTTCGTAGGTGAATATTGCGTTAGGTATCTCCGACGAATAAACTATAGAAAGGGAATAGACATTTCCACGCTTTTTAAATGACAGAGGCAAAGAAACCTTACTTTGCAAAGATAAGGATAAGGAAACCTACTTTCATACAATGAGTCCGTTACGACGTATCAGACAAGCCATTCGTGAAGAGCATTACCGGATCAGCACTCATGCCAATGATGAAATGGCGGAAGATGATTTGGAAATCGCCGATATTGAACACATCGTGCTGACGGGGAAAATGTTCAAAAAATTAACGCAAGATACTCGTGGAATACGCTATACGATCGTCGGAGAGACGACAGACAGACGCCGAGGATATGTCGTTTGCCGCTTTCTCGATTCAGGAACACCCCTGATTATTACAGCCTATATATGAAAATGAGGTTGTTTGTCAGAGGGAAGTGAACCCATGTAGATCATAAGGATGAGATGGAGAGACCTATGAAACCTGATAAATGCGAATTTTGTGAAGGCGGAATGGAGTATCGGAACACCTTAGTCCGATTCCGGTATAAAGGACAGACAATTTATGTCGAACATGTTCCGGTATGGGTCTGTAATCATTGTGGAGAACAATATTTTGATGCGAAAATATATAAGCACCTTGAGATCATAGCTCGTCAGAAAGAACGGATTCAACGGGAAATCTCGTTTCCTCTTGCCACGTTTGAGATGGTAGCAGCCTAAAGAAATCACTGAGTCAGCTCAGTTCTGTAACTCCTAACCATCTGTTGCACCTGACTTCGCAGGTGAACATTGTGTTAGGCACCATCAATTCACAGGAGAATTAGTTATGCCGAAGGGAAAGATTGCATTCGTCGTAGGTCATGCTAATTGGGGTAAATCGAAAACACTTAGTGCTCTTACGAATGGAAATTACCGTCTGAGAAGAACGACGATTGCTGAAGATGAGTTTTTCATTCGGCGCATGTCAAATGATGACCAGCCAAAAGGATATATCAAGTTTATGTTGTCCCTTGATCCCGCACTCCGCCCTTATCTCATTGCGGCACTTTGCCCTCCCAGCTGCCGCAACAGACTCCATTCTTACGAGCCTATGTGCCAAAGGTTACCGGCTCTTCTTCTGGGTCATCGAGCATCAGTTCGGAACTGACGAGGCTATAACAGCGAAGGAAATTAAACGTCTGCGTGGGTTCGGAAAAGTTGAATTATTCTCCACCACCGCCGAGGCCGGTGCTCGTGCCAAGAGCTTCAAGAGTTTCGTTAAAAATGTGGTCTGTGCCTAACCCGGCGATCAACCTCGCTCCCTTCGGTCGCTGGACGCTGCGCGATAAAGCCGCGCAGCGCCGGTTAGCTTGTCGTTAGGCTGGCTGGTGACAGAAGAAGAGTAAGAATGTTGCAAAAGATAGCAGATATGAAAAATCATATTTCAAAACAGCAGGATATTGTAATATCAGAATATGAAATTACAGATGAACCGATGGCAAATCCTTATCTAAAAAAACTGTCCCATACTCTTAGAAAAAAAATAGAAAACCTTTCAGATGAACTATATGATATGGCTTCTGCACAGCCTGAGCAAGCCGTTGTCCGTTTAAAGGAAGCAGTAAGGCAGTATCCCGATGTGCCTCAGTTCTCCAACTATCTGATGATGGCTTATTCAAAAATCGGAGAATGGGAGAAGATAGATTCACTTATCACAGAGAATTATAAAAGATATCCTGATTATCTTTTTGCAAAACTCAATTATGCGGAATTGTGTCTCCGAAGAAAACAGATTGATGAAATACCAATAATTTTTGATGATAATTTTGATCTGAAACTGCTGTATCCGAAAAGAAAAAAATTTCATATTGCAGAAGTAATCGGTTTTATGGGAATTGCAGGTATATATTATCATGAGACGGGAGAAAGAAAATCGGCAGAGTTGTGTTACAGTGTACTCAGACAGCTTAATCCCCAGCATGAAAAAACCCGGCGACTTAAAGGAAAACTGTATCCTTCTGTTTTTTCCAAGTTATTCAGGAGATAAAAAATGTAAGCCTAACAAGTCACTCAACCGGACGTGCGATAAGGCCCGCACGCCGGTTAGCTTGTCGTTAGGCAATTGCGATAAACAATAAATATAAATTAAGGTACCATGAAAAATCGTTCTTGGCC
>CAIMCT010000362.1 GCA_903839535.1 uncultured Desulfobacteraceae bacterium
CAGCTTTTTCAGCGGCAATGCGTTCAGCCTCGGCTTTTTCGGCGGCAGCTTTTTCAGCGGCAATGCGTTCAGCCTCGGCTTTTTCGGCGGCAGCTTTTTCAGCAGCAATGCGTTCAGCCTCGGCTTTTTCGGCGGCAGCTTTTTCAGCAGCAATGCGTTCGGTCTCAGCCTTTTCAGCAGCAGCTTTTTCTATGGCGATACGCTTGCCGTCTGCAATGATTGCCTTCATATCGAAGGTTTTGAAGAGCAAAGCCCTTTTTCGGTTAATGTCCTGTTCATCAGTACCCGAGACGAAAGGCGGGGCATCCGGAATGATTGAATTGCTCGGAATATGAACAAACATGTTATCCGGTTGCCAGGTATCAAATTTTTTTAAAATCAGATCGCCTAAAAGGACTGGCTCCTTCCGGATTTGAATCCCCTTATCAACTGATTTTTCCAAATTTTCAGGTTCCGTCAATTCGACAGATATCCGCGTCTCTTCGGTTTTCAGATCAGAATCCTGCCCTGATGTTGCCGGATCGGTTATTACATTCTTTGTCGTTTCTTTCTTTTTTGAAACCGTTTTTTTCTTTGAAGCCTTGGTAGTATTGGTTTTTCCCATAACAACCCCTTTGAAATGACGGATAACTTTTTACATCATAATGGCATAAACACCATTTCTATATCGGAAGAAGCCTGATTTGTAAATAGCATTCTTCATTAAAACTCAGCTTGAAAACTGATGGTTGATGGATGAAGGCCTTCGGATTATGGGATTCATGAATAGAGATGGTGATTTCGGCTGTCATGGACGAAACGGTTCAGCTCTGGTTTCCAAGACTCGGCAATATCATCCAGAGAATTTAGACGCTCCAAGCGCTTTCTGATTTCCGAGCTTCCAATGATAAGGTCGATCGGCAGTCTTTCAAATTCATATTCATAAGGGGGATTTTTCCATGTAAAATCATTCGCATGGTGACGCATGACTGCCTGAAGCAATTTGAGAGACGTGATGTACGGCAGGTAACTGTCCTGATCCGTAACATGAATCTGAAACCCTTTGCAGAGTTTCCCCTGCCACTTGCCGGAAGTGGGTTCAAATGCAGCCTCCCTTAACACAATTCCCTGCATATCTTTGTCTGTGAGGCTTGATAAAATTCGTTCCGGCTCCAAAAAAGGCGCACCAAACAATTCAAATGGCTGGGTGGTTCCTCTGCCTTCAGAAACATTGGTACCTTCCCATAAGACCTGACCGGGATATACACTGGCGGATGCGGGCGTAGGTAGATTCGGGGATGGTGCAACCCAAGGCAGTCCGGTATCAGCATACCCCATCGCTCTTTTCCAACCTGTCATCGGAATGACTTCGAGATGACAACCGATTCCATAATTGTGATTAAGGAGACTGGCCATTTCCCCGATGGTCAGTCCGTGACGCATAGGAATCGGATAACGCCCCACAAAAGAACTGCAATCCATGGACAGGCAGTTACCCTCAACCGCCCTGCCGTTTATGGGGTTAGGTCTGTCCAGGATTAGAATTGATTTCCCATGGTCTCTGGCAGCCTCCATGCAATAGGACAGTGTGTAGATAAAGGTATATACGCGCGTGCCTGCATCTTGCAGATCAACAATGATGACATCAATGTTCTCAAGCATGCTTTGGGTGGGAATACGGGTTTTTCCATACAAACTGAACAGGGGAATTTTAAGCATCGGATCCATGCCGTTTTCGGATTCGATCATATTGTCCTGTTTTTCAGCATAAAGCCCGTGTTGTGGTGAAAACAAGGCTGTCAGTCGCCCTGGAAACGTTTGATGGATGAGTGTTTGCGCATGGCGAAACTGACTGTCAACCGATGCCGGGTTGCACAGCAGTCCAATTCTTTCGCCGTACAACCATTCTGGCGGTGCTGCAATTAAGCATTCAAGTCCGGTTTTGACTATTTCCACTGGATATCCTTCCGCCCTAACTATGCGTCTTTCGGAATTTGACTTTTTATGATGTTGTCGTATATCATAAGAAACACGGAAAGGGGAACCATCTTTGATATTAAAAATTTTTCACCCACGATGGTTCTGGAATCCGGACAACTGTTTTTAAATCGCTTGCTGGTTCATGAGTAGTTACTTTATGGATGTCAAAAAGTCATTCGAGATTCTTAGGCTTGAACCAGACGCTTCGATCGAGAATCTGAAGCTGGCGTACAAAGATATGGTGAATGTGTGGCACCCGGACAGGTTCTTACATAATCCACGTCTGAAAGAAAAGGCTGAAAAGCAGCTTCAGGAAATCAACCAGGCTTACGAGATCGCTCTGGCATTCATGTCTTCGGACGCGAAAGATGGCCTGAAAGACGAAATCGACACTGCCGAAAAGCCATCCCAAAGCAGACCTGACACCAAAGCAGACCGGAAGCCTTCGATGTCGTTTCCTTCCATGCCGGGCTGGCTGGTTCGCTTTCTGGCAAGGAGTGTAGATGGCGTTATATTTGCGTCGATGCTCGGATATGTTGAGGCATTCCGTTTGTTTCAGCATCCCGTTGTCGGGTGGCCGATATATATTTTTGCTGGAACACTGCTTTGGGCCTTTGTTGAGGCCAATCTTCTCAGCAGCATTGGGACCACACCGGGTAAATGGCTGCTCGGTATTCGTGTGATTACCCATCAGGGGAACAAACCGGTTTTGCTGGAAGCGTTCAAAAGAAGCATGGGTGTCTGGTGGTATGGACTTGGCGCAGGCTGTGCGCCATTGATGCCGTTTATGATGGTTGTCAATTGTGTTCGGGTGATGAAAAATCATCCCACGACATGGGATCGAAAAGGCCGCTTTATTGTGACCCTTCGTCCCCGTGGATACCTGAAGACACCCGTTTCGCTGGCGATTGTTGTTGGGGGTTGCTTGCTGCTAATTCTGCTGTGGAAAGAGCAACAAAAGGTTTTCGGTGATTCAAAACACCGGGTGCAAGCACCTCCTACGCAAACACATAAACGTGATGGGACATTGATGCCAGATGTTCCTCCGACTAATCTCGACATTCCGGCATTGCCTTTTTCCCAGTCTCCTTCAGATCCAGCAAGGCTGGATAATTTGACAAAGCTCAACAATGATTACTTCGAATTTGTTCGCCGACAATTTGTTTCTTGCGCAAGTACTGAAATCTGTCGTCCCGATCACGATGAAGCGCTGATGCGGCAGACCCTTCTATCTGCTTATGCGCTTTGCGGCGGCGGATGTGACGATCTGGATTTGCTGCCAGACGGTCTTCGCTATATTGGATTAACGGGTACGGTTCAGCGCGTGAAACTGATTTTTAGGGCTATTGATGACGGTTATGGACTGGAATTCGAGGGCAGAGCGCTGGGTATTTACAACCCTACAGACGTTAACAAAGCCCAGAGCCGTTTTGCAGAGCTTATTCAGGATATCTCCCGTAAACAGTATCAGGCTGAAGAGCCCAAGCTTTTGGCTTTTATCAACGATTACAAGTATCTTTCTGAAGACCAGTATCGGCAGCGGCCTGCGATGATTCAGCGTATGATGACGGAAAAGAAACGCAGGAATCAGGAAGAAACCGCAAAGCGGATACGAAGCCAACATCAACTTGAATTGCGAAGACAGCATATCCAATCCGGTGAGATACCGATTGCAAATCTGGACGATGCCAAATGGTACTATCAGCCAGTGGATGGCATCCCCATGATTTACAATCCGCCGCTTTTGCCTCTAACCACGGATGTGCAGCAGCCCTACTACATGGTTGGTGGTGACATTGATGGAATGGATCAGGAAAAAGGGATTTATTATCGAGTTGGCGTAAAGAATCAGGACATGACCTTTCATTTCAGATTTCGAATAGGAGAAAAGATCGAAAGTCGGCAGTTCCGGGTGGGGCAGCATGTTTCGCTTGTCGGCAAACTGATTGACATCTTTCCATATATGACAAAAGGGCAGGACGTTCGGTATATGCCTGTTTTTGAAGCCTGTTTTATCGAATAATCTACTGGGATCGACAGACCTAATGGAAACACTATTTACCCTGGATATTAAATCGAGTGTCACCAAATCCGTTTTGGATGTATTTGATACGATGCTGTCCTTTCAACTTGAACCAGTGCAGGAGAGTGATGCTGCGGGTTTGAGTGAAACGCGCATTGTGGGTTCGGTAAACTTTGCAGGCCAGGTGTCCGGAATCATTCTTATCCATGTAAAAAAAGATTTTGCCTTGATCATGACATCCGCCATGCTGGGAATTACTCCCGATGAGCTTGAAGGCGATGATGAAATCAAGGACGTTATCAGTGAACTCAGCAACATTATCGGCGGAAATCTCAAATCATTCTTTAACGATTCCGGTTTTTACTGTGCGCTTTCGACCCCGTCCATTACCCTGGGTGGTGATTTCACCATTAAAACCCTGAATACTGAAAGATATGAAAGCCTGAGTTTCAGCTATCAGCAGCATACGATACGGATTGAGGTCGGGGTCAAACTTCAGAGCGGGTATCAGGCCGAAGATGCGAAGGGATCAGGACTTCCGGCTGCATCTCGAGTTGACCCTGCCAAAATCCGAAACATGGATATTTCCACCAAGGTTCCGGATTCGGTAATCAATGTATTTAACACCATGCTGTCCATGGATGTCCAGGTGAGCAGCACTATCTCGCAGTCCGATTTGGAGGGGATGCGAACGGTTGGGGCTGTGAGTTTTGCGGGGGATGCGATGGGATTGATCAACATCCAAATTACATCTCAGTTTTCCCTCCAGATGGCGGCCGTAATGCTGGATATGGACATCAATGATGTTGATGTTGAAGCAGATGTTAATGACGTGATCGGAGAACTCAGCAATATCGTCGGCGGCAATTTGAAATCCATCTTCTCCGATGTTGGATTGCGATGTGAACTCTCCACACCTTCCATCACTAGGGGCAGCGACTTCAAGATCGAGTCTATGAACATGGAGCGATATGAACGTTTTGCCTTCAGTTATCAGGAGCATGTCTTTTTTGTTGAGTTCGGACTTAAATTAGCTGAAGGACTGAATATCCCTCTGGATGATGTCAGTGAAATCAATTATCAGGTTGCCGACAAAAGCTCACCGCCTCCTGCGGAATGGCCCGATCTCTCCGGTATTTCAGATAAACCCGATTCTTTGCCTGTTGAAATTGAAGCGCCGGTTTCCCAGCAGGCCGAACGGCCAGAGGAAATGCCTGCTGTTTATCACCAGAAGAACTGGACTGGTGAACCCAAAACCCCGTCGCCAGTTGATGTGAACCTGAGTTTTCTGCTGGACATTCCACTTGAAGTTTCCATTGAGCTTGGCAGAACCCGAATGAAAATCAGCGAACTGTTGAAGATCAGGGAACAGACCGTTGTCGGACTCAGCAGTCTGGCGGATGAACCTGTGGATATTCTGGTCAACAATAAACTCATTGCAAAGGGTGAGGTTGTGGTAGAAGGTGGAAAATACGGAATCCGGGTAATTGAGGTATTAAGCCGGGAGGACCGCATCAAAAGTTTTAGATAAATGGCTATGGAAAGAAGCTTGATGTCCAAGGGCTTTTATCTTAATAATATTTGTGGCTAATATTTGTGGCTAATATTTGTGGCATGGATATTGCTGATTAAACATCGCTCTTGATATACGCAAATCTGCAACGGGTGCCACGGAGGGATCCCATGCTTGTTATTACACGTAAGTTGGAAGAAAAAATCACCATTGGCAATGATATTACCATCAGCGTTCTGGGAATCAAGGGAAACCATATCAAGCTGGGAATAGAAGCTCCCCGGCACACTCCCATATACCGGACCGAGGTATATAAAAGCATTGTTGAAGAAAACCTTCGTGCGGCGGTAGTGCCGCAGGATGTATCATTGCTGTCATCAAATGAGCAGACTGAGGTGCTGGATGAATAACAGAAGATCATCACCTTTCACAGTGAATTCTGGAGCAGGTATGTTAACCGTATCGACAACCCGTTTTGGGGACATCTTAATCGAAGAGGACCGGGTAATCCATTTTCCGGAAGGACTGCTTGGGTTTCCAGATCAGAAAGCATATATTATTCAGCAACATAAGCCTGGGTCATCTTTTTATTGGCTTCAATCAGTCGATCTTCCTCATCTGGCATTTGTCATCATCAATCCATTTCTGGGAGAAAAAGACTATATCAAGGAACTTCCGCCTTCTGATCAGTCATATTTTAACGGTATTGAAGACGGTCGCACTCTGGCTTTGGCTCTGGTAACCATCAAACCCGAGTCTGTTCCGCCGCTGACAATGAACCTGGTTGGTCCCTTGATTATCAACCTTGAAACCCGGATCGGCAGGCAGGTTGTTCTTTCATCGACCCGTTATACTTGCAAGCATCCGCTGATTTTTTCTCAGTAATTTGCTGAATTTGTCCCAAGCTTCTAAAGCAAATACATTGCCAGGAGATTATATTTTAAAGGGCTATTTTTCGAAAACCCAAGGATATTGGTATTGGTTGAATCAACTTTTTGAGAGGATAATTATGGGGAGAATAACAGTATCAGACACTTTGGCTCTTTCAATACCGGAGAGAATCTTGTTGGTGGAAGAAATTTGGGATACAATTGCTGCAAAGGCTGAGATGATTGAGATAACTGATGAGGAAAAAAGAATAATTGATCAGCGATTGCAGGCATATTATCAAAATCCGAATGCAGCGTCACCATGGGAAGATGTTTATAAAAGAATTATAGCCAAATAAAGCAGCCAACTATGAAATATAGCCTTGTCATTACACCGGAAGCTGAAGAAGATTTGTCAGAAGTATTTTCATGGTATGAAAGCAAGAGGAATGGTTTAGGTCATGATTTTCTTCTTCAAATAGAGTCGGGATTTCGATTGATCGAAAGAGAACCCTACCTTTCCAAAGAGAAATACAAAGGCGTTTGGCGGTATCTTATTGAACGTTTTCCTTACAAGATATTCTATCGGGTTGAACAGAAATCGGTTGTGGTGTTGGCAGTAGTTTATGGAGGCAGAAACCCTGCGTGGATAAAAAAAAGAATTATCATCTGATAAGGCGGTACATTATTGGATGCCATGAATGTTCACTGAATTTCAGAAAGCCGTCGGCTTAAGCGAATAGGGTATTTATCCGGGTTGATAAGGGATTTATATCCATCGTCCAGGTTTGAAAAACCGCTTTGAATTCTTTTTCGAATGTCATGAAGGGTGGGGGGGGCCTGAATGCTCAGGCCTTTTTCCATCACTTTTATCAAAAGCGGTTCTGCTTCATCAATCATTTCGTTTCTGGTACCCAAGGTATCAGCAACATATCCGCCCGTTCGGTCTGTTTTTCGGAAAACCTGTTTTTCTCCGGCAAGTGTGATTTTTCCGGGGCTGTTTTTTTTAACATCCCGGCCATCATATCGCGCCAATTTGTAGACCATGTCCAAATAAGGCGTATCGGCGGATACCCCGAGCTTGGTACCCACACCGAATGCATCAATGGCTGCTTCGCCCGCTAATGTCTTTTCAATCTCGAACTCGTCAAAGCCGCTGGTAGCTATAATCTGAACCTGATGCAGCCCTGCTTCATTCAGGATATGCCGAACATTTTTGCTGACCTCCACCATCTCTCCACTGTCGATACGAACGCCTTTAAGCAGATGGCCGTTCGCCGCCATTTCCAGCGCGATTTTAACTGCACTGCGCGCTCCCTCAATCACATCACGGGTATCAATCAAGAAAATACTGTTGTCGGGAAAGGAGCGGGAATATGCACGAAAGGCTTCAAGATCATTTCCAACCGCAAGGACAAAGGAGTGCGCCATCGTGCCGGAAACCGGAATGCCGTATTTCTTGCCAGCCAGCACGTTGCTGGTTCCGGTAAATCCGGAGATGTAAGCGCTTCTGGCCACCTGCATTCCGGCATCCAGGCCCTGGGTGCGGCGAAGTGAAAAATCAGCAATCGGCCTGCCTTTTGCCGCATGAATGCAGCGGAGCGCTTTTGTGGCGACGTTGGTTTGAAATCCCAGGGTATTGATCAGAAATGTTTCAACCAATTGAGCTTCGGCAATGGGGGCAGTAACCTCCATCAGCGGTTCATCGGCAAAGCATATCGTTCCTTCGGGCATGGCCCATACATCACCGGTAAAACGGAATCCAGAGAGCGACCGGATAAACTCTTTGGGAAACAGGTTCAGGCTTTGAAGATACTCCATATCCGCCTGCGAGAACCGCATACCTTCAAGGCCGTATAGAGCATCCTCAAGGCCAGCTGCGACAAAAAATCCCCGTTTGAGCCAAGCAGATCCACGAATATACAGAGAAAATGTGGCATTTGCCGCCAGATTGTTTTCGCTGTAGGCGAGCATCATGGTAAGCTCATACATGTCTGTAAACAGGGGACTAAATATTTTATTTCGATTCATGGAATAAACATGGGTTTTGGGTTGATGGATGATGATCCAGTGATGCCGTGCGATGCTGTTTTATTTATCCGGACGAACCTCTTGCACACGTCCGATCTGACCATTGTCCAGGCGGACTTTAATGCCCCTGGAATGATGGGATGCGGATGTCAGGATGTCCTTGACAATACCGGCGGTGCGTTTGCCTGTTCGCTGATCTTCCTTTAGAATGATCTCAACATGTGAGCCAGGACGAATCTCTTTTCGGTGTTGTCCATTCATTATTTTTTCTCTCTCAAATTGCATATTTGGGACATATTATAGCACATGGAGTGGTTAAAAGCGATAGTTAAATAAATGCCATTGATCAAAGCCTGTTTGTGTATCTTTAAAATGTTCAGAACAATCTTATCCAAAATCAACTCAAACTACAGCCGTATCATTCTTAAATTTCATCGAACGCTCTTGTGCCCGCTAATCTAAAATACTAAAATCGAAAGGATTCCACCCTTTGAAAAAGGGGGGTCAGGGGGGATTTATGAGGCTATCTACCTGAAAAATCCCCCTCGATCCCCCTTTTCCAAAGGGGGAAGTATCATTTTCATATATGGGGTGATCGAGTTTAAGAAAGATACATA
>CAIMCT010000363.1 GCA_903839535.1 uncultured Desulfobacteraceae bacterium
CGCAATATTGGCTTTAATAACAAATAGTTAACCATAAATATGATCATGAATACTCATAACATACTGGAATACTTAAAAAATGAATATTTTCAATTTATTGTATATGTGTAATTTAAGATAGTTATACCTTAGAACAAAATCATCGTGCTGTATTGACTTTCCCTTATATTCAAGAGGAGATAATACGATGTATGTTGGCCGTGTCATGCACACTGACCTGGTTACCGTTTCCCCTGAAACCACCCTGGTGGAAGCGATGGAGATTTTAAACGAAAAACGAATCGCGCATCTTCTGGTTGTGGACAAAAAAAACAAGCTGCTGGGTCTGGTATCTGACCGTGATCTGAAACAAAACTGGGCATCACCCGCCACAACCCTGAGTACGCATGAACTGAATTACCTGCTGACAAAAGTCACGGTGAACATGATCATGATCAAGAAATATGTTTCCGTTACGCCGGCGACCACCATAGAACGAGCTGCCCTTGTCATGCAGGAACATCGCATTGGCGCACTCCCGGTTAAGGAAGGAGACAAGCTTGTTGGTATCATTACCACGACAGATGTCATGGGCATATTGTTGGAGGCTATCGGGATTGATAAGGAAAGCGCACGCTTTACGGTTCTGGTATATGACCGTATTGGCTATGTAGCGGATATTTCCAGGATTCTGAAAGATATTCAAATCAATATCTGCAGTATTTTCGCATGGCCAGACAAGAAATATCCCAACATCTATCACCTGGTGATGCGGGTTTCGTCCAGAGACGGAGAAAAGGCTATTGCAGCCCTCAAACAAGGCGGATTTAATGTGCTTACCGAATATGTCCAGGATATGATGCCTTATCTGCCAAAAGCGTAAGAGAGCAAACGAAGCGGATGAATTTTGATTAGATGATTCAGTTTACGCATGTTCATAAATGGTTTGGAAAACTTCATGTGCTAAATAACATCAACTTGACGGTATCTGCCGGAGAAGTTGCTGTGATTTGTGGGCCCAGCGGTTCCGGCAAAAGCACGCTGATTCGGTGCATTAATAAACTGGAGCCGATTGTTTCCGGAGAAATTCTTGTGGATGGCATCCAGGTTCATGACAAGCGTACCAGCCTTACCCGGCTTCGTGCTGAAATCGGGTTTGTGTTTCAACAGTTTAACCTTTATCCGCACATGACTGCTCTGGATAACGTGACGCTTGCGCCAATGAAAGTTCGCAAAATGTCCCGAAAGGAAGCTGAAGAATCAGGGATGATTCTTCTGGAGAAAGTTGGCATTCAGGACAAAGCAAAGGCATATCCAGCACAGCTTTCAGGTGGGCAACAGCAGCGGGTAGCCATTGCACGGGGCCTTGCCATGCACCCCAAAATCATGCTGTTCGACGAACCGACTTCAGCACTTGATCCGGAAATGATCAACGAGGTTCTGGACGTGATGCGAAAATTGGCCAATGAGGGGATGACGATGGTTGTTGTCACGCATGAAATGGGATTTGCTCGTGAAGTATCCAGCCATATTATTTTTATGGATCAGGGGCAGATTATCGAGGTTGGTACGCCAACCGATTTTTTTGAAAACCCCAAAAACGATCGGACTCGGCTCTTTCTCAGCAAGATACTGACGCATTGATGGTTTGGGCTGGGGTGTTATTTTTCGCCCATTCATCAAAATTTTCCACCAAGGCTTGACAGTCTGCCTTTTATCGTGTTAATAAGCCCAAAGAGTCGGGGCGTGGCGCAGACTGGTAGCGCACTTGAATGGGGTTCAAGGGGTCGAAGGTTCAAATCCTTTCGCCCCGACCAATAAAAACAATAAGTTACAACTGAATTATCGGCCTTTTTTTATCGGAAAAATTGACGGGGTACAAGGTAAGCGCGCATTGGAATAATTACAGCAATATATTTTTGCCCGTTCCTACCTTCTATATGTTTCCTGCCTCAAGCCCCCGTAGCTCAGTGGATAGAGCAATGGATTCCTAATCCATTGGCCGTGAGTTCGATTCTCGCCGGGGGCACCAACGTTTTGCAGCATTCACGGTATCTTACAACTTGTCAAAACCGGTCAAAACCGATCGAATTGAATATTTTTTTATACAGGAAAATAGCACAAAA
>CAIMCT010000364.1 GCA_903839535.1 uncultured Desulfobacteraceae bacterium
CCCATGCCAGGGCTTGTTGTGGATATCCGCGTTCAGAAGGGGGACCGGATTTACCGTGGCCAGGAGCTGGTCATCGTGGAGTCCATGAAAATGGAAAGCGGTGTGGCATCTCCCTGCGATGGCGAAGTGCTTGAGATACTGGTTGAAAGAGGCCAGGCTGTGGACACTGGCAATATTCTGATGCGGTTTAAACATTGATGGATCAGAATAGATGAATCCATAATGGGGAATGTGTTGCTCAAAGTCAGGCTCATGGAGTCCCGCTTTTCGGCAATCGGCAAAGACAAGAATCTTGACAAATCCGTTATTGCGTTAATTTTGGTGCGCAACCGCGTTGATGATTGTGATAACGGGGTGGGGGATTTCGAACTCAATTGGTAAAGATATCCTTGCGCCCGGATAAATTTAGCCGACGCTCTTGTGTCGGCTACAAGATCGTGAGTTTCCTACTTTAATTTTCACAAATTCATAGGGTCCGCAGTATATACAGAAACTACATAATTACTTGTTAGGATATGTTATAAATGACGTTATAGTGTTATAGGAATTATCAGATGTATCTGTGCTGACATACATAAAGAGGACTGAAATGAAGCATTTTTCCAAGTGGACAATCGAAGAAGCGGAAGACGAGTTCCATATTGTTCTGCAAAGCGGAAATGATATGCTAACAGAATGGATATCTTTCTATCCTCAGCCTTCGGATGAGGAAGAAAAAATACTTGCCGAGCTATGCAAAAAATTACGGAATCGTGTCTGGGACTGGAATGAGGAAGAATTGAAAATATGTTTCATTGCTCCGCTGCTGAATCTTGTAAATTTCGAGCATGAAAAGTACACCTCTTTTTTTTCCAGAGAAATATCTGCTGTTTATAAAGATCGGAAGCTGTCGGGAAGTGTGGATTTCGTAGTAGCCTGCGGCAGACGTTCTCCGAAACGTCCCTTTTTTTTTCATCAATGAGTATAAAAAAGAACATGATTCATCCGATGATCCTCTTGGTCAGCTTATGATAGCTATGATAACTGCTCAGAAACTTAACAGTGATAACAATCCTGTTTACGGAGCATATATAATGGGGCGTTACTGGCATTTCACAGTGCTGCATGACGTATATTATTCCGTTCATACCGGTTTGAATGCTGCCGATGATGATATAAAGCAGATTTTCGGTGTTCTGAAAAAGACAAAACAGATTATTGATAATATGATTTGAAATGGTTAGGATAAACGATAACCTAACCATCTGTTGCACCTGACTTCGCAGGTGAACATTGTGTCAGGAAAAACGAAAAACACTAAACAATAGGCGGTTTTGTACGGCTTATCAAATTCTCACGTCACGCAAAACGGCGTATCAGGCTGTATCGAATTCCGGAATCGGTGATTACAGACATCATAAACGAAGAAGATTTTCTTGCCGGTCATCATGAAATTGTGAAAGATATTAAAGGATTTGTTCTACCGGTCAAAGCCGTGATTGAGGTTTGTGATGACTCAGTCACCGTGATTACAGCTTATCTTCTAAAAAGGAAAAAAGTATGAATGTATCTTACGATAATGAGGCTGACACCCTTTATATCAGACTCGGAGAAGAACAGCCGGAAGGCGTAACAGAAATCTCTGATGGTGTGAATGTTGATATAACCCGTGAAGGAAGAGTAATCGGGATAGAACTTTTGGAGGCATCTAAGAAAATTGATATACAAACTATTTTAGTGTACAGTTTGGAATTCGATAAAAACTTGTTATTGAAAAAAGCTGCCTAACTGCAGCAGAACAGCTCATTGCTGCAGAGAAGGCCAATCATAAAATTGCCGTTGAGGTGAAAAGCTTTTTAGGTTGACTCGACAACCTATGAATTTCATAACGCCATCGGACGATTTGTCAATTACCGGATTATCCTCTCAGAATTATACTGCGAACTGGCATAATCTGCGCTTTTCATAAACTCCCTCTCCCAGCGGGGGAGGGTTGGGGTGGGGGATCAAAAACGTAAAATTATGCCAGTTCGCAGTATACATCCAGGACGCATCTCGCTCAAAAGACTGGTTGCAATTCTGGAGTGCTCCTCAAGAACCGCTCAGTACACATATTCAATAAATTGAATATATTTGTTTTTTGAGTATTCCAGCATGCTATGAGTAGTCTTGATCAGATTTATGGTTAGCTATTTGTTATTGAAGCCAATATTGCGTAGAATGAAGAAAACAACAGATAATGACAACAGATGCAAAGAGACCTAACCAGGCATTTCGAGTGGCTTTCCATCCATCAATGTTGACAGTATCCGGTGTGTATTTTGGCTTTAGGCATTGCGCTTCATTTTTAAACACCCCATAAGCTTTTCGTGATGCAGCGTCACCAGCATCGACTACAATAGATGCACCAAGAATACACTGGTTGCCAACCTTTGTGGCAACATAGACTTTGTTGCCTAAAGTCCAGGAATGTTTTTCATCGGATGCCAAATTCCGGGGGATATCCTCCGGATTTCTGACAGTTGTTCCGACAATATAACAAAAAAAGCTAACTATTTTTTATTTTAAATTATATCAATATGTTATGATTAAAGTGATTTGTTATTCACAAAAAAAAGACGTTGAAATAACCAACTCCCAAATCCGTTATAATCAGAAAATATTTAAATAAATCATGGTAAATTATATGTTTTGAGTTGCCTAAAGCAAATTATGCTGACGGTTGCCGTCAGATGTCGGAGGTTAAAATATGCTGACAGAAATTGATCGGAAAATCGCAAAAGAATTTCGCCGTCGGCTGAGTGTCATAGTACCTGTGCTTGATATCTGTGTATTCGGTTCACGGGCGCGGGGAGAAGCCGCCGCCGATTCGGATATGGATGTGTTTATCGAATTGGAAACCCTTGACTCCGAACTCAGAGAGCAGATATTCGAATTGGCATGGGAAGTGGGATTTGAGACAGACAGAGTTATTACGACCATTGTCACCACCCATGAACAGTTACAATATGGAGCTATGGGAGCAAATCCCTTAATCCGAAATATTGAGCGGGAAGGTATTCATATATGACTCCCGATCAGCTTGAGATATTGATAACCTATCGTATCGGACAGTCATACGAAACACTCAAAGAAGCTGAAATATTGTTCGAACAGTCTGCATTTCGGGGAGCAGTCAATCGGGCTTACTATGCAATGTTTTATGCGGTGTTGGCATTACTGGCGACCCGTCAGATGGGGACATCGAAACATGCCGGTGTGCTGAGTCTTTTTGACCGGGAATTTATAAAAACCGGAATATTTTCCCGTGACCTTTCCAAGTCATTAAGATTAGCATTTGACCGTCGCCAGACTTATGATTACGGAGAATTTGTTGCTATGGATGAGACAAAGTCTCAGGAAACTCTGAATGATGCGAATACATTTGTTGCAACTATTGAAACTCACCTTCGTTCATTGGGTTATTGCAATAAAATATTTTCCTAACCATCTGTTGCAGCCGATTAGCACGGCTGAACATTGTGTTGGGCGTTAAATCGCACCACCTGAGCGAGGAAAGCATGGCTGACGAAAGATATCCCTTTGTTGTCATGAGTTGGGCTGCGGAAAGACAAGATTAATTGAAACCATGTGAAAGGAAAACATTTTATGCTTTCATGTCATGATGTTGCGAAATACTTCTTGGCTCTCACTGATGAAGATGCTGGCGATCTGATATCAAACCTGAAACTTCAAAAGCTGGTTTATTACGCGCAGGGCTTTCACCTGGCGTTGTTTGATACCCCGATGTTTAGTGAACCTATAGAAGCGTGGACACATGGGCCGGTTGTTCCAATCCTTTATCGTGAATACAAGTCTTGTGGATCAGGCCCGATAGCATCACCGGACAATATGGATTTTGGTGTTTACTCTGAAGATATAAGAGAATTGCTTAATGAGGTATATTCAGTATTCGGTCAGTTTTCAGCATGGAAATTGAGAAATATGACACATCAGGAACCGCCTTGGATTGACGCAGCCGGACAAGCTGGAATTATCTCACACGAATCAATGAAGGAATACTTTACTACGCAGGTAACAAAACAATGAGCAAAAAAGGGCTAAAAGCCTCCGATGATAAAGGCCGCCGTTTTTCGGCCAGACCAACAACCCAAGAATCCCCGGAGCAGCAACCGCCTTATTTCTCACTTCGATATGTTTCCAATCGGCATTGTATTTCGGATTGCCAATTACAGGACAGGGCATCATTCGCCGATACCATCCGTAAACTGAGCCAACTTACATGGGTGGAAATAAAACAACGGCCCAGACATGCTTTGGGTTATGAAAAGATTTCAAGAACCAGTATAATCGCTGGAATCCCAAATCACATCAAAGACGATGTACAGTTTATTGCGTTCCGATTCAGCGGGCTTAAACCAATGGTCGGTTATCGCGATGGTGCAGTTTTTCATATCGTTTGGTTCGATGATAAATTTTCTCTTTATTCTCATTCATAATCATTGGGCTGGGTGGTGTGGCAGTGGAAGGATATGAGAGAAAGGTGAGCAGGGGTTTTGAAACTTTAAAACAATAATGGATGGTATTAATTATGTTAGTAACGAGATCAATAACTGAGCCGATTCGTAATAACATTAAATGGAAACAGAAATGGGATGACTTTGACCAAGGATTAATTGTATGTTGGGAGAAAGGCCGTGAGAATTCCATAAAAGACCCAGAATTAGCGTTACAAGCGCGTGATGGTCAACTTGTTGTTCTCCCTTGGAAGGGTGGGGTAGAAAAAGAACTTAAAAACAAGAAAATTAAAAAGTTCGGGACATTATCATACCTGGCTATGTTACAAGGATTGCGAGGAGAAGACCTAAATATTGATTTAGATGCTGAACCAGAACTGACTTGCTCAAAGAACAAAATGACAGTCATCTTCACAAACGATATGACAAAATATGTGGAACCGTAGGATCAAGGTAAACACTGGCATTTAGTTTATGGCTATTAACGAATAGGATAATCTGTAATGAGACTCAAAACGCTATCAATAAACATCGTTGCTATTATGGGAATGATGATTCTGATGATTCCAATCTTATTTTCAGCTTGCGCTCATCCATTGATGGGAGCTAATCCAGATCAGTTAAAGCAATATCCGACCGATCAATTGTCCAACTTTGAGGGTAAATATGGTAAGGGTTCCGTTCCGGGTGTGTCGAATGAGTTGGCCAGAAGGCAAAGAGAAGATATCGATTACTTGATGTCAAACGCCACAAGTTTAGAAGACTTTGAATATCACCGTTATCCATCGCAAACGGAAACCATTGCAAGTAAAATTAGTAAAAAATATTCTGGGTATCCAATGGCTTCTGATATGTTTAATGATGCCAGACGACAATGGTATGTGAAAACATATCCTGACATAAGTGATGAAGTTCGTGAATGTATTTTGAAAAGTAAAAGCAGTCATGATCACAAGCTAAAAATCGGCATGTTAAAAGGCCATGTTGTTGCAGCTATCGGTCTCCCTGATGATGTCAACAGCTCTATAGGTAGTTGGGGTGTACGCGAGCAATGGGTTTATGGTGGCATGATAGGTAATAGATATTTTCCAGTGAAATATTTCTATTTTTCCGATGGGAAATTAACAGTCATGCAAAATTGACAGCTCTGCAACATGCCCAAAATGTAGATTCTCAAACACAATACCCCAATGACCATTCAGACATAAACCCAACCTAATAAAAGGATAAAACACATGAATGCGAACTTATTAGCATCAGAAGTACAGCGTATCGGGTATGTTATTTGTCAGGATATTCGAGAGTTCGAACAAAAAAATGGAATGCGTGTAACTGGGATCAAAATCAAGAGAGACGGAATGGGAGAGATTGAAAAAGTAACTGCAAAAGTTGAATTCCCTGAATAACGAAATGACCGCCTGCCAGTCCGAAGTCAATCATTGCTCCTGAACCAACATAACTCAGATGGAACCTTCTGCGTGGGCAAGGTGGTGTGGCTGTGGCGGATGTCAGGAATGCCTGAAAGGAGATTTTATATGGCAATCAAAAATTGCAAGGAATGCGGGGGAAATGTCAGTTCAAAAGCCAAAGAATGTCCGCACTGCGGATTTGTATGTAATCGCCAATATGGTTGTCTAAGTTTTTTCTTTTTACTATGTGTAATCGCTGTAACGATTAATATCGTGGTATCTTCGTTTAGTGATAAACCCGGCAAGTCACCAACTATACAACCAGATGAAAAGGTATCCCAAAAACCAACGGGAAAAGAATTGAAAGCTCAAAAAGAAACAAAATCTCAATCTCAAGAAAACGCAAGCAATGATTATATCAGAAATTCTTTCAGTTCGTGGGATGGATCGCATACCGGGCTTGAACGATTCATAAAGAAAAAAATGAATGACCCATCATCTTATGAACACATAGAAACAAGATATATCGACAAAGGTGATCATATGATTGTCAACACATCGTTTCGAGGCAAAAACAAGTTTGGTGCTTTGGTAAAAAACACAGTCGTTGCCAAAACGGACTTGGATGGTAATGTGATTAACGTATTATCTCAAATGCCGGATTGAATCATACTCGAAGCTGTGAAGTGGATAAGGAAATGGGAAAATGTTTTTTTCAGCTAAAAAGAAATGTCCATTCTGTAAAGAAAAAGTGAAATCAGGCGCTATTGTTTGTAAACATTGCAAAAGCGAATTACTTCCTCCGCCACCAAAACTGCCGAAAAAATGGTATCAAACATGGATAGGATTACTCTTTATTCTGATGGTGATATCAATGGCAAGCGGTCTAAGGGATAAATATCCTCCAACTGGGGCAGACATTAAACCTATTAAGACTGAAGATGCCAAGTCTAAAGTAGATGAAGAGCTTAAGAAGCAGTTAGGCGGTAAACCTTGCATAAAATCATGGGAATATGACGAAACGTCATTCAAGATATTATTCTCTCCTCTTAATTGCAAACCGGGCATAAGTAGCGCAGCTCTTATCACAGCGAGATATTGTTTCGATTCCCACAAAGCCACTTTGCCTCAAAAAATAATAATTCTCGGTACTGGTGAATATCAGTCATATCCGTTCTCAAATGTTCCCGCTATTGATAGCGTCACTAAATAAAACGTATCTGGAAAGAATTACATCGTATTATTCTTGTGACTAAAAAAACTCAAGAGATTATGAAGGATAGACTAACGGATTGGCTATGCACAACCGAAAAATGTAAAAGCATCAAGGTACAAAAGAAGATATACCAGCCCTTTCAAGGTGTGAACTCTAAGAAGCTGATTTTGATGAATTATATTTTAATGTCTCTGAAATTGGCATCACTACAATATTGAGCCGATTGCCGTAAACAATGATATCAGTGATATACAGAGACTTCGTAAGGCAT
The DNA here is from genome assembly GCA_903839535.1 of uncultured Desulfobacteraceae bacterium. Classification (GTDB taxonomy): domain Bacteria; phylum Desulfobacterota; class Desulfobacteria; order Desulfobacterales; family Desulfatirhabdiaceae; genus RAAP-1. The sequence continues at coordinate 7,393 of CAIMCT010000364.1, forward strand.
ACGGAAAGGGTAAATGGAGAAAGCTGAAGGGAATTGCCCTTATACGTCTGGTTACGGGAAGGATACGGCATGCCGAACTTCATTGGTATGAAACTTCGGGAATAGGC
>CAIMCT010000365.1 GCA_903839535.1 uncultured Desulfobacteraceae bacterium
ACGATAATGGACACGAGATCTGTTCGTCCGCTGAAAAGCTGTTCATTGAACACCCAGTTGTTATTGATGTGGTCGGGAAGCAGCGACCTGTAAAAATCAATGGGCTGTATTCCAAACGCCCCGGTTCCTCCGGTGCCTCCCCCTCCACCGCCACCCGAAGCCTGTCCGGATGCAACTTCCTTTGACGGGGACTTGGCTGTTGCAGCCTCAGTTTTTTCTACCTTACTTTTGATACGGTCCAGAGCAGATGCCAGGGGATCTGCGGGTTTGGTTTCCTCCACCTGTTTTTCAATACGGTTCAACGCATTTTTAATAGCTTGTGTGGATTTAAATGTCTCTTTTTTCAAAGATGTTTTAACTTTTGCCTTTTCACTGGAAAGCGATATGACATCCGCCGATTTTTCAGGCTCTGGCTTAGGTGACTGAGGCTGAGGCTGAGGCTCTGGAACTGACACTTTTTCCGGCTTTGGCGCTGGCCGTTCCGGCTTGGATTCCTGGACCTCGGGCTTAGCGGGCTTTGGCGCAGGCGGCTCCTGTTTGGGTTCCTGGACCTCGGGTTTTGCTGGCTTTGGCTCGGGTGCAGCAGGCTTCTCTGATTTAGGCCCCGGTTTTTCCGGCCCTGGATGCCCTGGCTTTCCAACGGAACCAGTTGGTGACATCGTGACCATATTGACCATGATTACTGATGGTACAAAATCTCTTTTTGGCGCAAAATCAGGCAAATAAGTAAATATGACAAAAACCAGCAGATGAATAACGAAGGAGGCCGCCGCATACCAGCCAATTGAGGCAGTACTGGTTCCTGAAGAAAGCAACAAACTGGCATGAGCTGATCCACGAGCACTCATTCGCTACTTCTTTTTTTCAGGTTTATTATCCAGCGGCACGGTTACCATTCCCAGTTTGTCAATACCAGATGCCTTGATCTCCGCCATCACCCGAACAACTGTACCGTAGGGAATGTTTTTGTCGGCCCGCAGATACGCCTCCTTATCCGGTTTTCCTTCAAGAATCTTGGACAGTTTACTGCTGAGGACATCCAGCGAAACCTGGAATTCATTGATAAATATCTGGCTGTTGGGATCAATGGTGATGATGAGGTGTTCCTTTTCAGCAGTAAGCGGTGCGGATGTGGTCTCCGGAAGCGCAACATCAACCCCCTGCATCATCATGGGCGCAGTAACCATGAAGATAATCAACAGTACAAGCATGACATCAACCAGCGGCGTGACATTGATTTCGGACATCAGCCGGCCGTTATTACCACCCATACTCATGGATTGCTTCCTTTGGCGGACATAATGTCCCGCTCAATGATATTCAAAAAATCCGCTGAGAAACCTTGAAGTTCTGTCTCGATGATATTGATCTTCTGCATGAAATAATTAAAGGCGATGACAGATGGAATTGCAGCCGCAAGTCCGGCGGCCGTTGCAATCAAGGCTTCCGAAATTCCAGGAGCAACAACTGCCAGCGTTGCCGACCCCCTAAGGCCAATCCCATGAAAAGAATTCATGATACCCCATACCGTTCCAAAAAGTCCGATAAAGGGGGCCGTGTTTCCCGTTGTCGCCAGAAAAGGCACCATCTGGGTGATCCGGGTAATTTCGGTATTGGTTGCACGCCTGAGAGCACGGGTTACATTATCAATTCCGGCAAAATGTGCTCCCATGGTTAATGTCTCCTGTCCAGGAGCTTGATGCTTGGCGGGTGGTCCGGATTGGCTGACTTTTTTAAGCTCAACGTATCCAATGCGAAACACTTGGGCGATGGGGCTGCTATGAAGTTGCTTGGCCTTGACAAAGGCTTCGGAAAGATCACGGCTTTTCCAGAAATAATCGGTAAACAGCGCAGACTCCTTAAAAGCCCTCCGAATATAGCGATATTTGATAAAAATGATTGCCCAGGACATCACCGAGAAAAAAAGCAGCAGGAGCAGAACAAAGTTCACCATCAAGCCTGAACTGCTGATCATCTGAATCAAATTGATATCTTGTGAAACCATTGTGCGACTGCTCCGATTGTTGAAATATGGATACAGAAAATGATCATGAATCCCTGACATTCGCCCCCAATGATGAAAAAAACAGGTGACAACTCATGATGAATTTAATGCTGATGAACAAAACTTAAACAAGCAATATAATACTTACCGGATAATTATGTCAAGCTATTTCAAAATTTACTGACATCTCAAATGAGGGAGGTCTGCCTTTTTTTAAATGTGATATAGACTTTCAGAAAATTCATTTCGCAAGGCAGCAGGGAGGAGATAACATTGTAGTATATCTCCGACCGATAACGCCGCTAAATTATTTTTCTGAATGTCTATAGCAGCTTTGCTGCATTTTCCCCGCAGATCGCACGAATTTGCTCATCCTGCAGTCCGGCTTTTTTCATTTCGTCTATATATCGCAAAGGCTTCAGCAATGGAAAATCGCTGCCCAGAAGAATTTTTTCATATCCAAAAGCCGCTGCGGCAACCTGATAAATTGCATGATCATAGAGAAAAGGTGAGGCCGCTGTATCCACATAGACATTTTCAAGGACTTTCTTGACCTCCTTTTTCAGCAGGTGATAAAAAGGCAGTCCTCCTCCCCAGTGCGCAAGAATAATAACATTGTGTGGAAAGCGCTGCACCATCCGGTAAATCTCGGAGAGCGTCATCGGCGCTTTGCCAGGATATGCATGACCGATCGGTTCATTGGTATGAATCAATACTGGGAGGCGATTTTCCGCACAAAGGGACATGATCGGAGAAAGTGCATCTAAAACCGGCTCGTCGATTCCTGACTGATAGAATGCCAGCTCTCCAACGCCCTTCAGCCCCCCCTGAATGCATCGGTCAACCTCCTTTGTCGCATAAGGATGCGATGGATTCAGGCAGCAAAATCCGATCAAACGATCCGGATGGGTTTTAACCACTTCCAATATATAGTCGTTTTGAAACTGCGCGGTTTCAAAGCGGTTCCATGGAAAACCAAACACCACGGATTTGTCGATTCCCTGCTCATCCATGGTAGATATCAATTCGGTAGCACCCATCAGCCTGGATTTGGGGGAGTCGTACAACAGCCTGAACTCTGGTTCGCCAGGAAAATAGTTGTCACGATGCTCGCAGATGTCTTTTGGAAAAATATGAGTGTGAAAATCAATGACCATGGTATCCTCGAATCAGTTGTTTCGTCTTTTCAACAACACTGGCGACATTTAACCTGTCTCCTGAATGAACAACAATTTTTAGAAACATCTAATTCGGGATTGATGTTTTGTCAACAGGTATCCTTGTGGGGAGGGACGATTCGTGTTGATACATTTTTACAATGATAGTATTATCAAAAAAGGCATACAGTTAGGGATGAAAATTGATTTTTTATGAAACCGTCTTATCCTAAGCGTTCAGGACAGTTTGACCTGATGGAGAAAAGTCTGACGACAATCTTTTATTTTTTGTCGCAACATACACTGAGAACGAGCATAATTTTGCGTTTTACCCCCACCCCAACCCTCCCCCGCTGGGAGAGGGAGCCAATGGAAAGCGCAGATTACGTCTGTTCGCAGCATGCCGACAACAAAAACATTTTTGATGATCAAGAGGATATGAAATGAAAATTGCTTTCCCAACCCAACAGAATTTCGGCCTGCAAAGCCCTTTATTCAACCATTTCGGATCTGCTGTATTTTTTATTGTTGCGGATACGGAGTCTGACAATTTTGAAACCGTGATCAATCCAGACAGGGACCATGTTCACGGACAGTGTCAGCCCCTAAATGCACTGAACGGAAAACCCGTTGATGCCATTGTAGTCGGTGGCATCGGCAAAGGCGCGCTTCAAAAACTGCGGGCTGCCAATATCAAGGTATATCGAGGTGTCGAGGGCAGCGTTTCGGAAAATCTGGAACGGATCAAAATCGGTAAACTAATTGATTTCAGTATGGATATGACCTGTTCCGGACACGGCCCAGATGGCGAGTGCAGCCACTAAATGCAGACCAGTCCCTATCAGCAGGAGCAGCATGAAGCCATTCTTATGGTGTCAACACATATAGGTACGCTCTCTTCATGCCAGATCGAAGCCCTAAAAACAGCATCCCGCGAATATCTGATGTTCCGGGATGACGTGGACACCTTTCTGAATACATATTTTGCGGCCATCTGTACGCAAAAATGCTTTCAAAGCAGCCTCAGCGCCTGTTGTTCCAGGGAAGGCATCATCACTTTTTTTGCGGATATCGTTATAAACGCCTTGTTTTCCACTTTGGATGAACAAAAGTTTCTGTTGACCGTTCTCCAAAAACCAAATACCGGCCCCAAATGTGTTTATTTGGGGCCGCATGGCTGTCTGTGGCGGATCAAGCCGATTGTCTGCCAGATGTTTCTCTGCGATGCAGCAATGATTCGGATTTTTCAGGACAACCCTACGGCTGAATCCACATGGAATGTTCTTAAAAACCGTGAAAAACAGTTTACCTGGCCGGATAAAAAAGTCCTTTTTGAGGATCTGGAAATGTTTTTTATTGATGCCGGACACGCTTCTTCCCTCATGTACCTGCATAACAGCCCCGGTCTTCTTTTGGTCAAGAAACGGGCCGGGCGGTAACCCATCATAAAACCATGCCAACTGCAAAACCTCTTCAGATAACGATCTGCAAGGATATTCGGCTCGAAGAAATTCCAGATACTCTTGATCAACTCCTGAGTAATCAATTGGAAATTCCCAATCCCAAATGGCTGGAAAATGACCGCATGGGAAGGTGGAACCGGGAAACCCCCAAGACGCTTTGCTTTTTTATCCGGATGCCAGATGGCAGTCTGATCTTGCCGCGGGGATACATGGGGCAGTTGATCCGCCGCTGTAAAAAAGATGGCATCGAGTACCTCATTCATGATAACCGGCGAACTCTTTCTCTGCTTGATTTTACCTTTACCGGAATGCTGAAACCGTTTCAGAAAACCGCAGTCGAGGCCCTGGGGCCAAAACATTTTGGCACATTTTCTGCGCCAACCGGAAGCGGTAAAACCATCATGGCCCTGGCATTGATCGCCGACCGGCGACAACCAGCCCTGATCATCGTACATACGCAGGATCTGGCCGATCAATGGGTAAATCGCATTCAAACATTTTTGAACATTCCAGAAGCAGAAATTGGACGGATCGGCGGCGGAAAAAAGAAAATAGGAACCCACATCACAGTTGCCCTGATTCAATCGCTGTACAAATGCGCCGAGGAAATCGCACCCCACATCGGGTTTCTGATTGTCGATGAATGCCACCGGTGCCCCAGCCGGACATTTACCGAGGCTGTCTCGCTGTTTGATTCAAAATATATGATGGGGTTATCAGCCACGCCCTGGCGCAGGGATAATCTGTCTCAATTGATCTTCTGGCACTTGGGAGATGTTCAGTATTCGATTAACAAGAATCAACTGATTGATTCCGGTGATATTCTGCATGCAGAAATTGTGGTGCGCCAGACCGAGTTCAAGGCCCATCATGATCCGACAAAAGCTTACAGCAAAATGCTGGCGGAGCTGACGACGGACGACTTGCGCAACCGCCTGATCGCCTCAGACGTGGCGATTGAGGCGGAAAAAACAGACGGAATCTGCCTGGTATTATCAGATAGAAAACATCACTGCGAAACCCTGAGAGCCATACTGACCTTCCGGCATAAAATCGCCGCCGAAGTGCTGACCGGAGATGTGGATGCCGGCCAGAGGGTGCATATTCTTAAAGAGCTGGCAGAGGGAAACATCAAAGTTCTGATCGCAACCGGTCAGCTCCTTGGTGAAGGATTTGACTGCCCGAATCTGTCGTCTCTTTTTCTGACAACCCCCATCCGCTTCAGCGGCAGGGTGCTACAATATATCGGCAGGGTGCTTCGCCCATCGCCCGGTAAACACCAGGCTCGGATATTTGATTATGTGGACGTTAACGTCGGGGTGCTTAAATCGGCGGCAGATGCCAGACAGAGAGTATATCAGGGTGAAAGTGACAGTTGATGCTAACCTGAGATAAGAGAAATAGAAAAAATCGGCATCTTTTATATAGTATCTGAACGGAAACCCATTAACAATTTGATAATATTTATGATATTCACCATTTTTTGAACGAAGATTTTTTACAAGCAAAACTAATGCCAAATACCAACATATTGATTTTAAACATATCTAATATTTTGGAAATTATAAAACTAAGAATAGCCACTAAAAACCACTAAAATTTGCAGCTTTGCATCACTCGGTGCAAGAGTTTATTCAGAATACGTTCCGCGCGAATCCAACAAAGGGTATGATTGAAGACATTAAACTGTTCGGCATCATCACTGACAACTTACGACAATATCCACAAGATATTGCCGCTCTTCCATCACCACATCAAATCTTTATAGGTGCCTGGCGCTTCTTCGAGGTCATGTTTGCCGCGGATATCATGGAGAATCCCCTTATCGATATGCGACCGTCAGATACTTTCTGGATTTCGATGTTGTGTTGAACCGTATTGCTATAATTTCCTAACGCTTCTCTGGTGCTGCTGGAGCGGGCTTTCTTAGCAGAGCAGGAATATCTACTCCGGGCAAAAACTTGGTCAACATACCCATCAATCCGTCTGCGGCATTGCCACCACCTGTAACAAGAACATCAGGGACAATCTTGATGTCGCCATTTTCAATGGCGGCTGCAATCAGTTCCACGATCTTGATCTGCTTGATGGCCTCTTCACCGATGGCCTCCTGCTGTTTGCTGTAGGCCTGAGCGGTCGCTTCACCGATAGCCGCAATCTTGGACGCCTCACCGTCACCGATGGCTTTCAGCCGCTTGCCCTCACCGGCGCCTTCAAGCGCTTTGGCTTCTGCGTTACCTTCTGCCAAGGTGATCATCTCGGTCTTTTTCTGGGTGGCCACCTTCACTGCTATTTCGGATGCAACCAGGGTGGGCTGCTGATCAGCGGTGGCGCGCATCTTCTCCATCTCGGTACGTTCAGCCTGCGACCGCTGCTCCATCTTGTACATCTCCTGCTGCTGTTCGGCGATGATCCGCTTGGTCTGGGTCTGCATCAGATCCTCGGGCAGACGGATCTGGCAGATCAGAACCGAAACACATTCGACATGGTATCGTTCAAGATCGGCACGAGCGCGGGTTTCTGCCTTATTCTGTTCTTCCGAGCGACTCTGGAGAAAGTTCATCGCCGAAGCGGTGGATGCCTGATTCCTGAATGAAGAGTCAATCATCGGATGGATGACATGCTGAATCAGGTTATCAATCGAGCCAACCTTGGCGACCATATAGGGTGCCTGATCCGGTCGAACACGGATAACGACCTTGACTGCTACCTGGATTGGAAAACCATCCTTGGAGATGACCGTCAACTGGTCAAAGCGTGTGTCCTCCTGATCGTCCCAGTCGATAGTGATGTTGGTAGTATCTATGATATACACCATAAAGGCCCGTCTGTTGAGGTAATAGCGACCAGGACCGGCAACCTCCTCCTGGATGCCGCGAAACCCTTTTGGCACGACATATTTTTCTTTGCCTTCCTCCTCGGAAGCCCCGATCTGGGTTGAGCCGAGGCGTTTTTTCATCTCATCCGTAGGGTCATCGCCGACGTTGGAAACCACCACCCCGACCTGGCCGCGCTCAATGACAGCAACAGCATCTATTTCCACGCTGAACATGAATGGGTTGACATAGTAGGTTCCCGGCCGTAGCACGTCAAGTTGCGGGCCACGCTGTCCCTGCTTGGTCAAAAAGGCTGAGCCGTCCTGATAATCGTTATGACCGGTGATGGGACAGGCGACATATTCCCGATCCGGCAGCGGAACACCGTCCAGGGCCGTTATCAGGCCGACCTTGTTGGCTTCGATGACGACAGCTGGCGCTATCTGTATCTGAAACAGATTCAGGTTTATGCGGTAGGTACCGGGCAACAAAACGTCTATCTGCGGCCCTTTCTGACCGCCATTTTTCAGAAACGCCTCGCCGTTTTCGTAATTGGAATGTCCCGGCACGCTCTGAGCCAAAAGGCGTCCCATCGGGATGGATGCGCCATCCTGCGCCGTGATCATACCTACCTCTCCCTTCGCGATCACCACTGCCTTCGCCTTGGTGATTTTGAAGAGGTTCGGATGAATGCGGTAGGCTCCTGGAGGCAGTATCTCCGTCTGCGGTCCTTTCTGGCCGCCGTTCTTGATAAATGCCTGGCCGGACTGGAAGGAGTTGTGACCAACAATCACGTTCGCAAAGATGCGCCCTGCTGGAATAGCAGAACCGTCGGCAGACTCGATCAAACCGATTTCACCTTCACTGATCCTGGTGGCCGCACCTTTGGTAACCTTGAAAAGATAGGGATTGATGCGATAGTTACCCGGTGGGATGATTTCAATCTGCGGTCCCTTCTGGCCGCCGTTCTTTATGAAGACTTCGCCGCTTTGAAATGATGAGTGCCCTTCCACCGCCTGAGCAAATATCTTCCCTTCCGGGATGGCGACACCGTCAACCGACTCCACAATGCCGATCTCGGAATCCTTGATTTCGGTGACATTGCCTTTAGTCAGTTTGAACAGATAAGGGTTGATTCGGTATTTACCTGGGGGGAGCACCTCGATCTGCGGCCCCTTCTGACCACCATTTTTGATAAAGGCTTCACCATCCTGAAATGAATTATGACCGGCCACAACAGCAGAAAAGATGTTTCCGGCCGGAATTGATGATCCGTCCACCGACTCGATCAGGCCAATTTCGTTTTCGAGTATTTCGGTAAAAACACTTTTAGTCGCCTTGTAGATAAAGGGGATCAGGAAATGCAGGCCAGGACCAAGCGTCCGGGCCTGGATACCAACTTCATTGCCAAGGGCCACAACCCGCCCTTGGGGCATCTTGCTGCCGAACCACCTGCGCTCGATAAGAGCAATCTCATTTCCACCCACAATGACAGCGGATTCAAATATCAGGATGGCTGCGGGGATCAGCAAGGATAGATACCCCCAATGCTTCAGTATAAATTCGATAACCATGTAAGCTCCTTTCGTGTTGCTGTAGATGTTTAAAAATGCAAATTACACCCGTTTGCAGTATATCCTTTTTTTGTTTTTAATGCATTAGGTGTTTCTGATAGTAGGAATCCATAAAAATCTTCTTGAACAAAGGTAACACTTTCTCCAGAGAGAAGAAAGGAGAAAGTGATATGAGCAAAAAGCAGTTTGATCAGCAGCAGAAGGTTGCAATCGTTGAGAATGCCAAAGGGATTGGTGTTAAAGAAGCATCCAAGATAGCTGGGGTGTATTATACGACGGTTTACGAGTGGAGCCGGGAGACAGAAGCAATTGGAAAGGAAGCATAATTGAGGATGGGGTATTTTTACCGAAAAACAATATAAGCATAAAGATTAATTGAGTTTTATAAGGCGTTACACTATTTCGTCACAAAAACAGGTTTTAAGCGTTACACTATTCGCAACTTATACTGCGAACTGGCATAATTTTACGTTTTTGATCCCCCACCCCAACCCTCCCCCGCTGGGAGAGGGAGTTTATGAAAAGCGCAGATTATGCCAGTTCGCAGTATAACATACCGCTCCACCTGTATCAGATAATATTCCGGAAATATCTGCTTCTCCTCAAAACAGTAGTGTTTTTTCATATCCATGTCCGGAAACTCAATACGCTTTCTGACCAGCAAAGGATTCCAGGTGTTCATTCCCTTAAATTCAGTTGTACCAGAATACAGATAATCGTCGCCTATCCCCAGATTGATTCTGGAAATCCAAACATCATTCTTCTATGCTGATGTCAAGAAATTGACAATTCACTTCTGCACTCACTGTCTTCATTTACAATATCCCGATATATATATAAATTTAGAATAGGCACATTCTTTGCTTATTGTGTTGATGAATATCATTTTTTCTGAAATCTTCAGGTGCAATGCGCCTGTAGTGAACAATATATCGGAGAACTATATGCATCATCAGAAAAAGCAGCGATCCAGCCACAAGGGGCATCCAAAAAATAGAAAGCCACAGGAGACAAAAAGCCTCTTCCAGGAAGCTTTGGAGCAATATCGCGCCGGAATGCTTCAGGAAGCAGAAGATAGGCTTCAGCCCTATCTTAATAATCATTCTGAAGATGCGCACGCCGTAAACCTTGCAGGCCTGATAGCCTATCAGCGCGAACAGTATGATTCAGCCATTTGCTCGTTTCGATCCGCTGTGTTGTTGAATGAAAGAGATTACAGCTATCACAACAATCTGGGGGCGGCCCTGAAAGACAGCGGCGATCTGAAAGGGGCTATTTCTTGTTTTCAGAGAGCAATCGACCTGAATCCTAATTATTCCGAGGCATCTTATAATCTTGGCGGTTCCAATCAGCTTCTGGGGGAACTTGATCTGGCAGTGGACTGGTATGAATATACGATATCCCGTAATCCGAAATTTTATTTGGCTCATATCAATCTGGCATGTGTCTATAAGGATCAGGGCAAGATTGAAAAAGCGATCGAAGGTTTTCGGCATGTTGTTCAATCTACTCCGAACGATGCATTGGCTAATTCCAATCTTTTGTTTTGTTTAAGCTATCTCGAAGACATTGACCCTGAAACCGTTTTCAGACATCACCAGGAGTGGGCTAAACGACATGCGCCGGAAGATTCTGGCGCTTCAAGGGAGTTTGCCAATGATCCGACGGTTAATCGCAGAATCCGTGTTGGATATGTATCGCCGGATTTTCGTATTCACTCGGTTGCGTTTTTCATTCATTCGCTCATTCAGGGCCATGATCGTGGACAGATCGAAGTTTACTGCTACGCTGACGTTACAAAACCGGATGAAGTCACCCAGAGTATGATGGCTAATGCAGATCACTGGCGAAATATTTACAAAATGCCAGATGACAAGGTATTTGAAAGTATCCAGAAAGATCAGATTGATATTCTTGTGGATCTCACCGGGCACACCGGGAATAACCGCATGAAATTGTTTGCCAGCAAACCCGCCCCTGTGCAGGTCTCATATCTTGGGTATCCCAACACAACGGGACTGCCATCAATGGATTATCGAATTACCGATGCCACTGCAGATCCGCCAGGTATGACCGATTCGTATTATACGGAAGAGCTGATACGTCTTGCCGGAGGGTTTTTGTGTTATCAACCTTCGATAGGAAGCCCGGGTGTATCGGATGCTCCCTGTTTGAAAAACGGTTACATTACCTTTGGGTCTTTTAACAACAGAGCTAAAATCAATGAAAAAGTAGTTGCGGTGTGGTCAGACCTGCTGAAGCAAGTCGATAATTCACGACTGATTTTAAAATCGAGCATATCATCAGATCAGAGAGCCAAGCAGCAGTTGCTGTCCCTGTTTGTCCAAAACGGTGTTGATGCCTCTCGAATCGAGATTCTGCCATATCTTCCTTTTAATGAACATTTAGCACAGTATCTCCGGGTGGATATTGCACTGGATACCTTTCCCTATAACGGCACAACCACAACCTGCGAAGCCCTGTGGATGGGGGTTCCAGTTATTACACTAACAGGAAATACACATGCTTCGAGAGTCGGGGCCAGCATACTTGGTCAGATTGCATTTCATGAAGGTATTGCTGCATCGGAAAGTGATTACATTCAAAAAGCGGTGAGGCTTGCCGGTGATACTGACTTTCTACAATCCTGGAGATCAATTTGTCGCCATAAAATGCAGGCATCTTCCCTGATGGATCAACAAGGATTCGTCATAAAGATCGAGGCTGCCTATCGCCGTATCTGGCAAAACTGGTGCGCGCGTCTGATTGCCGAAGGCCGTGATCCTGCGGATGTGAAGACTGTTACTATTGAAGGAGATATCGCTGTCTGTGTTTCAGGTTCTGTTCAGGGCATACCATCTGATATTCTGCTGGAAAGTCCGGACTGGTTCGAGCAGGAAATCGCTTTTGTACGGACTTTTTTAAAGCCAGGTATGAACGTGATGGATATCAGGGCGAATTACGGTGCATACACCCTGACAGCCGCCAACGCGGTTGGACCATCAGGAAAGGTGTGGGCTATTGAATCTGATCGGTTAATGGCGGCCTGTCTTGTCCGGAGCATCAGTATCAACCGTCTGGAACACGTCAATTTGATTCAAACATGTATTCCTAATGATGAACAGAAGTCATTGGATTGGAACCCTGATTTTCTTAGAATAAATAGCCATGGTCAGGAAGATGGCGTTATTGAAACCTGCAAACGTATTCTGGCATCCTGTTCACCGCTGGTTTTTTATGAAATCGGGCGCGGGAATACTGGCCCGGAAATGGCCAAATCATTTATGGAGATGGGATACCAAAGTTGCCGGTTGATCCCTGGGCTTGGCATTCTGGTGCCATTTACCATAACAACTACACTGGCTGGGTTTGAACAGAATCTCTTCTTCTACAAGTCCGGCTGCGCGAAAACACTTTTGCAGCAAGGACTTCTAAGTCACCGGCAGGGCGATAAATTTTCTCTTGCCGCTGTTTCTCCCGCTACATGGATTGATTACCTTCAGGGCTTTCCATATATGCTGCAATGTCTTCAACTGTGGCAGAAGTATATGTCGGAGCATACCAGTGACCCGGATTGGCAGGCACACCAACTGGCGCTGTCTGCATATTCTGTCTCCCAGTTGCCGGACTATGACACATCAGATCGCTACTGCGCCTTAATAACCGGCTACGAATTGATGACAGACCTGTTACAGCGCAACGCCACGGTTTCACGGATTCTGACTGCAATACGAATGGCTGTTGATTTGGGATACCGGACAGATGCGCTAAGAATGCTGAACCACCTGTACAACATCTTTGATTCGGAGCAGGCTGTTTCGGTGGATGAGCCGTTTCTTTCAGCATCCGCACGAATGGCGATGATTGATCCCCGAAGCGACATCGGCCAGTGGCTGGTGTATTCGGTTCTTGAAACCCGTGAGATATGTAAGGAGCGCTCTTCACATTCCGACAAAAGCGATTTGACTGACCTGGAACTGATGAGAACTTCTACTTTTTACAGCGATAAAATGGAGAGGCGGCGGCAACTGATTCAAACGCGGGTTGGGATAGATGACGGATAAAAGTCCCCCCTCCCCTTGCGGGAGGGGGTTAGGGGGTGGGGGAGAGTAGCGGCAGGGCAGAAAAAAGGACAGGAGGCGGAGCGGTTATATGAAACACGGAAAAAACAGTAAAAAATATTCTTATAAACAAAAACCGGATGCAAATCAGTTGCAGCGGCAGGTGACTGAGGCTATTCGCCTCCATCAGGCCGGGAATTTTCAGG
>CAIMCT010000366.1 GCA_903839535.1 uncultured Desulfobacteraceae bacterium
GTCAATTTTCGGTTATCAAAACCCCGTTTTGCTGGTCAATTTTATGTTATCAAAACCAGGTATTTTTTCGTAAAGAAAATTCATCTTTAGTGGGTTAATTTATCTGAGCGCTATAGCTAAGATTGTTTTTAAGCAGCTTTTTGATGGACTTGATGTCCTTGACTGATTTTATGGGATCGACTTTAGTTTGGCTGTCTTTTACTGGATGATTCGGATTTGGCATATCCCCCCCCGCTCTTAATGTTAATTTTTAATGCTGTGAACACTAAAACATAACGTTAAATAATGCAACCAAAAATCCAATATCGGGAAAAACAGCATTAACTATATGATATGTTTATACTTAATTGATTTTGTCGAATGTTAACTTTACTACTAAAGTTAACATTCAGATTGATTGGCTTGGACTGGAAGTGGGGATATTCCCGTGGGTACAAACTATCCCACGGGAAGAGATAAAAGATGACTGTTAACGCATTTTAATTGATGTTCTGATATTTTGGAAACATTATCATTTAGAAGTAACTTTATAGTTCGTAACAACAAATTGGAAAGTTGCATCGGTGGAAAGAGCCGCACTGTATTCCAAATCCATCCATAAATGACTTCCATTTGGTAGCTGGACATCATGAATATGAATTTTCAAATTGCTGGATAGTGTTGATGCTGCACATGAAAAAGAAGGATTTTGTATAACAGCAGAGTTCGTCAATTTAAAAATTACTAACATCGGACTGGGTTCATAAACAAAATCCACCCAAAGTGACACGGTACCCAATATTGGATTGAGATAGGTAATATATGGTACATGGAGCGACAAATTCCCATCTATAGTTGCTGTACACGTTGTTTGAGCAGATGCCTGTGTCACCGTCACGCTTTTGGGACTACCAGTTGCACCAGTTGCTGTTACCCGGATGGTGGCAGTTCGGGATGAGGTGCTGGTATTGGCGGTAAAGCTGCAAGTGATCGTTCCAGAATTGGTACCTCTGGAGCCAGATTTAATTGTAAGCCAACTGCCTGATGTTACTGCGGCGCTCCAAGGCATTGTTCCAGTTCTGGTGTTGGATACGTTGAATGATGTGGTACCTGCATCTTTTGTAACAGATCGATTGGATGGTGTTACCCACAGCACTGGAGCATGTGGTGCTTGTATCACTGTTACATCTTTGGGACTACCAGTCGCAGCAGTTGCTGTTACATGTATGGTGGCGGTTCGGATTGATGTACCTGTATTGGCTGTGAAGCTGCAATTGATCGTTCCGGAATTGGTACCACTGGCTCCTGATGTTATCGAAAGCCAACTGCCTGATGTTACTGCTGCGCTCCAAGGCATTGTTCCAGTTCCGGTGTTGGATATGCTGAATGTGGTGGTGCCTGCATCTTCTTGTACAATTTGATTGGATGGTGTTACCCACAGCACAGGAGTTAGTGTTGCTGTAATGTACGATTCCTTGGTATCGGCGCGCGCCCGGTGATTGTCCCAAGCCGAAATGAAATAATCTACACCGGCAGTAGTAAGCTTATCACCAGGGATGATACCCGAAAAATCGGCTCCACTGGAGCTGGTCATGTTCACAACCAAGTACGGTGTATTCTGGCCTGCATTGTGAATTCGGTAGTATGTCTCAACCCTGCTGACACTATCGCCGATGTCGGGGTCTGTCACATTGGCAAGGATTGTCACCGGCTGGTTGATCGTAGCACTTGTCACCGGCGTGTGCAGGATAATTGGAGCGTGGTTCTGTAGCACCGTAATGGAATAAGGCAGTACTTTATAATTGAACGGGGAGTATGTTTCCAAAAGACCATCACTGGCATGAAGATAATACAGAATGCCTGGTTCCTTGACAACACTACCGGGAATCCGTCCATGAAAAGCGTATTTTCCGCTCCCCTGATCGGTCAGGGTTAACGCAACTTCGGTGAAAGTAGTGGAGTTTGCAAAACCGTAGTAAAGATAAGCAGTCAGATTCTGCTGACATCTTTGGGCATCAAGGTCGGTCACCCAACCGGAAATGGTCAGCATCACGTTTGGTTGCTGACTCTGGTTGCTTAGCAGAAGGGTTTCCGGAGATAGGGTGATGACCGGCCGAGAATCTGCCCCATAATTAGCCATGCCGCTGGTGCCCTGAGTCGTAACGGTTACCTTGCGAGTGGTACAGTCAAACGAAAGATTGTGAGTGGTGTATCCAATGACATACTGCCCTTTCAGTCCTTTGGCAATATTTTTGTAAATGTCTGCCATGTCCAGAGCTGAAGGTGCAGAGAAGTACAGGCCGCCAGTAGCATCAGCCATGTCTTGAAGATCGGTGTCAGCAACCGATCCCAGGCCTATCGTGTAAAGCGGTACGCTGTTGTTCTGCGCCATCTTGATCACAGTGTTGATATTATTATCAATTGAGTCATCATTTGAATTCCCATCCGTAAATACGATCACCGCCTTGGGTTGAGGTTCTTGGCTGAGGGTTTCAATCCCCTTGGTTGTACCATCAAATAGTGCAGTGTTGCCGCCAATTGTAAGGCTGTTAATGGCATCAATAATGTCCCAAGTTCCATCTTTGTTTGCATCTACATTTACCCAGTCAGAGGATCGAACAACGCTAACATCAGAGCTATAGCTAAATTTGACAAGCGCCATTCTGTCTGTGGGACCACAGGCTTTGACGAAATTAATGGCTGCTGTTTTGGCATCCGCCAATGGCTGACCAGACATACTGCCGCTGACATCAAAAACCAGAGTGATGGATATTCCTGAGCTTGTGGGAATAGTCTCGGAAAAACCTGTAATTGTCTCTGCTTTGGGAGAAGTTTCGTTACTGGACTGCTCCGTGATCGTAAATTGACTTGCCTGAAGTCCTGTAATGTAATTATTATTGCTGTCTCTTGCTGTCAGGTAGAGTACAATGTCTGGAAAGTTGGTTGCCAGCGCATTGACCACTATCGTATTGCCCGCCGCACCTGATGTCGATGCGATGGATTTGTTGAGCTGTTCACGATCAATCAACAGTTCACGGTCGAACGGAACCTGAGAGGCTTCAGTCGGCGTGATATAGCCTTCGCCCTTAAAAAAATACTTTTGTCTGCTTGTCTGCCCCGTATCTGGAACTGGCGTGGCAAAAGCAACTGTAGCAAGCATCAAAATAATAAAACCGAAACCACATACCAATGTCTTTTTCATGGTGTTTTTCCCTTTTGATGCCTATAGTGTTTATTTTTTATCGTCCCGTATATTGTTAGCACAACTAAATACAGATCATAAACTATTAATACATAGGAAATTGGTGTTTTTATTAAATGAGTTATCGGCACATCAGAAGAAAACTTGAGTAATATAATTAGAAATCAAAAAAATAAATTAATCTATCGCCCCGGCACTGGAATATTTTCCAGCGCCAGGTAAGCGATATGTTTGCAAGAGTGTTATTTGTTCCCCAGAATCTCATCAAGAAATGGTGATTGTTTGACTGGTCTGCCCATACGAATTGTTGCATGAGACAGGTAAAGTATCTATCCCATCAGAATCCAGGGCAATTCTACGCAGTCCATAAACCAGCATAAATAAACATTTTTCCTCTTGTACTTAGTTCTTCGCCGTGTTAGTGGGTTCCTTAACATCCGCATTTTTTCAGGGTAACTCTTGGGGTATCAAAAATAAAATCAGGGGTATTTCTGAAAAGTTACCCAATTCATGATTACAGGAGGCCATTATGACACTCACTGACACCAAGATCAAGAACACAAAACCGAAAGATAAACCTTTCAAATTAAACGATGGCCAGGGACTTTATTTGCTTATCAATCCAAACGGCTCAAAGTGGTGGCGATTCAGATACACATTTTCCGGCAAGGAAAAAGGCATTTCGCTTGGGACGTATCCCGATATTGCCTTGCAAGCCGCCAGGGATAAAAGGACAGAAGCCCGACGACTTGTAGCCAATAACCTTGATCCATCGGCTGTGCGGAAGGAAAGCCGGATAGAGGCAGTCAATACGTTTCGGAATGTTGCGGCTGAGTGTTACAGTAAGGTCTCCGGTGCTTGGGTTCCAGGGCATAAGGTTATCGTTACCCGGACGCTCGAAAAAGATTTGTATCCATTCATCGGGGATCAATCTATTAACAAGATCGCTCCGGCTGATATTCTGGAGGCTTTGCGTAAGATCGAAAGTAGAGGAACATCTGCGCGGAGGGCTTGCCAGTTATGCAGCGCGGTTTTTAGGCATGGGATAGCCTGCGGTGTTTCCTTGTCCGATCCATCATCAGCTTTGATTTCGGCGTTAAGGAAAAAGCAGGTAGTACATTTCCCGGCAATTACGGAACCAAAAGCCGTTTCGGTGTTGCTCCGGGCGGTTGATAGTTATTCCGGAACTTTCGTGATTCAACACGCATTGCGACTGCTCCCTCTTCTATTTGTTCGTCCGGGTGAGCTACGAAACATGGAGTGGAATGAAGTTGATCTTGAATCAGCAATTTGGGCAATTCCATCGGAAAAGATGAAAATGAGGCAGGCGCATCTCGTGCCATTGAGCAGACAATCTATTGAGATTTTGAAAGAACTGCAAGAAGTAACTGGAGCCGGGAAGTACGTCTTTCCTTCGCACGGATCGAATGACAAGCCAATGAGTCCTAATTCATTTAAACGGGCGTTTGACACCCTGGGCTATACGAACACACACGTTGCACATGGCTTCCGAGCTATGGCCAGGACATTACTTGACGAAGTGCTGCAATTCCCGTTTCATCTTATAGAGCATCAGTTGAGCCATACCGTCAAGGATGCGAACGGACGCGCCTACAACAGAACAAGCCACCTTCCTGAACGCCAAAAGATGATGCAGGTTTGGGCGGATTATCTCTTCGGGCTGAAAGCCGGGGCGCGGATCATACCATTTAAGAGGAACGGCACAGACGGATAAACATCCTGAAAAATAGTGTTCATGAAGCCGTGGAAGCAAAAACTTTCACGGCTTTTTTTGTGCTGATTTATAAGCATTATCAATGTTTTAAATAAATAGTAAAATAATACTTGACAAGTTCTATGTAGTTGTGCAAACATGCAGAATCAATTCGGGAGAGTCCGAACTTGATCTTCAAATTATAGTGCTGCAAGAGTGCGGCGATAGATTTTTTTCACGAATCTGTCGGCGCACTTTTTTTTGCCCGACGAGAGGCAGGCACTATGATAGAAAATAATGAAGAAACCCGCACCAGCATTAAAACCGAAGAACTCCGCAACAGTATAAAAATCGCAGTTGGAAACTTCCCTCATGTTTTTCGTGGATCAAAAAAACGCCAAGAAAACGATGATTGTTCCGCAGGTGTGATGGCGTATCTCGACGCGCTTGGAAAAGGGCCGAAAAACAGAGTCATGATCGGTAAAAAAACAGCATATCCGATAGACGACTACGCGGACTGGTTCATCTCCCGCATCTCCCCCGTTCAGACAAAGGAGGCAGCCAATGAAACCACCTAAACAAACTCCTGAATCCCCTACAAAGCCAGAACGCTATTTGAGGATTTGGGATATTCTTGGCGATAAAAAACGCGACATTTTGCCAATTCTGCCCATATCTAAGAGCGCATGGTGGGCCGGCATCAGGAAAGGGATGTACCCAAAAGGCGTGAAGATCAGCGAGCGATGTACGGCGTGGCGAGAGTCGGAAATCAGGGCAATCACAGAGGTGACTTAATGTTGGCCGGGGCGAGTATGACGATTAGTGACATCCTGAGTGAGGTTTTGAGGGACGTTGCAATCGAGGAAGAAAAGTACCCGGACAAGGGACAGGATAAAGAACAAGACTCATCTTTTTGTCCTGTTGAAGCAAAACCTAAACATGCGTTCAAACTTATTCACGTTGGTGAGCTAAAAATTAAGCCTGTGTCATGGTTAATCCAGGACTTTATCGAGACGGACAGCTTGGCGCTCTTGTTCGGTGATCCTGGAACCTATAAAAGTTTTCTGGCTATTGCTTTTGGTTGTGCAGTTGCGAGCGGAAAAGAGTTTTTTGGTCACAAAGTTAAACAGGGTCCGGTTGTTTTTATTGCGGGTGAAGGCACAAATGGATTAGCGAGGCGATTCAAGGCGTGGGCGATTAAAAACCAGGTTGAACTAAAGGATATGCCATTGTTTGTATCTGTTGCGCCTACTGGATTATGTGATCCTGAGCGGGTTCAATTCGTTCTGGATGCCGTGGCGGATGTCGCAGCGAAGCACGGCGAACCCCTTCTTGTGGTAATTGATACCGTTTCCAGAAATTATGGGCCGGGGGATGAAAACTCTACAAAGGATATGGTTCAATTCGTTAGCGGTTGTGACGTTATTCGCGCACAGTACGGCGCTACGATTTTGCTTATTCATCATTGCGGGCTAATGGACAAGACGCGCAGCCGTGGCAGTATGGCGCTTAAGGGCGCTCTGGATGCTGAATACCGTCTTGATCGGGATGAGAGCGGCGTGATCCGACTTGAAGGCAGCAAAATGAAGGATGCCGATTTTCCACCGCCTACGGCGTTCAGGCCGGCAGTTGTAGAGCTTGGGATTTTCGATGAAAACGGACGAGAGTCAACTTCGGTTGTGCTGGACATTACCAGTTACGAACCGCCGGCGACACCAGGTAAAGCCGGACGTGGAAAATGGCAGACGGTGGCACTTGAAGTTCTGGGAAAACTACACGCGGCGGCAGAAAGCCGGTTGACATCGAGGGGATTTGATCCTGATACAGCACGGGTGTCCGTTGAAGAGTGGCGATTGGCTTGTTCCGACGAGGGAATTAAAGATCGCCGGACTTGGGGGCGAATCAAAGATTCATTAGTGAAGATCGAAAAAGTTGAGATTGAGAATAGCTTCGCCGTCATGTCATGAGGTGTGTGTCACGTTTGTATATTTTATATATACAACGTGACAAACGTGACACCCAAAAATGCAAACACGACACAAACATGACGCAAACGTGACACAAACATGACGGCGAATATAAAAACAGGCTGTAGATTCAATGTGGGCCACAAACGTGATGTCATGTTTGTTAAAAAAGGGATAAAACCCTGAGTAAAGATGTGAGGGTTTTTATGAGGAAACAGCACACTAAAAGGAAGATAAGTTGGCGGAATGACAAGATTAAAGGACTTTTGCCTTGTCTTGAGGTTTGTAAAAATGGGAAGTGAGTATGTTTTTTTAATGAACAATTAATGAGGAATTAACGAAAATGATTAAATCCGATGAAGCAGCAGTTTTAGAGTATGACGTTGAATGTCAAATTGAAACCTTGCGAGTTATCAAGGCAGCATTGAACACCAGTAACATTGACGCGCTTCAATATTTTGTGCGTGAGTATTGCAGAACAAGCGAAGTGCCGGAAGGTTTTGACGAGTTGAAAGCGCAACATGGCGCTTTGTGCGATGAGATAGAGGCATTCGAGGCTTAACCTATCCCTCTGCCTTGCAGGGCAGGGGTACATCACCACTATATAAAAAGGAGTAATGAATATGAGTATAGCATCAAAAATGACGCTGTTTTTCAACAATCAGTTGGTGAACTTTCCATGCTGTATTTGTGGCGAGCGATGTGATCCATGTGGATTTGACTTTTGCGTAAATGAGGGCGAGGGGCTTTCTCCGAGCTTTGTTTGTTACTCTTGCACGGAAAGTCTGCGTCCCGATTTGATTGCAATCCAGAAAGCCGGTTTTCAGTTTGCGGAAAGCGGGTTGGCGCAGGGTTGCGGGGACGCTGAGAAAACGGCTGAGGATGTGCCGGTTAGGATGCCGTGGATAGTGGGCGGCGAAGCACCAACACAGACAAGCCGCAGCACTTCCTACAGATGAAGAGTATTTAGCAGGAAGGCAAGCGCATGAGTATCGCCTCGAATGTGATCTTCTTATTCGTGGTTTGGTTGAAGATCGAATCAAGCGGGAACGTTTGCGGCGTTCTAAGGAATCGAAGATGCAAACAGGCAGGGCATGAGTTTGAAAGAGATTGAAATGCTTGAGTTTCATCGGGATAATTATGTGATCAGCTATCACAGAGAAGGGCCTACGGGCTGGCTTGTGTAAACATTGAACCCCCTGCTCCTGAACGGGGCAGGGGGAACACCTTTATAAGAAGGAACGTGAAATGGGAAATGTTCTCCAGATGCACAATAGGAAAAAATCAATAGCAGATTCGGAACTGCAATTGCACGAAACACTCGAAAAACTCATGAATGATTATGCCGGATCGAAAGAAGATTTTCTTTGCATGGTTGCCGATTGGTTGGACGAGCAAGCGAACTCATGAATATAAACAAGGAGGGTGAACGATGAGTAAAAATGAGGATAGATTTAGAGAATTGATGGTTGAACTTGCCGGGCTGTTTTACACGGCCGATGCACAGCAATCCAAACCATCCGGGGATTTTGGGGACGAAATTGAAACATTGGTAGCGTTTCAGGTGGTTGCAGCAGATTTCATCGAAATTATTGAAAATCAAATTGACTGCTCTTGGAGGGAGATTTCAAAGAAAAAGCGCATGGATTCGGAAAAGATGCGTGAACATGAGGTGCTTGTGGCGGCATTCGGGCGCTTCAAGGTTGCATTTGCGGGGATTGATGACGTTGAGAACTCTTTGAGGGACTATAGCGATGACGATTCTTGAACTTTTACAACAGGACGGAATACGGGCTGTTCATGCCTCCGGGGCGAGCATCATTCATCCTGCCCAGAATGTGGGGGCCATGATCGTTTTTCATGTTGGCCGGATCGCTCCAACTCTTCTGGCAGGCATGGCGGCGGGCGTTTCGTTTGCCGTGGATGCCAGTGGAGCGGCGATGGGATCGCATACCTGATGAAACGCAGGGGCCTATCATACATGCAGGCTTGCAAGTATCTGCAAATTGATCCTGGACAGATGCCGGAAAGAACAGCACGGCAGGCGTGGACACCGGAACCAGCGAAACCGCTACCACTTGGGCTATG
This sequence comes from uncultured Desulfobacteraceae bacterium, assembly GCA_903839535.1. Lineage (GTDB taxonomy): Bacteria > Desulfobacterota > Desulfobacteria > Desulfobacterales > Desulfatirhabdiaceae > RAAP-1. The sequence continues at coordinate 8,951 of CAIMCT010000366.1, forward strand.
GCAAGACAAGGCGCGAGCCTTCATGGTTCATTGCTCTGAACAGTTAGCACGCAACACCGGCGCTCTCAAGTGGTTACAAAGCGAACGTGGATTGACGCTGAAAACAATTCAAGATTCACGGTTGGGCTGGAACGCAAAGGACTTGTTTCTTGATAGGGAGGCGTGGGGTTTGCCTTCTGAAATCAGCACAAAGACAGGGCAGCAGAAAAAGCTATGGATCGCCCAGGGGCTTGTGATTTCTTTTTGTCTTGCGAAATCTGTTGTCCGTCTCCGCGTCCGGCGCTCCGAACCGCCAGCAGTCGGCAGTAGATACACTGTTTGCTCCGGTTCATACATGGGGGCGCTGACGTTATGGACGAATCAGGATACCGTGGCGATAGTCGAAAGTGAACTTGATGCAATTTTGATTAATCAGGAATGTAGCGATTTGATAGGTGTGGTTGGCTTGGGATCGGCGGCGCTCAAGCCAGACAGCGAGCTACACGAACGATTGATGAACGCAAAAACGGTTCTTTGCAGTCTGGATGCCGATTCAGCCGGGGCAAAGGCAGTACAATTTTGGCGGCAGTACCCAGGGTTCAAACGATGGTTGGCAATTCGGGGCAAGGATGCTTGCGAGCAATGGAAACGCGGGATCGCAGTCCGGTTGTGGGTTCAGGCTGGACTATCATAATTAAAGGAGGATTTGAAAAATGGAAGAAGGCTACATTTTAGTTGATAATATCCGTGTTGATGATCCGAAACTTCAAAAGTTGATTCTTTCTGGATTCATAGACAATGACGATGCGCTCCGGCGTTGGATTGAGTTAATGGTTTACAATAAAATGGCGTACATACTGGATGGATATTTCGAGCTGTTTATGCCGTGGGATTTGCCGAGTGATCCGTATATTCGAGTACCAGGGGAGGACACGGTTTTTATTTGTGGATAAAAGGGGGTGTTTTATGGAAAAGATCGCACGAAAGAAAGACGATTTATTGGTTGCTACAGATGGTGGTTTCATTTTTTGTGATTCACGGATGGTTGCAAGTAAATTTGAGGTTCAGCACGCTAAAGTTATCAGAACTATTGAGCTTGTAATCTCAAGAAATAACGAGATTAAGGGTGACTTAAAAGCACCCTTAAATAACGAATTTGCACCCAATTTTATTCGATACGAATCAGAATACCGCAAACAGAAATTCACTGCTTACCGGATGAACAGAACAGCATTTTCATTGATTGCAATGAGATTTGAGACACCGGCAGCTTTCAGGTGGCAGGTTCTTTTCGCACAGGCGTTTTTGAAACTGGAAACTGAATACCACCGCCTCCGGATGATTGCTCGACACAATCACCAGGATGCTGAGTGGATCGAAAAACGTGAAGCAGGGAAGCAGTTTCGCAGGATCGGAACGGACATGATAAAAAAATTCGTGGAATACTCGTTTGAGCGTGGCAGTTCAAACGCTGGCAGATACTATGGGAACATCACTCGAATGTCAAACAAAGCTTTATTTGACATTCATCAAAAGGTTGGCAATCTCCGTGATGTTTGCAACATTAATCAGCTCGAAATTGTGAAGGTTGTTGATGTCATAATTGCCAGGGCGATTGAAACGGATATGGCGGCAAATGTGCCATATAAAACGATTTTCAAGAATGTGAAGGCGAAAATTGAGCAGTTCGTTGAACTCTACGGACGCAGCGAAATACCAGGTTCAACTCTTCAAATTGGAATGTGAAAGGAAATTACGATGCCAAAAGTATTGAATAACCATCATTTGGGGATACCGGCGAACGCGGTTTACATTGGCAGGGGTACAGCATTCGGCAATCCTTTTATCGTCGGGCAACATGGAAACCGTGAGCAGGTAATTCAGAAGTTTGCCGACTGGATTGAAACACAGCCAAAACTCATCGAACGGGTGAAGGCGGAACTCAAAGGCCGTGATTTGGTTTGCAGTTGCAAGCCGGCGAGTTGTCATGGGGATTTATTGATTCAAATTGCTAACAGCGAAGAGGTGGAAAAGGCACAGGCGCGGCGTGAGATTATCGCACGACAGGCCATTATGGCAGGTGATTTAATGACAGCTTTCCAGCATGAGAGGATACCCGTTGCATTGCTCAACGGCGATATGTTGGATTGGGTTGATGATTCAAACATGCGGGAACAGTGGCCGCTTTTGCTAAAAGAAAAGGGTGTTACTCTTCGCCAATTCAATGATTATGCAAGAGCGGCAGTTAAAAACGGGTTGTTGGTTTTTGACAAAGGGCCGGGCGTGGCTTGCGGTTCATCTGGTTGTGGTGAACTCCAGAAGCCGGTTGACTTCACAGAACGTGTTGATAAGTTCCTGAATCCCGAAGTCAAGGAAACGAAACGCAAGAAGAAACGGCAGGCACAGGTGGGCTTGTTCGCTTGACAAACCTGGTTCCGGCTGCCTGGGCGCATTAATGGTTCAGGCAGCCGGAACCAGGTTAAATATTTAACCTACTTGACAGGGTTAAATGGATAATGTATTTAACCTTAAACAGTTAAATATTTAACCGAAAGGATAGGCAATGACACCAACAGGATTTTTACTTCAACACCTTGAAATGGTTCAGGAAGCTACTAACGATTGTCCCGTTAGCGAGACATGGCGAAAGCTGGTTGATCGAATAGGCATTGATAAAATGATGAGTGAAAACACTTTTCGAGTAGTCATAAAGCCATTTGTAGAAACATGCAATTTTTTCAATGACGGGTTAAATAAAAAGTTAAATGAAACCATTATCAGGTTAAATGAAGAGTTAAATAACGAGCATGAGTTAAATACAAAGTTAAATACACAGATTGAAGAGTTAAACACAAAGTTAAATACTCTTGACGGGTTAAATATAAAGTTAAATAATCCAGATATGCCGGTTAAGACGAGTTTGAACATATCCGGTTGGACAATTACCAAGCAAGATAAGTATTTTCGAGCCTTTAAGAAGATTAAGAACAAGGTTTATGGTGTTCATTTGGGCAAAAATCTTGATGATGCAGCAGGAAAGATTCAGGCGAAAGAGGCGCAATTACGCTCTGGAAGCCATACTGACACATTACCCAACACTTAAACGTAGCTCCTGAGCGACTACAGGAAGTCAAAAAAATTGATGATACACTTTTGAGACACATAAAAGGTGAAGAATGAAAAAGACGACTGTTTCAACAGAAAAAGAACAAATCAGAGGCCGTTTCAAGCCAGGCGTTTCGGGAAATCCTGCGGGACGGAAGAGAGGGGCGTTAAACAAAAGCACGATGGCGGCAATGGCGCTCCTGCGGGGAGAGGCTGTTGGTATCACCAGAGTGGTTATATGTTGGATTTCAAATTACTCTGACTGCCATTTTCTGATTATTTTGGATCAATCATAAAATTTTCAATTTCGATGGACTAAGGAATTAAAAATTATTAACTCATCGACTAATAGCTTGTGATGAGTTTATTTAACGTTGTA
>CAIMCT010000367.1 GCA_903839535.1 uncultured Desulfobacteraceae bacterium
CCAAGTGGGGAGAGGGTTTTCTTGCTCAGCTGAGCAAGGATTTGATGTCTGAATTCCCAGACATGAAGGGATTTTCACTATGTAACCTTAAATATGTCAAGCAGTGGTATCTGTTTTATAATCAGGATAATACAATTGGGCAACAAGCTGTTGCCCAAATTGCAAAGCAAGCTTTTTCAAAATCGCTGAATTAAAAAAGCCAACAGTCTGTTGACCAAATTACCCAGATTCCATGAGGGTACAATCTGACCATTATCGCCAAGTGCAAGAACCTTGACGAAACCCTCTACTATGTGCAAAACACCATCGCTCATGACTTGAAAGGGATTGGATTTGCAACAGCTCGCTGCAAAAATCCCATGGAGTCACAATATTCTGCTGATGGAGAAGGTCAAAGGCCTGCCCGTCCGCCTCTGGTACATGCAGCAGACCATTGAACACGGTTGGAGCCGGGATACGCTGGCAGCAATGATCAAGGCAAAGTCCAGAGGGAGCATAAGGAAAGTACATATTATGCCATTTCGCAGTATAATGCTGGAATCATGGCAGGGAAACAATCAATAACCGTTTTTGATTGCCAACATCCCAAACCTCCCCTCCAGTTCGAAAAAATCTTCTTTACATGTTGTAAATAATGTTGGCATCATCTCTACAGAAAAGACTTTCTCTTCCCGCTATCCGGAAACGCCCCGCAATTTATCGACCCAAAAAGACCCTCGACAATTTAGCGCATAACAAATTGATAATAAATGATTAATACGTTAACGCAGATACCGCAATCACTGCGAATGACGCATATAAACATAGTTGGAGAAACATGGTACATATTTTGCTTCAAGCGTTCCATTAACCGCACTGTTCGAAAAGTGATGAAGGATGAAGGATGAAGGAAAAGCGAATGTTGAAGGTTGGATGTTTTTTTATTCATAATTCATAATTCATACTTCATAATTATGCCGTTCACAGTGTCATCTTCAAATAAAAGGGTGTCAATGGAACTTAAACAGGAAATAGACGTATCCGTAAAGCAACCCCATCTGGAAAAAAAGGGAAAAGAGCGCTATTCTAAACTCTACCGGAAATTTATTTTTCTCACCCTGACGTGTTCTCTGGTTCCCCTTTTTCTGGTCGGCTGGGGGATATATGCTTACTATTCCGGATTTTCTACGATCCGAATAATGGACTATTTCAAGAATCAAGTTGACCACCATCGGGAGGTAATAGAAGTCTTTTTACGGGAACGAACTTCAGACCTCCAATTGGTAATTCTTACTCATTCTCCCGATTCCCTGCAAAACCATGGAAATCTCAGACGAATCTTCAGCGTGATGAATCAGGGTAATTCATTTTTTACGGACTTGGGACTTATAGATGATGAAGGAAAGCATCTGAATTATATCGGCCCCTATGATCTGATGGACGTAAATTATTCCAAGACTGTCTGGTTTAGGGAAGTGATGACTAAAGGGATATATATCAGTGATATGTTTGCCGGGTTTCGCAACGCGCCCCATTTTGTTATTGCTGTTACCAGAATTGATGGGGACAGGAAATGGATTTTGCGGGCAAGCATAGATACGGAATATTTCCGTTCCCTGGTTGAACACGTCAAGATGGGTGCAACCGGTGAAGTATATCTTTCGAATCAGGAAGGAATCCTGCAGACCACTCCCCGTTTCAGCGGTAAGATTATGGAAAAGGCCCCGTTGCCGGTTGAGTTTTTCAGCGAAGAAAGCAGCATCGGAATTTATGAGTCCGATAATAGTGATCCGGGCAGGCGTTTTCCTCGTCAGTTAGTCGCCTATACCTGGCTCGAAAATCCACGCTGGAAGCTGGTTGTAAAACAAGATTACGCCGAAGCTTTTAGAGATGCAAATCAAGCAAATCGGGCTGCACTAATTTTCCTTCTGTTTAGTCTTCTGATCATCCTGGTCATCTCTTTGATAATTACCCGCCACATGATCGATATCATAAAGAAGCAGGACAAAGACACGGATTCGCTGAACAAACAGCTCGTTCAGGCTGGGAAATTGGCTTCACTGGGGGAACTCTCAGCCGGAGTGGCGCACGAGATCAATAATCCATTGGCCATCATTCTTACTGAAAGCCAGGTAATGAGAGACACGATTGATGAGGCAACCGGTCTGAATGATGAAGTCAAGAACGAATTGATCGATTCCCTGTCCCAAACAGAATCCCAGGTTCATCGTTGCAGTCTCATCACACAGAGCCTCCTAAAATTTTCACGCCGGAACAAGTCTCAAAGGGAGATGGTTAATCTGAATGTTTTCCTTGAAGAAGTGATACGGCTTATGGATGGAAAAGCAAGGGGGATGGGGATTCACTTCGCCCTTGATCTGGAAAAAGATATCCCTTCCTTCTCCTCGGACCCTTCCCTGCTGCAGCAGGTGTTTATAAACCTTATCAACAATGCTGCCGACGCTCATGAGGGGAAACCTTACGGAACTATCAGTATTGGAACCCGAGCAGACAGCCGCCGTAATGGGGTAGAGATCACCGTCGGCGATACGGGTTCGGGTATTTCTCCAGAGATAATGGAAAAAATCTTTGATCCTTTTTTCACCACGAAGGCTGTGGGAAAGGGGACAGGATTGGGGCTTTCCATAACCTACAGCACTATCAAGGCGGTGGGCGGAGACATTTCAGTTCGAAGCACCATAGGCAAGGGGACTCAATTTAATATTTTTCTTCCTTTCAATCCTCCTGATAACGATAATGAAAACCGGGAATAGGTAATTACCCAGTCCCGCTCTTCCGTACAAAAATGAGGAGCCCATAATGAAAAGACCTATAATTCTTCTCGTTGACGATGAGGTGGCTTTCGCCAACAACCTTCTTAAGCTTCTGTCTAAAAGAGGATATGATGTTGTAGTAGAATATAACGGCGCCGATGCTGTCAAAAGGGTCGGAGAAAAGGAGTTCGATGTCATCATCCTTGACATGAAAATGCCGGGAATGGATGGCATCGCCACATTGAAAGAGATCAAGAAAAAAGCACCTCTTGTGGAAGTAGTCATACTTACAGGTCATGGTTCCATCGAATCTGGAATTGAGGGCATGCAACTGGGGGCGTTTGATTTTTTGATGAAACCGGTCAGAATTGACGATCTCCAGGAAAAGGTCAGCGAAGCCTACCGGAGAAAACTGGTACAGGGAGAAAGGGGGTAACACTCTAAATGTCAAATTTAATGCGTGTTTTTCTGATTGATGACGAGAAGCTTTTCGTAGAGTCCTTGACTAAGGTCTTGCGAAGAAGAGAGATGGTGATCAGATCGACTCACAGCGGAGCCGATGCTATCGACATTCTTTCCACCGAAACTTTCGATGTTATCGTCCTTGATATCAAGATGCCGGGGATGGACGGCGTAGCGACCCTGAAAGCAATACGGGAAATGGGCATTACGACTCCGGTGATCATCCTGTCTGGTCATGTGGATATCGAACGCGTCACCGAAGTATTGAAAATGGGCGCTACGGAACTTCTCCTTAAACCATGTGATGTGGAAACACTTGTCTGTACTATCGAGAATTCTCATGAGCGGATGACGACAGTATAGATAGGGCAGGGGGTAGTGATAGGTGTTTTTTCTGCACCCCGACCCTGCTTTTATAAATATAGCTTTCAAAATAATGATTTTGGGAAGATCATTATCTTGAAAGCTATAGCGAAACGGAGACGGTCAATGGCTACAATCCTTATTGTTGACGACGATCAACAGTTGCGTCGGAGCTTTGAAAAGCTTTTATCCGATGATGTGCATACCGTATTGACTGCTTCCAGTGGTGAAGAGGGCCTCGGAATCATCGGATCGGCCAGAGTAGATTTGGCTATCATAGATGTGTGTCTTCCGGGGATGAACGGGCTAAAGACATTCAAGGCCATGCGCGAAATTGATCCCAAGCTTACCGGGATTATAATGACAGCCTTCAGCACCACAGAGTCGGCGATTGAGGCAATGACACTGGGCGCCTTTGACTATGTCACCAAGCCATTTGATATCCCTGATATTCTCACCCTTATCGGCCAGGCCGTGGAGGCAGGCCGTCTTGTGCGCTCCCGCGTGGACATGGACGTTGTTACAACATCTTCCGAGATCATCATCGGGCAGAGTAAGGTCATGCAGGAACTCTACAAAACCATTGGGCGAGCCGCCCCCACCGATGCTACGGTACTCATTCGGGGGGAATCCGGGACAGGAAAGGAACTCGTAGCCCGCGCCCTTTATCAGCACAGTCTCAGGGCGAGCGCGCCCTTCCTGGTGATCAATTGCGTAACCATCCCTGAAAATCTGCTGGAAAGCGAGCTTTTCGGATACGAAAAGGGGACCTTCACCGGGGCGCTGAGCCGGCGCATCGGGAGAATCGAACAGGCGCACGGGGGAACGGTCTTTCTGGATGAAATAGGTGATATGCCTTTGAGTCTGCAACCCAAAATCCTGCGTCTGCTTGAGGAGAAAGGTATTGAGCGCCTCGGCGGACATGAAACCATACCGGTTAATGTTCGCATTATTGCGGCTACCAACCGTGATCTTGAATCCGCCATTGCGGACGGGTCTTTTAGGGAAGATCTCTATTACCGCTTGAAGGTGGTCACCATCCGACTCCCCCCCCTGCGGGAACGCCTGCAGGATATACCCCGTCTTATTGATCATTTTCTTGCCCGATTTTCCAGGGATATGAACGTGGATAACCCAGGAATGACCCTTGAGGCCAAGGAAATCGTCAGCCGATATCACTGGTCCGGCAACGTCCGTGAGCTGTCCAACGCCATACAAAAAGCCCTTATTTTCAGCCGTGGGTGTCCCATTCGTCCCGAAGATATCACCCACGTTATAGAAAAGAGGATTGAAGTGTCTGAGAGTACCGACGAGGGATATCCCGAAGAGGCAATGCAGCAATGGATCCGAAGGGTTCTTCTTTCGAAGAGATACGAGAGCGTATTTGATTATTTGAACGACCGTTTCTCCAGCACCGTTATCGGGGCGGCGCTCGAAATCACAGGAGGAAACAAGAGCATCACAGCCAAACTCCTGGGTCTTTCCAGACCGACCATCCAGGCCAAAATCGATAAATATCGGCTCAAGGTTGAAACCTATGTGAAAGAGGAAAGTCCGTTATACACAGAACCCTTTTCGGTAGTCGATAAATCTTCTTTACATGTTGTAAACAATTCTGCCATCGACCCGATAGAAGAGACTTTCACTTCCCGGTAAGCGAAGGCGCTTTGTATATTATCGCCCCAAAATAATCCAGACAAAATAACTCATAACAGATTGATAATAATAAATTATAACAGCTAATTCTGACACCGCAATCACCGTGGATGACGAATATAATCCGAGAGGGTCGGGCATGGCACAAGTATTGCGGAACCAATTACAAAAATCAAATAATCCGAAGACTGAAGGCTCTCAAGGAATCCAATCCCTTAGGGGTGACATTATAGAGGCGAATAACCGGTCTTTTTTATAAAGGACCAAAATCAGAAAAACATTTAGAAAAGGGAGGTTTTATAAATGTCAAAAACGACAGGAGCGATTAAGTTTGTATTTTGGTTTGCTGTGTCCATAGGGTTGTTTTATTACTCATGGTGGTCATACAGCTCCGGGCAGATGGTTTCGTGGTACTATTACGAAGCCAAGACGGATGGGTACGCCGTCCATTCAGCTTATTTCAAAAATGCAACCAAGGAAAACCCGGCGATGTTGCAGATCGGCAAATTTGATAAAATTGAAGGTCTTCAGGCGGTGGAAGTCAAGAAAGGCGACCGTTTGCCGAAAAACACCGATGGCATCATCGACAAAAAGGTGATCAAAGACGAGAAACGGGCGAAGTTGGAGGGCGGAATGCTCAAGGTCATGGTGGCGTCGGAGGTAAAAGACGCCAGAGGTTTTAAATACAAGGACACCTTCAAACATAAGGGAATCCTGACGAACCCCTGGGCAGGGGCCTGGAATGTCGTGATGGTCCTAATTATTGGCCTTGCGCTCGGGTTGATGGCCGAAGGATTTACCGATATCATGGGATTGAAACTGGATAAGATCGTACATCACTAAGTAATTGGAAATAAATAACTCATCGGCATTTAGCAATGCGTTTATTTTCTAATGCTGTAAAATTGAAAAATTACACAATTTTTTGATGCTATCTATGAATTGTTTATTTACATTTCCTGATAAGGAGGAGACAATGTTTGAATTTATTATTGCAGGAGTCGAGTCGCCCTGGTTGCTCTTGGTCTTGACAGGTGCGACGGTTGGAATGGTCGGCGGTTTCATCGGTGTGGGAGGCGGTTACATGGTCACCCCAGCGCTTATCGTATTTGGTTTTCCGGGCTACATGGCCTCGGGAATTGACATGACCCATATCGCGGGCAAATCTGTCGTGGCCACTGTGCGTCACCGGCAGCTCGGTAATATCGACTGGGTTCTGGGCCTGGCGATGGTGGGCGGAACCATGTTGGGCGTGGAACAAGGGGTCAGACTGCTTACCTGGACCAAAAATATGGGGCTCTCTGGTATCATCCTTCTGACCACTTCAGTAGTTGTCATGATCGGCCTGTTTGTCTATACGCAGCTTGAAACCCAGGCCGCAACCAGACAGACGAAAAAAATGGAGAAGGAAGGTATTGCGGTCGGCCGTGAGGTCAACACCAGCAAATTACCCGCCTTCTTTCAACGTATATCCCTTTACCCTATCGTGCGCTGCAGGACGGCTCGAATCGTAATGTCCATGTGGGTTATCGTTGTCGTGGGCGCGATAACGGGAGTGCTTTCCGGATTCCTTGGCGTAGGTGGTGGGTTTATCCGGGTGCCGGCGCTGGTCTATATCGTAGGCGCCTCCACACACATCGCAGTGGGAACTGATCTTCTTGAAATCGTTGTTTCAGGCGGCTACGGCGCTCTGAGGCACTCAATGATGGGGAATGTTGATTTTGTCGCAGTTCTCTTTATGATCGTGGGCGCCATGTTCGGGGCGCAATTCGGCAGTATCGCAACATCTTATGTGCGTGGACCTGCAATCCGCTATATCCTCAGTTATTCACTGATTCTGGCTACGGTCGGCGCGTTCTTGCGGCTTGCCTACATGTTGACCGGATCAAAGTACGCCGTACTCTCCTTCTTTGCAGTTGTCTTTACCCTGGGAGAGATGTTCTTTCTGTGCTTCTTTATCATGTCGCTGGTTTTCTTTGCGCTTCGTTACCAGAAAGGCAAATCGGTTCCTGAATGGATACCGTCTCTTGTAGTGAAACATTAAGTCTGACTTACCGTATTCATAACTTAACTTAGGAAAAGGAGAGCGATATAATGAGATGGTTTTATCACAACATGATAGGGTACTGGGTTTCACTGCTGACAATCAGCCTGGTTATTGCCGCCGTGATCTATGTCAATTGGCTCGCCGATAAGGTAATCGGTTAAGAAGGGAGAGATTAACACATGAATATAATAGCTAATATTATTCTGTATGGAGTGTTTGGGTATTTTCTTTACGAATCCACTGTCGTGGAGTGGGATCCATGGAATGCGTTTACTGCAGTTTTTGTTGTCGCTGTGGCCGCCGTAACCTCGATGTTACCAGCGCTTCATGTGCCAAAAACATCGCCAGGAGAGTATCCTTACGATGACTGATGAGATAGAGTCTCTCAGAGCTGTGATCAGGGGGCTTTATCCCAAACGCGCGATAGGGGATCTTACCGAGAAGGTGTTTCAGCGTGAGCTGGTCGATCGGACGCTGGATCTCTATCGCGCGCTCATCCGGATGAAGACAAAAGAGGATGAACACATTGTCTGTGAGCATCATGTGTTGCGATCCCATTTTAAACTGACCCACTCGGTGCTGAGGGAACCGGAACAGGAGACTATCAGTTTCTTCGCTACGGATCGCCGCCTTTTCCATCTTAAATCTACGTTGATGCCTGGCCGGCCCCCCAGCGCCGATAAAACAGATAATTTTTCTATGGAACATGTCTGCTTTAAGCGAATCGGATCGGTCCGGGTAAAACGCCAGATAAGGTTTGAGGAGATGGGTATGGGCGCGGCGATAGCGGGCCTTGCCGTGTTGTTTTATTCATATCTTTCCATAAGCGGTCCTTTCCTGGTGGGGCTGGGAATATTGGGAATGTTGCATGGCCTCTTGCTGCCCACCCGATGGGTGCAGGTGGAGATACTTGATCCGGCATCGGAACAGATACTAATCCATGCGCTCCGCAAAAAAAGTGCGCGTAGGATGGTCAAGTTCCTCCGGGAGAAAATGAGGCGCGAATGAAAGACATTAAAGTGTTGCTTGTTGACGATGAAGTGGGTTTCACGACCAGCCTGAGCAGGATACTCACCCGTCGGGGCTTCAATGTCGAAGTCTCATCAGACGGGCTTTCCGGTCTGGCGCGGATCGTCCAGGGGAATTTTGATGTGGTGGTTCTTGATGTCAAGATGCCGGGGATGAACGGAATCCAGGTACTCTCTGAAATCAGGCGTCTGTCTCTGCCAACCAGGGTTATCCTTCTGACTGGTCATTTCTCATTACCCGATGAGGAAAATACGATTAAAAGCGGAGCTTTTGCCTATCTGTTAAAACCATACCCGGTGCTGAAACTGGTCGAACTCATAGAAAACGCCGCAGCTCGGGAAATGAGCGCATAAAGAAATACATAAAAAGAGTGCATGGGTCAATGATAGAAATTAACCACGAAATACACGAAAGGGTTGGCATCCTTGATAACAACCTGAAAGTAGTTTACACTTTTTCCATCTGGATACATCCTTTGTTCCCTTGTCATTCCCACATACTCCCCGCCCAAAGCGTTCGTGAATGACGAAAGTGTAAAGCGATAAATGAGGAATGCCAATAGGTTTGATTAGTTTTCGTGTATTTCGTGTATTTCGTGTATTTCGTGGTTTCAAATGTTTCTTTACCTACACCTTGTAGCCTTCGGAGACCAATGAAAGATACCAAATCACCCGACAAATCAAAGACCGCAGTTCAAAAAACGGATCAAGCGACTGCCGGCATCCTGGATGGCATTCTATTTTTTCTTGGAGCCATCGGCCTTCGCAAGAGCGTAAATGTTGACTCGGCCGTTCAGATGGCCAGCCTTAAGAGATATCACACTGAATTTCGAAAGCTTATCTCCGCGAACAACAGTTTCCTCGAAACGACAGCCGATCTGGAGCATAAAATCCTCAGTAGGGGACATATTGACCCCTCCTTCACCCAGCGAAAAGTTATGCGCGCCATTGCCGATATCTATGCTATGGTGGAAAGTCTGAATGTCATCTCCAGAGACCGCTATCCGGGTCTGAAAAAGCCATTGGAGCGCTGCTCTGCTGCTTTGAAGCTATTGCTCGAAGAACCAAATCCCACAATTCCCGCCGCTATCGTTATGGAGATGCCCGCTATCCTTCGAAGTCACGCCGATCTGGCAGGCGGCAAGATGGCAAACCTTGGCGAGATCAAAAATGTACTTCGATTACCTTCACCGGACGGTTTTTTGGTCACCACGGAGGGTTTTCGGATGTTCATGGAGGAAAGCGGAATACGCTCCTGGGTTCAGGACAGGCATCAGGAGCTTCTTTCCGAATCAGGCGATGTAGAAAAGATTAGCAGTGAGTTGCGCGAAAGGATAGAAAAGGCGGAGATTCCCACACCCCTCAGAGATGCCATTTTCGAGCTTTACGACCGGCTTTCTCTCAGAATGGGAACGAGTCCCTTTATGGCGGTTCGCTCCAGTGCGCTGGGTGAAGACAGCGAATTTTCGTATGCAGGCCAGTTTTTGTCCGTCCTCAATGTCAACAGGGAAGAACTCCCCAGTGCGTACCTGCGCGTGGTAGCAAGCCTTTACTCTCCTGAAGCGATTCAATACCAACTGCTTCACGGAATACTCAGTGAGTTTGCGGAAATGGCGGTAGGTTTTATCGCCATGGTGGATACTGTAACAAGCGGGGTTGCTTTCTCAAAGGATCCCAACCAACCGGATTCGGGGCTTGTCCTGATTCAGGCGGTACTGGGACTGGGTGTCGCTCTTGTGGATGGAAAAACCTCACCCGAAAGTATATTTGTCTCCAGAGATAAAACAGCGCGGGATATTGTCCGGACTCCTTCGCAACAAAAGAGCCGTTTCGTCCCTTTCCCTGGCGCCGGGCTTAAAGAGGTACAGCTAACACCAGAAGAGTTCGGGCAAGATTGCCTGACCGATGATGAAGCACGACAAATTGCACGATGGGCGCTTCAACTGGAGGCCCATTTCGCCGGTCCCCAGGATATCGAATTTGCGGTGGATAAGAATAGGCAAATCATTGTTCTTCAGTCGAGGCCGCTACGTATCATGAGCTGGGTCTCTTGCACCGGCCAGCCTGTTGAAGGTTTTTCCGTGCTGGTGAAAGGAGGAGAAACCGCCTGTCCCGGCATGGGTTCCGGCCCTGCTGTACATCTTGATGAAGATGAGGATATGAGTCATTTTCCGGAAGGCGCGATTCTGATCGCCAAGCGGCCTTCCCCCAAGTTCACCCGTATCATGTCCAGGGCCAAGGCTATCGTTACCGACTTCGGGAGCACCACCGGCCACATGGCGTCTTTGGCGCGGGAGTTTCGTGTGCCGACCCTGCTCAATACCAGGACGGCGACACGGGATATCCATCCGGGGACAACCATCACCGTGGATGCAGGCAGCGGCATTGTGTATGAGGGCGAGGTTCCCTTTGCCGATGAATTCGGGAGTGAGGAATTGCGAAACGACTCAGGGGGGCAAAAGCCCGCATCTCCCCGGTTTGAGCTTCTCGAAAGAGCTGCGGAGATAGTCGCTCCCCTTAATCTGACAGATCCGCGTTCTCATGAATTTTCATCGGATGGGTGCAGAACACTTCACGATATCGCCCGTTATGTCCATGAAAAGTCCTACGAAGAGATGTTCATTATGGGCAGTAATGTGGGCGATCTAAGAACCTCGGCCTACAAGCTGGATGTGTTTCTCCCCATTGATCTGTACCTAATTGATCTTGGCGGCGGTGTCGCAGACACGCACGGGAGTCGGAAAGTGAAGCGATCCCAGGTTATCTCTACCCCCCTTGCCGCCATGCTGAATGGGATGTTACACAAAAAAATCCCCCGCTACGGAGTAAAACCAATTGATGGCAGTGGGTTTTTCTCCATCATGATGCGCCATGCTATCAATAATCCGGAGGGAGAAACCACTTTTCATGATCCATGCTATGCCATCATTTCCGATAACTATCTTAACTATGCGGCGCGAGTCGGTTATCATTTCAATGTCGTAGATACCTATTGTGGCAAAACGCCGAATAAAAACTACATAAGCCTGACTTTCAGGGGGGGAGCGGCGGATTTCGTTCGCCGAAGTCGCAGGACGCGAGCTATCGCAGGTATCCTCAAGGAGCATGGGTTCGCTGTCCACCAGGATCACGACATGGTGAACGCCCGCCTTAGCAAGGCCAGCAGGGAAGAGACTACCGGTCAACTGGAAATGATAGGAAAACTCTTTCAATTCTTTCGGCAGATGGATGTCGCCATGACCAACGAAAATTCCGTCAATCTGATCAAGGATGCTTTTCTTAGCGGGGATTACGACCTTAAAATACTGATGGCTCAAGAACAACGGTAAGGGCAGATGTTCACCACTAACCGTTAGCTGTTGACCGTTGACTTCCCATCTTCTCCGCTGGGGGAGGAGGAGTCTGTAATTTAGGTGATTTCCAACAAAGAATACCCCATTGTCTGAGTTAGATTTTTTCCATGCATTGATCATCGTTTCGGCCAGGCATTTATCCGTGTAGCACCGCCATCAGGCAATAGTAGGGGCGAATCTTGTATTCGCCC
>CAIMCT010000368.1 GCA_903839535.1 uncultured Desulfobacteraceae bacterium
GATTTAAGAGGTTATCCACCTGAAAAATCCCCCTCGATCCCCCTTTTCCAAAGGGGGAAGTTTTTTTCATATATGGGGTGATCGAATTTAAGAAAGATATGTAAAGTCGTTGGTTATACTTGTCCATGAGACGGATAGCACCCTTTGACATTCTCATAAGTCCGGGTGTTGAGGTATTCGGCAATCATAGTATCATAGGCAGCGGTGTGGCCAAATGCTTTTTGCGCCAGCCTGAAACGAAGGTCCAGGGAAATCCGGCCATTGCCGGCTCTCATCTCGGACAGGACGGCGCTGTAGTCTTCCGGATCCACCACCGAAACCACCCTGATGAAATTTTTGGCCGATGCTCTGATCATGCAAGGGCCCCCAATGTCGATGTTGCCCCTGGCCTGTTCCACGGTCACATCCGGTTTACTTATGGTCTGCTTGAACGGATAGAGATTTACTACCACCATATCAAACGGTACGGCCCCTGTTTTGGTCAAATCTCGCTGGTGCTCGTCATTGTATGTTTCGGTGAGAATGCTCAGATAAATCTTGAAATCCAGCGTTTTGACAAGTCCGCCCTGGGTTTCTTGCTGTCCGGTATAGGCAGAAACCTGTTTGAGACAGGTCTCCGCCCGATTTCCCAGAAACTCCCGAATGGCATTGTAGGTACCTCCCGTTGAGTACAGGGCGACAGCCGGATTGATATCCAGGAGCTGGGTGACTAATTGATTCAGATTGCTTTTGTCTGAAACGCTGATCAGCACATTGCGAACTTCAATTAGCGGATCAATTTGGGTAACCACATTCAGTGTCATTGTTTACATCACTCCCTGATACTCCTGTAAAAACCGGTTAAAAAATGCAGTCATGAACTGGTGACGATCACCTGCCATGCGTTTGCCTTCGGAAGTCATCATGCGATCCTTTATTTTACAGAGCTTGACGCTATATTCCCGTAAACCTGTATCGTCAATGGAATACGGAACGCTTTTTTCGGCGGGAACCTCAGGACTGTGGAGCCTGGCACCAATTTCTCCGGCAAACAGATAAGCTCTGGCAATGCCGATGGCACCAATGGCATCCAGTTTGTCGGCATCAAAAAGGACTTTGGCCTCAAGGGTTTTGGGAACATGTACTCCCCGGAATCGATGGGTCCGAATACAGTGAAGGATATTGTCTTTCTGTTCCGGTGAAAACACAAGCAAGGCAACGATCGGCTCGGCCAGCATGGCACCGTGGACCGCGTGACAGAGCGAACCCAGACAGGCATCCTGATGGGGTCTGCCGATGTCGTGAAGAACGGCTGCAACCCTAAGGACATCCATGTCCGCCCGTTCCTCCGAGCCGATATGCTCACACAGCCGAAGTACCCTAAGCGTGTGATCCCAGTCGTGACTGGCGCGCGCGCCGGTGAACAGCTTCTGTGCGATTGTCTGAATATCCATGTCATGCCGCTTTTCCGGTCAACTCCGTGATGCTAACCTTGATAACGACAATTTTGTCAAGTGCAGATTCAGGATATGTGAACGCCCCGCCTGAATACTGACGCATAATGATATCCAGAGCCGCCTGCTTTTCCGTGGAGTCCTTGATAATAGCCGCAAAGCCAAAGGCGATTGCGCTCTGGAAATGAAATCCCCATAAGCAGGCGCTATCGCCTGTTTTCAACAGGCAATCCACATCGAATTCAATGCAAACGCGGGGATTTTTTCGAAGAATTTCAATTTTTCTGCCTTCTGGCGTGCAGTGAAAATAGACAGCGCCGTCCTGATAGCCAAAACTCATGGGAATCACATAAGGCTGGCCATCATCCGACATGCCCAGGCGGCAAACCGTTGATCTGCGGATGATAGACACGATGGCTTCCGGATCCGTAATTTCCTTGTCTTTTCTTCTCATAATAGTTGCTTCGCCTTTCAACACCCATAAGATGATATAGCGGCTTCATCCTATGCTCATAACCGATTCCCACCGCTGAAATTCCGTGGATATCGGAAGATTCTTTTTTTTCAGCATTTCAATGAATCTGCTGTCATTGAACCGCAAATAGGGGTTTACTTTCAGCTCGTCGCCAAGGAGTGAACAGACATGGGCCGAATTATAAGATTTCAGGTATGGGTCAATGTCCGGGTTGTCCGGCTCGATCATTCGGGAAAAGGACATGGCGTATTTCAGGTAGTCATGTCCGGCATAGATGAGCGTGTCCTCTGGAAAAGCCATCAGAAATTTGATGGAATGGTAAAATGCCTTGATATCGCCGGAAAAACAATTTCCAATGGTCCCGTTGAACAAGGTGTCCCCTGTAATCAGGCAATTGTCAACATGAAAGGTCACAGAATCAGCGGTGTGACCCGGAGTTTTGTGTACGCGAACGGGCATTCCGTCAAGTTCGATTTGAGAATGCTCGGACAGATAAACACCGTCCAGAAGGGTTGCGCCGGATCTGGTCAGCAGTTCCCGCGTTCCGCAGTTATGATCCGGATGCAGATGGGTGTGCGTGATATATGTGAGACGTAGCTTCTTTTTTTGAACAAAATCAAGAATGGACTCCACCGCTCCGCCATCAATGGCCAGCGCTGAATGCTTTCCAAAGATGACATAACTGAAATTATCGGAAGAATAAGGAAATTGTTGAAGATTCATGGTTCTCCTGGTAATCGAATTCACAACATTGCTGAATGTTCACTCGCTGAATTTGGACAGGGGTGAGTTGAGTTACGAGGGACGAGTTAAAAACTAACCCCATATCCCCCGCAACTACAACAGCGGATATCTTTTGTCAATCTGTAATGTATACTGCCAACTGTCACAATCTGCACTTTTGGACCCCCACCCCAACCCTCCCCCGCTGGGAGAGGGAGCATAAGGAAAGTGCGGATTATGCCCGTTTGCAGTATAACTCAAAAACAGGATAATTTTGTTTTCCACACAAGC
>CAIMCT010000369.1 GCA_903839535.1 uncultured Desulfobacteraceae bacterium
CAGAAGCTGCTCATATTGGAGCAGAAACGCTGGAAATGTGGAAACAACTCGTTGAACGCGCAAAGAGTGAGGTAACAAAGCGTAAATGAAGGCGAGCATTCAGAAGACTGCAACAAATAGCACCGCACTCATCAAACCCTGAAAAACACATCGTATCCGCGTTCAGTACATTCTTCTGGGGTCTTGACTGATTGGCTATCAATGACTCTAGGGCTCGGTTCTGGATCTCGATCATTGGCTTGGCGTAAATCGCGACGAAAATCCGGTTTTCATTTTGATCCACGCGCCGGTTTTGCACCAAAAACTGAAGTAAGAATAGTCGGTTGACCAGGCTGGAAAGTCATGCGGTAACATCCGCCACTGACAGCCAGTCCGAATAAGATAGTGAATCGCGTTCAGGACTTCACGTAGGTCAACGCTCCGGTTTCGCTCAAGAACTTGATTAATTGGCATGTAGGGCTGAAATAAGTCCCATTCTGCGTCTGTCAAATCGGTCGAGTAGCTTTTTCGGGTCATGCTTCAATTTTACAGACTTCAGCAACCCGATTCAATTCTTAAACACGCTCTCAGACGGAGGATGCGTAAACGGGATGTAAGCTTTGGCCCACGCACGGAAACGGGGAAACGAGCCTGGGATACCTTTATGATCCTGGCCGAAACTACCCGGAAATTAGGCGTCAATTTTTATGCCTATTTGCGCGACCGGATTACTGCTGCTAATGCTATTCCACCATTAGCGGAATTAATTGGGAGTGCTGCTCAAAAATTTAAACTGGAGTTCGCTGATCCTGCCCTAAGTTTTTGAGATGATACCAATATTGTTATAATAAAGGTGTGGATTAAGGGATTTTTCCTTGCCATCCGCGAGATGAATGAACTCTTGGAGAAGAATAATGTCCCCTATTTCGAAAAAGACCTTTAAAGAATGGTAGGCAGAACAAACACAGGATCCTGAGTTCGTTGTTGCTTCACGCGAACTCGGACCTGGATATCAAATTGCCCGGCTGCGTATTCAACCTGGCCTAACTCAGATGCAACTGGCCGAAATGGTAGGGAGGCGCCAGCCATCCATTGCCCGTTTGGAAAACGGTACGAGCGTTCCAAGCCTGTCTTTTCTCGACCGCCTAGCCACGGCATTGGATGCCAATATTGAGCTGCATATCATTCCAAGAATTTGATAACTCACGTTGAATTATGAGTAGGATCAACCGGGTGGCCCAATTAATTTTCAGATGCGATGCGAATAATATTGACACGTGGTTAAAATGTAATTACAATGTTATCACTCAGGAGTTGATTAACATGAATATGACTGTTCGATCGAAGGTGGTAAGAATTGGGAATTCACGTGGCATCCGTATTCCTCGAACCTTTCTGGAGCAGGCTGATCTTACTGACGAAGTTGAGATGACCGTTGAGGGGAATAAGCTGGTTATTCAATCCGCTCGTCATCACCGGCAGGGATGGGAAGCTAAATTTGTGGAAATGGCTCAACATGGCGATGATCGTTTGATGGATGAACCCGTACCAACCCATTGGGACGAGAGCGAATGGACATGGTAATCAATCGCTTTGATGTCTATCTGGTTAATCTTGATCCTACTATTGGCAGTGAAATCCAAAAAACACGCCCTTGTTTGGTGATTTCGCCAGATGAAATTAACCACCATATCGCCACCGTTATTGTTGCTCCGATGACCACCAAAGGAAGGGAGTACCCAAGCCGTGTAAAATGTACCTTCGAGGGAAAAGAAGGGCAGATTGTGCTCGATCAAATCCGCACGGTGGATAAGGTTCGCCTTGTAAAAAAGTTGGGGAAAATTACTACCGATTCACAGAAGGAAGTGCTGACTGTTTTGATGGAAATGTTTTCCGAATAAGTTTGGAAAAAACTCAAACAATCATATTTGTCAAAACCTTCGCCTATTATGAATTGGCGAAGGTTTTGGTATACATATTAGTTGAGATAATTAGAACCGGCTGATGGCGCACTTTCCACACCAGCTGTGGCCTGAAGGGATATAAAAGCCAAACAAAGGGACGCGAAAAAAAGCGGATAAAACCTTTTTGTGGTTATTTGCAGGCAGATTTTTGACCAGGCTGCTGTGCGACCCACCATGTAAACTAGCAAGGCCACAGCATCCCAGATATGGATGCTATGGCCTTGCGTACCGCTCTATATGGTGGGCCCGGCTGGAGTCGAACCAGCGACCAAGAGATTATGAGTGGGGCACATGAAAATCCATAGCGTCTTCACAGCTCTTGCCCCCCACATGTAGGGGATTGAATTCCTATTATATCCTATATGTGGGGGATCGGAGCTTTTCGTGCAGTGAGAAATTTTTACTACTGCAATTTTACTGCAATTGGCGTCACCAACTCATCGATTGTATCAGCCGCCAGGTTTTGGGAACCTGACATTGCGTGACCATATATGTCAACTGTAACGCTTGCTTTCGAGTGACCAGCGCGTTGTTGTACGGTATTGACTGGCGTACCATTCTCCAACAAGAGCGATAGAGACGTATGGCGCAGATCATGAAATCGAAGATCGGGCAAGCCAGCCTTGGTCAGCAGTCGTTTGAATTCCTTGGAAATCCTCGACTGATCCATGAAGGTACCTATGCTGCTGGTGAAGATCAAATTATTCTCTTGCCATTTGTCACCGGCCGCAGCCTTGAGCAATTCCTGGTCCTTTCGATGTTTCTCAAGTTTACCAAGCATGCCTTGCCCTAACTTAATCGGACGTTTGCCAGCCTTGGTTTTTGGCGGCACTAGAACATAACCGCCTGGATTTAAACATTGTAGCTGTCGCTGGACATGTATAGTGCTTTTTGCCAGATCCAGATCGGAC
>CAIMCT010000370.1 GCA_903839535.1 uncultured Desulfobacteraceae bacterium
CAACCGAGCAGATCATGATGTATTTCCATGTCGCCTCAAGGGATCTGCGATGCCGGTGGAAATAGATCAGGGGCGCACTTGCCAGCGTTGTGGCTTCGACCGCCACCCAGATGAGCCCGAAGTGCTGGCTCACGGCAACCAGCGTCATCATTGCCAGAAAAAGCAGCAAGCAGCAGACAAAAGCAGATTCCCTCGAATTGGTGAACAGAAAGCCGTCCTCAAAGTCATGGCGTTTTCCCCAGTTCTCCCTTTGCAGATACCCTATTGCATACAGGGATACAGTCACAAATAGCGCGCTGGTAATGCTCAGAAAGAGCAGTCCCGGAGCATCAAGAAGCAGCCATCCATCCAGAACGGGCACCGGTGGGTAAATCCATACCAGGGCCGTCAGCACGGCATGAGCAGTGGCGGCTGTCAGCAGTACAGCGCGTATTGTTGTTGAGTATTTCAGCCCGAATACCGCCAGAGCCGCCGCAACCGGAAGAAAAATCAATGCCAGAATCATGTCAGCCCTTTAATGTACTCAGCAGGTCCGTATCGATATGGTCGAACTCCCTGTTGATGTGAAAAATTGCAATTCCCATCACAAAAACGGCCATGAAAACGTCCAGAAGGGTTCCAAGCTCCACAAGAAGAGGCTCCTTCAGGGCCAGCGCCAGCCCGAACGCATAAATGCCGTTTTCCATGACCAGATAGCCCAATACTTGCGACAAGGCTTTTCTCCGGCTTACAATCGCCAGCAGTCCGACCATTATGGTAAACAGGGAAAGCGGCACAACCAACTGGGATTTCAAGGGTATGGGCAGAGGAAGTTGACTGCCCATCCACATCGCCAACGCCAACAGGCCGACGCTGACCAGCATTGATGTGGAATATCCGATAAACGGCTCCATTTCTCTACGCACGCTGGAAGAGCGCATCGATCTTAGCAGTAGCCACGGAAAAACAATGCCTTTGAATACTATGGTAATTGCCGAAAGCAGGATGGCGCGAATCGTCAGTTGACCGGCGCCTACCAGTCCAGGAAGAATGCCGAGTAAAATCCCCTGAAGCGCCACGATGCGAATGCAGGCGCTCAATCGGCTGGAGCCGATCAGCTTCAGGTTGGTTAGAATCAGCAGAACAATCAGTGCATCAATCCACAGCTCCATAGTTAATCCATTATCCCCTTAGCACCAGAACAATCGCCAGAATGGCCAAAACACCAGCGCCAGACAGCAGTTGAGGAACGCGCAGCAGTCTTAGCCGCGCCATCGAAGATTCAATCACGCCAATTACAATGGTCAGAAGAAAGATTCCGCCGAGGGTTGCTGCGCCATCCAAAAGAAAATTTCCCGAGCGAACGGGAATCAGAACACCTGCCAGAAGCGCACTGAATATCCAGAGTTTTATCGCCGCGCCATATAGAATCATCGCAAGATCTGGCCCGCTGTGATCTAACACCATGACTTCGTGTATCATGGTTAGTTCCAGATGGGTAGTTGGGTCGTCAACCGGAATCCGGGAATTTTCAGTTAGAAGGACAATCAAAAGTGCGCTGGCTGCCAGAAGGAGGACTGTTCCGGAATGCATCCATGCTGAAAACGACAGGCTGGTATAGATTCCTGAAAGCGAAAGACGGGGCAGGGTTTCCTGTATGCCAGCGGCCAAGGTAATCTCCCCGATTTCCCCCATTGCCAGAAGACTGAGCAGCAAGGCAGGTTCAGCCAAAACGGAAAACTGGACCTCCCGGCTGGCGCCCATGCCTTCAAATGCGGAACCGGTGTCAATAGCCGCCAAAACTGTAAAAAACCTCATCACGCCAAGAAGATATATCAGGAAAATCAGATCCCCTGTAAAATTAAACATTGCTGCGCCGCCCCCGATGGGCAGCACCAGCAGCGCCGTTATCGCGGATGCCAACCCTGCAAGGGGACCTGCACGAAATATCCAACTTGTGGTTTGGCTGTAAACCGGGGTTTTTTGAAACAATCGGGCCAGGTCGTAATACGTCTGCAGCAGCGGCTGACCCTTTCGGCCTGCAAAAAACGCCTTGGTCCGGTTGATGATTCCAGGAAGCAGCGGAGACAAAATCAACGCGGTTAACGGATGCAGTATGGATATGGTTTGCATAAAAAAATTATCTCAGATTCCAGATCAAAAGGGCTAAAATCGTTACCGCTACATAGAGAATATAGATTTGAACGCGGCCCTGTTGCAACCAGTGCAGCGGCAGCAAAATCCGCTCTATGCCACGAAAAAGGGGCAGAAACAGGCCTTGAAAGAAGACATCATCGGTATGGGTGTGCAGGCTGGCCTTGGCCGGGAAAAGCCCTCTCGGCGCGTGAATCTTTCGATGTGTCTGCAAAAAAAAACCGAACATTGAGGTGATGGGTTGTGCGTAAGATGACGCAGTGTATTGCATGCTGGCTGTGGGCCTTACAAAACCGCAGTCCCATGTATTGCATTGCGCAGGTGTTCTGTCGGAAAGAAGGTGCCTGCGCAGATAGATCAGAAACCCCAATATCAGTATAAAAATGCACGAAAGAGCCGTTACTCGCTGAAGCGGCACGGTAACAACGGCAAGGTGAGTGTCAATGTCGATTTTCAACAAACCGGTGACGTTTCCGATCACCGGCACCATTGCTGAAATGACGGTTGGCGCAAAAAAACCGATAGCCAGGCAACCAAACGCCAGGAGCATCATCGGGATTCGCATGCCCCAGCCGATTTCATGCCCCAGCAGGGCGGGTGTGTGCCGAGGCTCGCCAAGGAAAACAATGCCGAATGCCTTGGTAAAGCAGGCGGCAGCCAGCCCTCCGATTGCAGCCAGACCGGTAATGACACCAATGCTGGAAAGCGAAACACCGGAAAGCCCTGTGCCCATAAACGCTCCGACATAAATAAGAAATTCACTAACAAACCCATTGAGCGGCGGCAGACCGCAGATCGCAAAAGATCCGATAAGAAAAATCGCTCCGGTCCATGGCATCTGGCGCATCAGTCCACCCAATTGCTCCATATTTCGCACACCGGTTGCATGCAGCACCGCACCTGCGCCCAGAAAGAGCAGTCCCTTGAAAAGCGCGTGATTTAGAACATGCAGCAGACCGCCGCCAAATCCCAAAACCGCAAGAACCGGTTGATTCAAGGATAGTCCTAGCACGCCCAGCCCCAAACCCAAGGTGATGATGCCGATATTCTCAACACTTGAATACGCCAGCAGCCGTTTAAGATCATGTTGAGCCAAAGCGAACAGGACACCCAGAATGCCTGAGCCCAGTCCAATGGCGATCAGCAGCCATCCCCACCAGGGCTCCGGCTGACCAAGAAAGGTCAGGGTACGCAGCAGACCATATATTCCGGTCTTTATCATAACTCCGGACATAACGGCGGAAACATGGCTGGGGGCTGCGGGATGGGCTTCAGGGAGCCAGACGTGAAAAGGCATGAATCCGGCCTTGGTGCCAAAACCGATTACCGAAAGCAGAAACGCCAGACCGGCCATGGAAGTACCATTAAGGCCGAAAGAAATGAAATGGTCAAAATCCAGAGACGGACCCTTATGCGCCAGGAGGATAAAGAGAACGAAAAGAAAGGCGGTTCCGATGTGCGTTGCGACCAGGTATATCCATCCGGCCCTTCTGACGTTTTCTTTTTCATCCTCAAAGGTTACCAGAAAAAAAGATGCCAGAGACATGATTTCCCATGCCATGAGAAACAGCATGCCATTATGTGAAATGACAACCAGGATCATGCTGGCGACCAAAATATTGAAAAATAACCATGAGGTGCCAAGATTTTTCCGTTTCCGGTATTCCCACAGATAGGTATTGCCATAGATGGCGGCGACTGCGGACAGGATCAGGATCGTAAAAAGAAAAAACGCGGAAAGGGCATCTATTTGCAGGGAAAAAGATCCGAATGGAACCTGCCATGGCCGATGAATACTCATTGTCTGCCCCGTCCAAAGCACGATTGTGGCGGGAACCAGGCCGACCAGGCATCCCAGAACGGTTCCCCCAGCGCCCATTATATTGGCGAATCGGGGATTCCTGCCGGTGAAAAAGGAGCAAAGGCCGCTGAAACACAAAATCATCATGGAGATCAGAATGAGCCGCATCGTTAGTCTTTCACTTTCCCTTCAATGCGTCTTGCTTCAGCAAATATTTCGGCGCGGGAAGCCCGCTGCTTGATGATGGTTTTAAATTGGACATCAGACAAGGCGAATGAAAGCTTCGAGAGCAGGCTCAGGTGAGTGCGCACCGTAGGGCTGACAAGGGTAAACAGGATGCTTACCGGCCGCCCGTCCAGAGCGCCAAAGTCCACCGCCTGCTCCAGGTAACACAGGGATACCATTGATCTGGGGATGTGCAACACAATCGGATTGCGGACATGAGGTATGGCGATGCCATCGCCGATGCCAGTTGATCCAAGTGATTCCCGTGTAAGCAATACCTGATAGAGAAATGATCTGTCTGCTTCCTTGGGAAGATTCAGGGCCTGGACGACCGAATCCAGCACAGAAGCCATGTCCGTTCCACTGACACCATAATTCACCCCGCCTGCCTGCAGAGCCTCATCCAAACGGGGCATCAGCAAGGGGTCTTCGTCGGATGCATTGATGATTTCTGATGTGACATCCGTTCGCGTGGCGCTGGCCCATTCCAGCAGTTCCGAACGACTGAACCGGTACTCTTCATCAACATGATAAACCGGAAGATTTTTGTGCTTGATCCAGCGAAAAACGGTTTTTTCGGAAATATTGAAAATTCCAGCTACGTCTCTGACATTCAGTTGCAATAGACACCTTCTTTTTCAAAGTCGTTAAAAGCGCGTATTATTTTCCCGATTGCCAAGCATGTCAAGATAAAAAAAGAAATTGATGTTGAGCAAGCTTTTTGTCAGAATATCTGTTTACAGGAAAATGCTGAGTGAAATTCCATCTCGGCTTCTTTAATTGTTTTGAATCGTTTGTATGCCTCTGCCAGTTCACGCGACTTCCTTGCCATCAGCAAAATTACCGTGATAGAAGCAGATGAATTATTTGAATTCCAGGAGATAATACCGTATAACAGGACAGTCGGATGTGATACAAGTTGGGGGCTTTCAAAACGATTTGCTCAAACAGGTGAAAACGTAATCAAAACGATATAAACCGGAAAAGGAGAACAGCCATGTCTTTCAAAGTAATTCGCAGACAAGCAGCCTGGATTAGCAACGCGTTCCTGATCGGAGCGATGGTGTTATCCATATCAGCATCCAGTCTGAGTGCCAGAAATTATACGCAAGCCGAGAAAAGGGCATATTTTGCAGCCATCAGGGATACCCGGATGCCTACACAGCAGGAAGTTTATCGGGGGCTGCTGGCCGTCATTCCAGGAAACGACCAAATCAACACCCAGCGGACGCATGGTGAAGGCATCCGCTGGGAAGCAGAACCGGGAAATTCCCGGGTATTAGTCGTTTCATTCATGTCCAGAGCCAATTACGAGAGCTATTACCGGGAGAATCTCGAACAACACCTGGAGTCATATCCACTGAAAAAAAGCCTTTGGGTGACCGTGGTTCCGGAGCTGTCATGGTATTTTTCGCGCACCCCTTCCTGCCCCCCCTCCGAAGGCCGTATGATACGGGCCCTCGGACTGAATCCCGCCATGGATTACGAAGTCCTGCTGGAAATGTGGGTTGATTCCGGAGATTTGTTCCGGCCATCTCCGGATCCGGAAATTACCGATCATGAATCCACGCTGGCAGTCCAGATCGGGGAAAACCAGTGGATACTCCCCTCTGATACGAACCCTTTTGTCAAACTGGACAACACCCAAATGTATATGGACAGCGCCTGGTCAACTCCGGTGACATTCAGGGACTGGTTTGTCAACCGTGCTCAAACGATCTATACAACTGCCAACGAGTCGGACCCGGCAACCTGGGGCTGGCCTTGGACCCGACTGGGTTACACCTATGACTGGGGAAATCCGTTTTCCGCGTTTGGTCTCAGTGAATTCATTCTTAAAATCAATCCTAATCAGAATGGCGGAGAAGTCACAGTAAAGCTGGAAAAAGCCGTGGACATCCTGGCCCCCGAATGGAACCAGTATTTTCACTGCGGAAGACACGATCATGGCTCCAGGAATGATTAAAA
This sequence comes from uncultured Desulfobacteraceae bacterium, assembly GCA_903839535.1. Taxonomy (GTDB): domain Bacteria; phylum Desulfobacterota; class Desulfobacteria; order Desulfobacterales; family Desulfatirhabdiaceae; genus RAAP-1. The sequence goes on from CAIMCT010000370.1 coordinate 6,128, forward strand.
GCACCACTGTCCACTTTTTGACGTTGGATAAATATATCCCAACAATCCATAACCTATTGGAAAAGATGATTTTTTTATTTATTTAAAAATTATTTTAAAATCAGGCACTTGGCATTATTGAATAATTTATTTTTGGTTCTACCGGATTATGTGGTTATGTGCAACCCTCGCACGGATGCAGCAACGAGAGTGTTCAGTAGCCTGTTGAAAAATGGAATCGCGCAACAGAATTGCGCGATATTTGCAAATATAAGACACCTTTTATTGTATACTGCGAACTGGCATAATTTTACGTTTTTGATCCCCCACCCCAACCCTCCCCCGCTGGGAGAGGGAGTTTATGAAAAGCGCAGATTATGCCAGTTCGCAGTATAACAG
>CAIMCT010000371.1 GCA_903839535.1 uncultured Desulfobacteraceae bacterium
CGACCGGCCGGTCGCCCCTACAGCCTTTGCGTGAGAAATGCTCTTGTAGCCGACACAAGAGCGTCCGTTACCAGTTTTATATATTTTGGTCATTCATGGGGGCGGCATAGACCATGCCATGGACGTTTATATAACCTTCAGCCCAAACACCTGAATACTTATTAAAATCAAAAGGTTTTCACAATGCAGGATGATACCACCTCACATAACGGAGAAATGCTTTCTGAACCCGCCAGAAGCAAGGTCAAGTTTGAAATTTTCGGCGAAGAAATGCTCGAAAAAGTAGTCAAGTCCAGCGGTAACAGCGGAAGGGTTTATCTGCCACCCGACTGGGTCGGTCATCATGTTAAAATCGTTCGAATTGATTGACAATTCCTTTTTAACAGGAGAGGTTCAGTGGAAAATTGTATCGTCAGACGATTAAGGCCGGAAGATGCCGATGACATCAGCCGGATCAGTGCAGCCATTACAAATGTTCCTGAGGCTTGTGATTTCAAGCGCATGATTGAGGATCAGTCCAAAAGGTCCGAAGATGCCAGTTTTGTGGCGGAACGGGAAGGCAAGGTAGTGGGATATCTGATTATCTCCATTCTTTCAGGTTTTTTTGGCATCAAACGCAGCGCATGGATATCCCTTTTGGGGGTTCATCCCCGGTTTATGGGACAGCGCATCGGTGAAAGACTGGCGGAAGAAGGATTTAAGTACTGCAAGTATCAAGGCATTAAAGATATCTATACGACGGTTCGATGGGATTCGACGGATTTACTGTCCTTTTTCAAAACCCTCGGATTTGACAGAAGCAATTTTATCAATCTCAGAAAACAACTCGATTCATAAAGAAAGACTGCCCCATTATCTCCATGACCCATGCAAATTTCCCATTTCTCATTCTGGCATCCAAATCGCCCCGCCGACGCTATCTGCTGAAACAGGCTGGTGTGGAGTTTACCGTCATTCCCAGCAGTTTTGATGAGTCCGCTATTCCTGAGACAAATCCAGATGATTTTGTTCGAATTCTGGCGCAAGCCAAGGCCAGCGTCGTATCGGAGCAGTATCCCCAAAGTTGGGTAATCGGTGCGGACACCATTGTGGTGGCGGACGATACCATCCTCGGCAAACCCGCTTCCAAAGCCGAAGCCCGCTCCATGCTGACGACATTAAGTGGCAGAGTGCATCGTGTGCTGACCGGCTTTTCCCTGTGCCGCCTTGCGCAAAACTGCCACTATGCCGAAGTCGTCTCAACCGATGTCCGCTTCAAGATTCTGACTCCGGATGAAATTGAGTGGTATGTTCACACAAGCGAGCCATTTGACAAGGCTGGAGGCTATGCGGCCCAGGGCTTGGGTGCCTTCATGATCAAACATATTTATGGATCCTACAGCAATGTGGTGGGGCTTCCAGTTTGCGAGGTCGTGGAATGCCTGGTCCGGGAGGATATCGTTGAATTCATGCCAGGGGTGCGTGGGACGGAAGGGCTTCGTATGAAGGATGAAGGATGAAGGATGAAATCGCCCTGAATATGATGGCTGTTCAGCAGCGGATCATGGAAACCTGTACTCGATGCGGCAGGGATTCTAATGCAGTCCGCATGATTGCTGTCACCAAAACTGTTAGCGCTGAAATCGTTCGGGGGGCTATTCAGGCAGGAGCTGTCCTTTTTGGGGAAAACTATATTCAGGAAGCGCGGGAAAAGTGCGGGGTGCTGGCGGAATATCAGGTTTCATGGCATTTTATTGGCCATCTTCAGACTAACAAAGCCAAATATGCCGTAAAACTCTTTGATCTAATTCATACAGTCGATTCACTTCGCCTGGCGACGGAGCTGGATCGGGAAGCCCGAAAAATCGGAAAGGTTCAGAAAATCCTGATTCAGGTTAATATTGGCAAAGAGGCCTCCAAATCCGGGATCGATGCGGAATCTGCGGAGATGCTGATTCGAAGCCTGGCTGCTTTGCCCAATCTTTCGGTACGGGGGCTTATGGTGATTCCTCCGTTTTTTGATGAACCTGAAAGGGTTCGACCGCATTTCAGGGGACTTCGGGAGCTTCGGGATTCGCTTAACAAATCGGGCATTGCCGGCGTTAGTCTGGATGAACTTTCGATGGGAATGACCGGAGACTTTGAGGCTGCCATTGAAGAAGGGGCCACCATGGTTCGAATAGGCACTGCTATTTTTGGAGAAAGGCAGTGAAGCTGCTGCTTCATACCTGCTGCGCGCCCTGCGCCATTTATCCCATCGAAACGCTGCGAAAAGACGGTATTGAGGTGATGGGCTTTTTTTACCGTCACAATATCCATCCCTATACCGAATGTCTCAAACGTCAGGAAACCTTGACCGCCTTTGCCGAATCTATTGATTTCAAGGTCATATTTCAGAATGGCTACGACCTGGAAGGCTTTCTGCAACGGACTGTTTTTCGGGAATCCAGCCGATGTGAAATATGTTATCATGATCGGCTGAGAACCACTGCCATTGTGGCCAAAAAAGGAAATTTCGATTCGTTTTCATCCTCCCTTTTGTACAGCAAATTCCAGAACCATGAAATGATCCGGGCCATCGGAGAATCCGTGGGAAAAACCGTAGGCATTCCCTTTTATTATCTGGATTTTCGAAGCGGCTGGAAGTACGGCATCGAAACTTCAAAACGCCTGGGCCTGTATCGGCAGCTGTATTGCGGATGCATTTACAGCGAAAAAGAGCGCTATTATTCTCCCTCTGAACGTCAGAAAGGTTGATTGTGTTCGCAAACTTCATTTATCTTATCATAGTCCTTCTGATCTATACGACATATTACCCGCCGGATCAGCCCAATTTTCTGGGAATGGATGCCGCAATGCTGGCGCTGTTTCTGATAACGATTTTCGCCACCTTCACCCGGATACAGTTTCGCAGCATTGAAAAGCGGATTGGGCGGGAGAGTTTTATCCAACTGGATGACCGGTTCAGTTCCGCATTGAACCGGCACTCGATTCTGGCAATCGGTTTTTTTACATGCAGCATCTATGGCCTGAATCTGACTGCTTTTACCGCCAAGCTTCCCTTCGTGTCGCGATTTCCAACGATTGAAGGCCTGCTCTGCATCTCTCTCTTCATTCTGTACATGGTCATCGTCTGGATCTGCGCATGGTTCCCTTATGATAAACTCTACCGGAACAGAGTTTCCCTTAGCGCTTATGTTTCATCGCAAATTTCCTTCAGCGTTCCCGTTGTGTTGCCTTGGCTGCTGATTTCATGCACATCCGATATCCTTCAGGCTCTTCCCTTCGAATCGCCCAAAAAACTGCTGGCGACATCCACTGGCCAGGTACTGTTTTTTTTATTTTATCTGTCCGTCGTTGCGCTTGCAGGGCCGGCCATGATTCAAAAATTCTGGCGGTGCAGACCACTTGAGCCAGGACCCGTTCGGCAGAGGATTGAAAACCTGAGCAGGCGCGCCGGGTTTACTTTCGCTAATATAGTTTACTGGCCGGTTCTGGGTGGCCGAATGATTACGGCCGGAGTCATGGGACTGGTCAAGCCATTCCGGTATCTTCTAATCACCGAAGCATTGTTGGAGTTTCTCAGTCCCGAGGAGGTGGATGCGGTTGTAGCGCATGAAATCGGTCATGTTCACAAAAGGCACCTCCAGTTTTATCTCTTTTTCTTTGCTGGATACATGCTTATTTCCTATACCCTGTTTGATGTCATTCTGATTGCCATCCTCTATATTCCGCAACTCTATCCGTTGATGGAACTGATGCAGGGGAGACAGACGACTGCAACGTCGGCTTTTTTAAGTCTGGGCGCAGTAGTCTCATTTCTAATCTATTTTCGATATATTTTCGGCTATTTCATGCGCAATTTTGAGCGCCAGGCAGATGCCTTTGTATTTACCCTTTTCGACAGTTCTCTTCCGCTGATCACAACGCTGAAGAAAATTGCGATGACCAGCGGCCAGCCGGCAAGCAAGCCCAACTGGCACCATTACAGCATTTTGGAAAGAATCAATTTTTTGCAAAAATGCGAAGTAGATCGCTCCTGGATCACTCGACATGACCGGAAAATCCGATGGGGCATCGCCATTTACCTGGTTGGAATTCTGATGATCGGTGCTATGGGATATACCCTAAACTGGGGCGATACCGGCAAAAAACTGAATGCCCATCTCATAGAACAAGTCCTGCTGCGGGAAATTGCAAAGAATCCGGATAATCCTGTTGCATATAATGCTCTGGGAGACACATATACATTTCGCAAAAATTTCGAAATGGCGCAACAGGCATATATGAAGGCGATTTTACTGCAGCCGGATAATTTTTCTGCGCTGAACAATCTGGCATGGATTCTGGCTACCAGTGAAGACGAGTCATTCCGCGATCCCCGGCGCGCAGTGCTTCTTGCCGCAAGAGCTGCTGAATTGAAGCCTACTTCCCAAATTCTGGACACGTTTGCGGAAAGCCTGTATCGCAACGGACAGCCAGAGGAGGCGATCTATATCGGTGAAAAAGCGCTGCTATTGGCAACCGGAGATCGAAGCTATTTTGAAAAGCAACTGAATAAATTCCGCAAGGCATTGGAAGGCCCGTAATGCTCATGAAGAGTAAACGTTAACTCCCTCTCCCAGCGGGATGGGCCGGGGGGAGGCTGACGCTTACCTCCGGGTGTGAATTGAAAATCCTGTTGACTCACAAAGGCTTTACAGACTGACAGATACGGCAATAATAATCAATGCTCGGGAATTAACACGGAAGGAGCGAAAAGAATATGAGGACGAAAGCAAAAGAAGAGACGATTGATGAACTCCGGCCGGAATATGATCTCGGACAACTTCTCAAGACGGGTGTCAGAGGAAAATATGTCGAGAGATATAGACAGGGAACTAACCTGGTACTGCTTGAACCTGACGTTGCAGAGGCATTCCCAACTGGAACTTCTGTGAACGAGGCACTGCGGCTTGTTATTAGACTAATGGAATTACCTGCTAAGAGTTGAGGCTTGATCGTGTAAGATGTGACGGGTTTGCTATGGAATTTGACCAATCTTAAAAAATATAGATACGCCATCGGGCTGCTCATTGGTCTTTGTATCGCTTTTCAACTGTTTTTGATTTGCGGAGCAACTGTTACCGTGCGAGAGTATCAGGAATAAAATAATTGAAAACTCAGGAACACTCTATTCATCAGCCCCATGCCAAACTTTTTGAGACGGTGTTTTCCGATCCGGTGGAAGCTGTGAGTTTCTTTCATGCGTATCTGCCGGATGCCCTAACAACGCGGGTTGACTGGAATACTCTTGTTCTCAAGGAAAACAGTTTTATAGACGAAGAATTTCATGGCAGCGAATCAGACATACTGTTTCAGGCAAAACTGAAAAACATGGGAGAAGATATTTTTCTGTATGTGCTATTTGAGCATCAATCCAAGCCTGATAAATGGGTAAGGTTTCGTTTGCTGAAATATATGTGCC
>CAIMCT010000372.1 GCA_903839535.1 uncultured Desulfobacteraceae bacterium
CTTTAAAAATGCAATCACTTCCGGTTCTTTATCAAATTTTAACAGTCCATTATTGATAAGTTTCCATCTACATGAAGAACATAATTGCCGGCCAACATCTGTTGCAGATGCTTCAGGATGATGCAGACATCTAATATCTGCGATATTTTGGGATCGCTCGGCAGGTTTATCAGCCCTCTTCACCTTGCTCTTTTCAGCAGCTTTCCAGCGGTTGGCGGTTCTGGACTTTTGCGTTCGCTCTTTTTTGGGTGGAGTTATCGCCGGAGAGTCTTCAGCCACTGCTTCTGGAGTTAAATCTTCCACCATGTCAACACCGGTATCGAAATTCTCAGCCGGTTGATTCGATGGGATCTCCTGGGTAATCTCCAGAGCTGTCTTTACCAAACCAACGGTCTTATCCTTAATGTCCTGGAGGTTCCTTTGCTTCTGCGCTATCATCGCCTCGATAGACTTCAGAAGCGTCTTATAATCTTCAATATCTTTAGAGCAGGCAACGGCCATCTCATAGTATGACGTTACAGCCCTTTCATCAATCGTGATTGACATGGTAAATATCCCCTTTGTATTATTGCAGTTACAAACTCAGATATATCTGGGGCATTATATGAGTTTAAATTAATAAATCAATATAATGTTTTATTTTTATTGACATTACCGCAATGATCAGAAACTTTTTGCTGGAGTTGAATTTTTTCATTGTCCATACTCCTGTATGTGATAAGATGGCCCAACATAAACGATTGATGAGTTGATTGTTAAGCACTTCTGTCGAAAGGATACTTTTATATCGTGACTGAAAACCGATTTGACGCTGCCGCCACTGACTGGGATAAAGAAAACCTGCGTAGTGAACTGGCAAAGGCAATTTCCAGCCGAATTGCTCTTCTCCCTCTGCATGATGACATGCGAGCCATGGAGTACGGTTGTGGTACCGGACTTGTGGGACTGGGTCTGGCCAATCGCCTGGCCTCCCTTGTCGCCGCCGATTCTTCCCCTGGTATGCTGGAGATACTCAAAGCCAAGATCATCGCACAAGGGATCAAAAATGTTTTTCCCAAGCACCTTGACCTGCATCATGATGATTGCGAGCAGGACTTCGACCTGATTTTCTCGTCCATGACCCTACATCACCTTGCAGATATAGACTGCATTCTGGCGAAACTCTTTCATTGCCTGAAACCTGGCGGTATCATCGCTCTGGCTGATCTTGATGAAGAAGACGGCTCCTTTCATCAGGACAACCCCGAAGGAGTCATGCACCATGGTTTGAACCGGGAAAAGCTTACCGGGAATCTCAAAAGGCTCGGTTTCTCTTCCATACATGTAAACACAGTACACACAATCCGGCGAAAGAACAGCCAAGGTGACGAAAAGCCATATCCCGTATTTCTCCTGACTGCATTGAAAGACAAACAATAAAATTGAGTGAAGAGGAACCATGCCAATAAAAATAAAGATTTTCTCCGACTACATCTGACCATTCTGCTACATCGGCAAGGGCATTGTCGAAAAACTTAAGCAGACATTCGACATTAATGAAACTTGGATTGGTTATGAACTTCATCCGGAAACTCCTCCTGAAGGGGTATTGCTGGCTGAAAGATTCAAGGGCTACGATGTTTCCCGGATGTTCGATAGCCTACGCCTGCGTGGTAAAGAATTTGGAATTGTTTTCGCAGATCGTACCATTCTCTCAAACTCCAGGTTGTCTTTGGAAGCCAGTGAATATGCCCGTGAAATGGGTAAGTACGAACATTTTCATGATCGGGTATTTCATGCATATTTTACCAAAGCATTGGACATTGGAAACGCCAAGATTCTATGTGATATTGCTTCTGAGTGTGGTCTTGATACTTCCGAGATGATGCATACCCTGAACGATGGCTGTTACAAATTGCGATTGGATGAAGCGAAAAAGGAGGGGCTGAAGATTCAACTGACAGGGGTACCAACCTATATTATTAGTGATACCCACAAAATTGTCGGGGCTCAACCAGAAAAGGTATTTACAGATATTCTGGATAAGATTGCAAAGGCCAACATATGAAACTGAATATTGGATATATTGCCCCGGAGTTTGCCGCAAGTGATTACAGCGGCACCAAAATCAGCCTTGCCGACCTGATTAAAAACGGACCCATCATACTTGTTTTTCTGAGAGGATTCAGTTGACCATTTGCCAGAAAGCATCTGGGTCAGATGAAAAAGGATATTGAGCAATTTACGGACAGGCAAGCGAAGATTGTTGTGATTGCGCCTCATGAAACAGAGAAGATCAAGGCATATTGGGAGAAAGAAAACATTCCTTATGTTGGTATCCCTGATCCTGATGGAAAAATTGGTAAACTCTATGGTCAGGAATGGAACCTGATAAAACTGGGACGGATGCCGGCGTTGTTTATTGTTGACCAGAAAGGTGCCATTGTTTTTGCACAGTATGCAAATAATATGGCTGACATTCCTGAGAATGGCAAACTTTTCCAGATTCTTGAAGAATTGAAGTAAAGCTTGACCGCTGTTGTGAGAAGAGAAACGATACGATGTAACACATAAGAGATGGCGCTGGTATACTGAGAGCTGGTGTAATTTGCGCTTTTGAACCCCCCAACTCTTCCCTACTGGAGAGGGAGTGCAAGTAGAGCC
>CAIMCT010000373.1 GCA_903839535.1 uncultured Desulfobacteraceae bacterium
CTGATTGTATCCTTTATTTCCAGGCCAACAGTTTTATATATTTTGGCGGCCTTGATCGTCGTTCCATCCAGATTATTATGTCTGATTTCCCCCTTTAGAAAAGGGGGATTATACTGCAAACGGGCATAATCTGCACTTTCCTTATGCTCCCTCTCCCAGCGGGGGAGGGTTGGGGTGGGGGTCCAAAAGTGCAGATTGTGACAGTTGGCAGTATAAGGTGGATTTGAAACGGGGATAAGCTACCAACAACCACTAAATCCCCCCCTGGCCTCCCTTTTCAAATGGCCTTGATCATCCAAAAAAGTGTCAACTACTTTTGAGGTAATATGAAGGATGCCATGGAATGCTATCTTTGTAAGGGCAAAATGGTCAAAGGGAGTGCTCCATTTAGTGTCGATCGACATGGATATCACATTTTCTAATGGAAAAACATACACCTCACTACAATTTAGCCGACATCCAAGCTTTGATTGATCAAAAAGGCATTCTGACTTTTACCCATACGGCGCGTGTCGGCTTCTCCGGGATGGGCCTAAGCGAAGCAGAAGCGTTACGAGTAATGTTAAGCCTCAGAAAAACCATGTTTTACAAAAGTATGACCACCTACACTGACCACCATGTGTGGCAAGACGTTTATCATGCCCCTACACTGATCGGAAAAGTTGCCTACATCAAAATAACTTTACGATCAAATGGCACTGTAGTAGTTCAATTTAAGGAGAAATAACCATGACTCATTATTGTTTGCAATGTGATAATGGTACAGAACTAATCTATAAAAAACAAGACATAACCGTAATGTGTCACGACAAAACGGCTATTGCTTCAGGGATTGAGGGTTGGCATTGTCCTATATGCGGTGAATGTGAATTTGCAAATGAAGCGGATTCTCGTCGCCACATGGACACACTTAGTGCTTTAATTGCGAACGTAAAAACAGATGAAAAAACATTTATCAGTAATGTTCTCAAAAAATTAGGGCTTAAACAGGCGGAAGCTGACAAATTGTTTGGTGAAGGAATTGATTCATTTTTAGAGTATGAGCGCGGTGTTACTCAACCCCATAAGTCAACAGTCATTTTATTGCGGTTGTTAGATTCACATCCTGAATTACTTAAAGAAGTGCGTACATCGTAAAAGATAGTAATGTCGAAATTGCTGTAATGAGACCATCAAGAATCTTCTTGCTACAATATTCGACAAGGCAAAAAAATAATAGAGAAGAATCTATGAAGAAGGATAATAAATCTGACGAACTCCGTTCAGAGTATAAACGGGAGGATATTGGTCACGGCATCCGTGGCAAGTATTTTGAGTCATACCAAGAGGGCGCGAACCTCGTATTCCTCATTCCCGACGTAGCTAAGGTTTTTACCTCAGAGGAAGCAGTTAAAGAGGCGTTGCGATCGCAGATAAACATAGCAAAGGTATCCAGCGGACACATATAAGCCTCATGCCACTGATGTTTTCCGTTATGCCTTCTCTAAACCCGATAATATGTGAATTATGAAGATTGATACCATGCAAGAAGAAAAGAAGATAAAATTATTTCTTGACACATCCGTTCCAATTGCTTTTTATGATACCTCAAAACCGTTGAGACAGCTTATCACTCAGAAATGGTTTGAAAACAGAGCATCATCTTATCATTTGTATATTTCTGCCACCGCACTCAAAGAAATCAGCAATTTGGAGAATGTTATCAAGAAACAGAATATCAGAGATCTGATATTTGATCATAATGTTAAAATTCTCGAATTATCTGAAGAAGCTGTGAAACTGGCGGACGAATATATCAGAAAAGGTGCGATTCCCAAATCGGAACCTGAAATTCGCCGATGGCCGTTCAGACACTATCACAAACCCGGTTATGATAATGGAAGTGTTGTCGGAATCGACAAGAGACTACGATCGCGGTACAAAATTCACAGCCTATAGGGGCATAGAAACACTGACTGATTACATATTGATTGATCAAAATGCAGTTCATATTGAATATTTTTCAAAGGAATGCGATGGAACCTGGAGATTGCGGGAGTATTTTAGCACAGAAAAAGTCGTTGAGATCAAGTCAACCGAGGCAATGCTGCCTGTAAATGCAATATACGAAAGAGTAGCTCCTACGCCAAAAGTCAGACTTGGACCATGTCCACAATAGAATGTAATAACCTGATGGTTGAAGGATACTTCAGCCTGAACCATGAATACTAACAAAAGGTCAAGGGAACATCTTCTCTTGTCTTATTCCAAGGAGAAAATCATGTCGCAAGATATACTTGCCGTCGCGGAATATACGGACGGCGTTTTCCGGAAAGTGTCTTTTGAAACCCTGAGTCAAGGCAGAAGAATGGCCGATACCCTGGGGGGAAAATTGATTGCCGTTGTATTGGGAGACAATGTTCAGGATGCAGCCAAACAATTGGCTGCTTACGGCGCAGACAAAATCCTGACCGCCGATCATTCAGACCTGAAATATTATCTAACGGAAACATACACACATCTGACGGCGGAAATCATACGAAAAGAAACACCTGCATTTGTTCTGATTGGCGCAACCACACAGGGCAGGGACTTGGCCGCCGCTCTTTCCGCCCGCCTCGGTGCGCCGCTGGCAACGGATTGCGTATCCCTTCGGTTTGAAAACCAGAAGCTGACGATTACCCGGCCCATGTACGGCGGCAAGGTGCTGGCGGATGTCGTGATAGAAAGCTGTCCCGGCATTATCACACTTCGACCCAATGCCTTTGCATCGGCAACTGCATCCGGTGCCGGGCAAATTGAATCTTGGCCGGTCGTTCTGGAAAAACCTCGAACATCCTGTCTTGGAAGGCAGATGGAGGCTGCAGGCAAGGTCGAATTGACCGAAGCCGACGTTGTGGTTTCTGGTGGCAGGGGAATGGGCGGTAATGATTTTTCGGTTTTGGAAACGCTGGCATCTGAAATGGGGGGCGCAGTTGGCGCATCCAGGTCTGCTGTGGATGAAGGATGGCGGCCGGTATCGGACCAGGTGGGGCAGACCGGAAAAGTCGTCTCGCCCAATGTCTATATAGCCTGCGGCATATCCGGCGCAATTCAGCACTTTGCAGGAATGCAGACCTCGAAGGTTATTGTTGTCGTCAACAAGGATCCTGAAGCCCCGATCTTTTCCAAATCCGACTTTGGCATCGTCGGAAATCTCTTTGAGATAGTACCCATGATCACGGAAGAAGTCAAAAAACTAAAAAGTAACTGACCAGGCAGATCGTGAATCGTAATAATCTGTGCTATACTGCGAACGGGCATAATCTTTTGTCGTAGAGCCGACATCCTGCCGGTTGCTGCAGCCGGCAGGATGCCGGCTCTACCTGTGCTTTCCATAACTTCCCGCTGGGAGGGGAAGTGAACGGGTTACCTTTTAACAAAGAGGATCGTAGATGAACAGTGAACATGAATCGATGGAAGTAGATGTACTTTTTGTCGGAGCCGGACCTGCGTGCCTTGCCGGGGCGATTCGACTGATGCAACTGGCCGGGGAAAAGGGATTAAGCCTTGAGGTTGCAGTTATTGAAAAAGGCGCTGAAATCGGCGCTCACAGCCTGAGTGGCGCTATCCTGAACCCGATTGCACTCAAGGAACTCATCCCTGATTTTTCAGCCCGTGGTTGCCCCATCGAAACTATAGTCAGAGATGATGAAATCTACTTTCTGTCAACAGAAAAGGCATATCGCATTCCGTTTGTTCCCAGTTATCTGGAAAACCAGGGATATTATATCATCAGCCTTTCCAGGTACTGCCGGTGGCTTGCGGAGATTGCAGAAGGTCTCGGGGTCAATATTTTACCTGGATTCGCCGGAAAAGAAGTGCTGTACAATGCCAATAAATCAGCCATTATCGGAGTCCGGACCGGGGACAAGGGAATTGGCAAAGATGGCCAGCCCAAAAGCAATTATGAGCCAGGGGTTGATATTATGGCCAAGGTAACGGTATTTGGAGAAGGGGCGCGCGGCAGTCTGATGAAGGAAATCACCACCAGGCTGGGAATTTCAGGGTCGATGCCGGACGTGTTCGAAACCGGCATTAAGGAAATCATAGAGCTGCCGGAAGAGAATTATTTTGCTTCGAGCTACGGGAATGATATGCATTTTCTGGGCTATCCCCTGGGAATGAACACACCTGGCGGCGGATTCATCTACGAAATGAAGGACAATCAGGTCGCTATCGGATATCTTACCGCCCTGTCATACCAGGACCCGCTTCTTGACCCATATAATGCGTTCATCCGCTTTAAGCTGCATCCGTTTGTATCCGGCATTATTCAGGGCGGAAAAGTCATTGAACAGGGCGCAAGAATCGTATCAATCGGCGGCTACCATACCATGCCAAAACTTAGCGTAGATGGCGGTCTTTTTGTCGGGGCAGCGGCCTCCATGCACAATTCGCCAGCCTTAAAGGGCATTCATACCGCCATGAAATCCGGAATGCTGGCGGCTGAAGCCATTGGCCATGCCATTGAAAAAGGGGATTATTCGGATAGAACCCTGAGCCATTATTCCAAGCTCTTTGAAAAAAGCTGGCTGCGGGCAGAACTGGTTGAGGGCAGAAATTTTGCTGCTGCCTTGAGTAAAAAAGCACCGGTTAAATTTTTCCACCTGGCTGCGCAATATCTTAATGAAGGCCTGGGATTCCGGGACAGACTCTCTCTTGAGGAAGACTGCAAGACATTGAAGCCGGCCAAGCCCTGTACGATGCCTCTGCCGATTGATGCAAAACATTTTGATGGGGTGCTGGTCGTGGACAAATTAACGGGTGTCTATTTGTCCAAAACCCTGCACCGGGAGGATCAGCCATCTCATATAGTGGTTCATGATCCAGAGATTTGCGTTACGCAGTGCTACGAAACGTATCAAAGTCCATGTACCCGGTTTTGTCCGGGTAATGTTTATGAAATCCGGGTGGATGAAAAAACATGCAGGAAAGAGCTGAAACTGAACCCCTCAAACTGCCTTCACTGCAAGACCTGTGATGTCAAGGACCCATTCCGGAACATCACATGGACTTGTCCAGAAGGCGGTGATGGGCCTGGCTACCGACGGGAATAAACTATGATACAAGACCCAATTTCATTGGCTTTTTCCACTCCGTTCCTGATGGATCTGACCCGCATCAGATTTGACGACATGGTCTCGTTTATTGTGAGTGTTTTGATTGCCATAACGGTCCATGCAGAGGCCCAGGCTTTTGCCGCAACCTTTCTGGGAGATGCTCAAGCGGACAATCCCAGGCGCTTTCATTTCAACCCGCTGCTGCACCTGGATATTTCAGGAGTCATCTGTTTTCTGGCAGCGGGGTTTGGCTGGCCAAGACCGATTCTGATGATATCAGAGCGGTTTTCCAGGCCCCGCCTCTATACGCTGCTGGCTTGTCTTGCCGGCCCGCTTGCTAATTTTCTAATGGCCAGCATTGCCGGAAGTGTTATCTGGCTATTTAAACATTATGGCGTGGAAGACCGAGTATTCGGCATGGTGATGGCTGTGAATCTAACCATGGCGACTTATCATCTACTGCCGATTCCGCCGCTTGCTGGCTCCACCATACTGCCTGCTCTGTTTCCGGCACTGCTGAAGGCATGGCCCTCCCGTATCGGTTCCCTGATCGGATCTGTTATATTGATTCTATATTTTGGATTCGAACGGATCAGCGGCCGCCACTATATCGGTGATATCCTGTCCCAACTGGCCAGTAAGCTTCACCTGATATTCATATCCTGACTGAACGACTGAATAAATATTTCTGGTTCTATACTGCGAACTGGCATAATTTTACGTTTTTGATCCCCCACCCCAACCCTCCCCCGCTGGGAGAGGGAGTTTATGAAAATCGCAGATTATGCCAGTTCGCAGTATACCTGATTGTGTGGTTAGCATCTTGGAGTCCAAAACCGCGTGGTGACAGGCTAAAGACAGTGTTCAGCGCCCAGCCAAATGCCTGAAAATGTTTGTCATAGCCATCTATACTGCAAGCGGGCATAACCTGCACTTTTCAATTCACCGCAAAGACGCAAAGAAACGCAAAGAAGACAACGCTCTTGTGGCGGCTAATTCCATTGAATATTTTCGTTGCATTCTTTGCGCCTTTGCGGTGAATAAAAACTCAGTTTTGAATATGGAAACTGTCAATTTGTTGTAGCACCTGCTGGGCCATCGTGTAAGCCGGGTTGATCGAAATTGCTTTTTGAGCAAACCGTCTGGCATCCGAATACCTGGCCAACCCCAGGAGCGTTTCCGCCATACCGCAATACAGGTCAGGATATGGCAGATTGAACTGTTCCAGAACATATCCATGTTCAATGGCTTCCAAAAACCGCTTCTGATCTTTTAGAAGATTGAACAGATTCAATCGCGCTTTGATATAGTTGGGATTCAGACGGACAGATTCCTCAAAACAACTCTCCGACTCTTTCATGCGGTCGAGTTTCTTGTACAACATCCCAAGCATATAGTGAATATCGGAATATTCCGGAAATGTGAATTTGTATTCCTGAAAAAGGCGCAACAGGGTTTCAAGGTTTTCTTTGGGAAAAGCACCTTTTTCAATTATAGCCATGATATCGTTTAAATTCGGACTGATGCCAAGGTGTGTGACAAATCCAGCTATGAGTTCGTCAATATGGTTGCTGCTGCCAATGTGGGACGCAAACAAGGGGGTTAAATCCGGGGATGTATTTCCATGCTTTTCGATGATGTGTTGTCCGGTTTCCACCAATGCCTTCAAATCCGGATCATTGTCCAATTGGCTGGCGCGTTCGAGCATATTCAGCGCCAGGCTGTAGCGTTGCTGCTGGCAGTAAAGGACACCTATTTTCAGGATAGCGTCTTTGTAGGTTGGATTAATATGAATGGCTTTTTCCAGATACTGAATGGCTAAGGGGATTTGTCTGTTACTGGCATAAACAATGCCAAGATAATAATGAATATCGGCAAATTCGGGCCGTTTTTCAAGGATCAACTTCAGGTTGTTTTCCGCCTCAATGTAGCGGCCCGCGAATGCCTGACTGATCCCCAGTTTGATTCGCGCTTCTGTATAATTGGGGTTGAAATCAACCGCCTTCTGAAAATTATGGATGGCTTGATCAATTTTGCCCTGCCCTATGTGAATGATTCCCAACCGGTAGTATGCATCAGAGTATGTCGGATGGGCTTCCATCAATTTTGTCTGAAATATTGCTGCAGAATCCCAGTTAAAGATTTCTGGTAGAACAGTCAAAAGCGATACTGTGGATACTTTCTCAAGCAGACGTGCAATCCGTTTGACTCTATATGGCTGAATGTTTTTCCAGTCGTTGACACCGGTGTTCGTGGTAAATCCTAACAAATAGCCACTATTTGCTGCAAATACAGATGTCTCGGCCGTGATAAACCGCGGCTCGCCAACAGGATAGCTTATGGTCAAGACTGGATGTCCGATATTTTCTTCGATAATGAGCTTGGATAAGATCATTTCTTCTTTTTGGGAACTCAGACTGATTGTGGATAATACTCGATGGGTATGGGTGTGGGAACCGATGGCGATTTGATGTTGCGCCATTTCACGTATCTCTTCCCATGTGAGGATTTCCTGGTCTTGCAGCGTAGAATCCGGGAGTGCGATGGAGCAGGATTCGGAAAGCTCGGACAACAGGTATTTGGTCTGTTCATATTGTTCCTGTTTCATACGCTGTTGAAAAAACGTGATAGCGTCATTTTTTTGGCTCGGCAGGAAAAACTTTTGTCCATCGAAGGTAATGAAAGGTTTCTGGGTATGTTTGATCAGATAGGCAATGATATCCCACCAGGATAATAGCCGATTGTTGATCATCTGGGTGGTCACAAAAAGAATGGCTGGAACCTCGAAATATTTAAGAATCGGAAACGCGGTGGTGTAATTGTCCCTGTATCCATCATCAAAGGTAATGACAACACAGGGCATTGCTGACTTGGGGAGGGTAAAACCGCTCTGGCCATGATGAGCAATCAAATCTTTTTCGGACAAAATGAGGGTATTCTGCTTCAGCCATTTGATTTGCCGGGTAAATTCATCTTCGTCCACACTATACACCCCATCATCAAACGCAGTTCGAAATTGAGGGTTAGATGGACGAATCCTATGATAATTCAAAACGATCAGTTTGTTCCGCATGGGCAACCGCTTGAACAGGTTGACCACTTTGGAGTTGAACAGAACATCCGCTAGAAGTTCTTTTTTGCCTTTCATGTAGGGTTCTCCTGAGTTATCATCAATAGATCGACACTTATTCAGCCACAAATTCCACTGTGATATTCCGCCTAATCTCAATCTCGTTATTATATTTTTCAGAAATGCACCATATATGGAATTCGAAAAAAAATGCGAGACCAATTTGCTTTGACCTAATTAGCAATCGGACAGCAGCAATGTCAGACTTTTGCATGTTATTGAATTTCAATCAATGCAATTTTCTGCTTTTCGAGAGAAGCAAGTTTTTTCTTAAGGCTATTTATTTCTTTGTTAATTTTTTGCAGCTTATGAATTATCTCCTGTTCTGCTATGCCATTGACACCGCGCAGCTCTAAGGCTAATGATTCAACTTCAACTCGCAGTAGTCTAAAATATGGGTTCCCATGAGCATAGTTCTGCCTGTATTGCAATTTACCAGCTTTCATCGCATCAATAACTTCATCTTCCGTAAGACGAAATTCCTTGCATGCATTTTTATGACTTAACGTTGCATTTTGTTTTTGCCACAGAGATTCTGACATTTTCAACCATCCTTTTTTATGAGACTAATTCCTATTTCTAATTTCATAACGCTTACCTGTTGGTATTATCACGCTCAAGTCAGTCCATTTTTCAGGAAAAGTTATTGTTGAGACACAAGCAATTCGAAGTGTTTGTGCTTCATTATAGGCTGGCATCATCACAATGATACTAAGAGCATTCTGCATTTTATATGGACTTTCAATTCAGCGTGTGGCTATGGCGGATCAGGCTATATCGTTTATGCGCTTAAGCAATTCACGGTTGTGACTAATCCAGTCAATCAGGCGATTTATGCCGTCCTGGTAAGGAATTATGGGTTCCCAATTCAGGATATTCTTCGCTTTGGTATTATCGCTGATGAATATATGTTGATCTCCCTGGCGTGTAGCGCCAAAAGTATAACTGATATCGATTTTTTTTCTCTGTAGCAGTTCAAGGAATTCTAATAAGGATAGAGAATTACTATAACCACCACCAACGTTAAATACCTCGCCTTTTAAAATGTCCCGATGAATAATAGATAGGTAATAGAGTTTCACAAGATCGTCAATGTGCAGTAAGTCTCTGACCTGTTTTCCATTACCACAAATTGTTATCGGAATCCCCAGGGTGGCGGCAATAATAAACCAGGCCACCCAGCCCTGATCTTCAACCCCAAATTGTCGCTCCCCGTAAATGCAGGACTGTCTGAAGCTGACCGTATGCAACCCATATATCCGTGCGTAATCAATTACATATTGATCTGCGCTTCCTTTGGAACAGCCATAGGGAGAATGAAAATCCAGGGGTTGCGACTCTGATATCCCAATTCTGTCAGGAAACTGATAGCGGTTTTCACCTTCTACGAGTGCTATTTTGTTTAATTCCCCATATACCTTATTTGTTGATGAATAGATTAACAAAGCATCAGGACTGTACAGCCGAAAGCACTCAAGGATATTTAAAGCGCCACAGGCGTTAATATCAAAATCGGTTCGGGGATCAAGAACAGACGTTGTAACTGCAACCTGGGCAGCCAGATGAATAATGACATCAAAAGGACATTCCTGCTGAAAAACGGCCTGCATGGCAAGATAATCACATATATCTGATTGATAAAAGCGAAAATTGACAGACTCTTTCAGCCACTGAAGGTTGTGAGTAGCACCCTTCCGTGATAGATTATCCACCACAACGACATCAAACCCTTTGCGACAGAAATAACTAATGCAATGGGATCCTATAAACCCTGCTCCACCCGTAATGAGCAGCCTTTCCTTTCCATTAAGAGTACTCATAAAAACACCTCTGCTGAACAAAAGAAAAATTACTGGTTACCCTGGATATTATTTTGCAACAAATCACAAAAAACATCGAAACTTTTGTCGATAAGTTCATTCATGGATTTTCTGGCCATAATTCCAATATGTTCTGCAATAACCTGATTATCCAATATCAATTGAATACTTTCTTTAAGCTGCAGCCAATCACCCGCCTCATAAAACAGGGCTGTTTTCTTGTTGACCGCATACTCCCGTGTGGCCATATTCGACGTTACAATCAGCGGTCTGCCCAATGCCATAGTCTCTAACATCGCTGTTTGACCAGACGAGATACTTGCATCATTAAGAGGAAGAACAACCAGGCGGGCGGATGTAATTAATTCAATCAGATCGAGGCCCTCCCTTCGCCGGGTTATGATCTTGACGTTGGGAGGTACGCGACTACTGGGGGGGGTATATGCCTGCGTCAAAATGAACACTTGCTCATTTATGCCTTCAATGGATTTAATGAGGGTATCGTAATCCCTGTCGCTATTTCCATAAGCGAATATGTAGCCCTTACAGTTGAATAAGAAATTGTTTAAAAAGTGCCTGGGAGGCGACATAGGGAAAAACCGAATTTTTGATGGTTGAATTGCAAACATTGATGAATACAGCAGTGTTTCTTCTTCCGATGTGGTTAAAAAGTAATCAATCCCAGGAATCGCAATTTTCATAAGAAGTAAACGTAAACGATAAATAGGGTCGGTTCTGATGAGATTAATATGAAAATCATATATGATATGAGCCGTTTTTCTTCGTCTGAATATCCGATTTAATACACCATAGATAACACCCATGCGCATCGACCATGAATAAACCGCGTCATACCGTTTCCTATTGAGAAACGCGATAAACGGAAGATAAAACTCGGATAAAAAAATGGATATCCGGTTTGGAAGCGGACTCTTACGAGCATTGAACAGATAAGGTTGTACGATGTCAACCTGCTGAACGTGTTTCACAAGGGAATTGTAAAGGTCCCACTTCCCACGCTCTTTCCAGTTGATCATTATGAGTAGTTTAAGATCACATCTCATATTCCGCCTTTCATTTCGGCATTTCTCATAAGGATGGCCTACAGTTGACTTGAACGTGTTAGTATCTGTGACGCTGAATCTCTTATTTCTCGGTAAAGAGTTCGGAACGGCAGTAAACACCTTCCCAGTATAGTACATCCGTACATGGTGTCATATTCACAAACCACCTTTCCGCCGAATTCCTGTTTGAATTGATTGATCCGAACAAGCGAATCATTATCTTCCCCAGGGTACCAGCCGCCCCAGTCATACTGTGAATATCCATGGTGCTTGTAATGGAGTATCTCTTGCCAATGCAAATAGCGGTTGGCCCACCCTAAATAGTTCCGATGTTTGCTGCTTTGAGCTTCGCGAAAGAGTGACGCCGTGTGAAGAAGCCTGGCTCGACCATCGGCTATGATGAATACATGGTAAACGATCGGCTCTCCATCACGTCCCATTGCCCTTGATACTTCAAGCATCCCGGCGCTGGCTATCCTTTTGAGTATATGCATCTGGACGGATATTTTCAAAATATCCCTTACCTCAGGCTTGCTTTCAGAAAATTTATTGTACAACATTTCAAAATCATTTAATATGTTTAGATCATTGCAAGCATATCGCTCCACTGAAATGCCTTCCCGCTCAGCTCGTCTCACCTTGGTACGGGTATCTCTATGCAAAAGCGCCATGAGGTCTGAATCGGTTCCCGCCAAATCGGTGAGTAATGTCCACGATTCAATATTTATAGCTCCTGTCAATGGCTCAGGAATGCTGTGAATTCTGGCGATATCCGGCATGGCGTGCTTCATCGGGCGTTGGGCAAACCAGTAGTTTTTAATTGTTAATGGCCAACGTCTGCTGATAATACCATCGTTGTGTTGAATATTCATAAGGATGCTTTTCTTGAAGATATTTTTTTATCGTTTCGCAGTAAATGCCCAACTTGTGAGCAATTGCTCAAAATGAGAACCCCTGTCGCCCCAGAAAGAATCCCCTGAATGACGATCACAAATAACTTTCCTTCAAAACCCATCTTAACATTTCGGAGTCATTTGAAACCTCCCGCGTATGAAAACGATAACCCTGCCAATATGCCTTTTGTGCTGCATTCCATACGATAGCCAATTGACTCTTTACGGGATCGTTGATGTAGGCAACACGTTTTGCAGCATACTTTAGTCTGATCATAGCTAAGGTTATGACATTTCTCAAAGCATGCCCAGGCCCAGGTACTTCGCCAGTTGCACGGATAAAAGAATAAGAGTTAAGTATGCCATCCAAGTAAAAACGATGACAGAAATAATCTAAAGTCATACGATCAATCGAAACAAGGTGATAAATACTTGCTCGAGAATCAAATAAAGCCTTCAGTCCAGCAGCGCGAACAAAATTGGATATGTGTGTTTCGCCATCGCCACGATAGCGCAACTTGTCTTTGGGCATGGCATCCGGATGAAAGCCACCAGCTCGAAGCAAAACATCGCGTCGAATCGAAAAATTGCAGCCCCATACATACCCTGGGTTAATTTCGAAACATCCTTCACCGAAGTCCAAAATGCTCAAAGGAAAAAAAGCGCGGCCTTTGTATGACGACTGCTCTGCAATTTGGGATGATTCCCAAATTTGGGTTAGCCATGCGGGGGGCGGAGCCTCGAAGTCAGGATAGTTGTTACCGCCAACCATTGCAACCGATGCATCTGCAAAAGATGCGGCTATCGCCTCCAACCAACACGGAAGCGCCTTAATATCGTCGTCTATATAAACCAGTAGGTCGGACTTGGCAAGGCGTAGCCCCTCATGTCGTCCAACATGCAGCCCTGGCTCGCCTTTGTAACTATACACCAGTTGCAACGAGTTGGTAAAATCGCGCACTACATCAGAGGTATTGTCAGTCGATCCGTTATCCACCACGATCACTTCAAACGAATCTAAAGGCAATGTCTGGCGCTGCAGCGAGACCAGGCACGCTCTGAGTGTATCGGCGCGGTTTCTTGTTGGAATGATTACTGACAGATAAATCATTTTATCCACGCCCAATAAAGGTTGGGAAGCGTACCGACTGTTATTGCTCTTGGTGCAATAAATTCATGAACTACTTTTTGAACGCCTAACGCCCATTCATAGTCATGCATTATAACAAGGCCGCCGGGTTTGAGATGGGGCAGCCAGTTTTCAACATCTATTCGGCAACCATCATAAGAATGATCTCCGTCGATAAAAAGAAGGTCTATTTTTTCATTGAAGTTTCCTGCTATTTTAACAGAATGACCCCGATGAGGCACGATAATTGTTAAGTAGCGCAATGTGTTCGTTTGAAATTCGCTCCAAGTGTCACGCTGTCCTTCTGTCATGCCTTCATTTTTCCATGTATCGACACAATGGACTTTTGTTCCTCCCCGGATTTCCGATGCAGCGGCCGCGAGAAAACAGGAACTAGATCCTAAATAACTGCCTATTTCCAATAAGACACTGCCTGGTAATTGTTTGAGAGCAAGCCTGTAAAGCATTAATCGCTCCCGTTTGGTCATATGCGTGAAAATGCGCCAGGCTTGCTTATGGCCATGCCATTGGAAATGTATGTAGGCTGGCAAAAAGGGAGACACATTTTTTATGTATGCCGCCATTTTACGCATTTTACTGATTAATTGCCTAATTAATGGGATAAGCATAATATATTACACTTTACGACACACAAAGATATTGATCATGGCCAACGACGGGATAGCTATTGGTTCCATCAGATCATGTAACCACCGAAACCGTGAAGGGCGACGACAAATAATTCTACGGTAGATAAAAGGCACTGTTAATGTGATTCCCTTGATCTTCTCAATTTCGAAGCCTGCCTTTTGCAGTATCTGCCGGTTTTCGCTGAAAGGCCTTTCCCCAATATGGTTTGTTTCGATATCTGTACGATCTAACTGTCCCAAAAAAGCCATGCGAAAACGTGAATTCCAATGTGCCAGATTTGGAATCGATGCAATGAACTGTCCTCCTTTTCGTAAAACACGTCGAAGCTCGGTCAACGCAATCAATTGGTCAGTATATGCCAAATGCTCAAACACATCAAGAAAAAGGACCATATCAAATGACTCACTGTCATAAGGCATGGACAGTACCGAGCCTCGCAAAACATATTGGCTCTCATAGTTCATATCCAACCCATCGATCTGATATCCCTGCAATCTGAAATCCTCCACTAATACACCCTCACCACAGCCGGCATCCAGTATTCTTGCATCAGTGCCAATATTTTGTATTTGTTGGCGGACAAAGGCCATCTTTCGCAAATACGTCGGCGTGTAGGACCAATCAGGGTCAAGATTTCGGTGATAATCGCCTATTTTTGCGTACTCCCAACCACGATATGCTGTTTTTCCCTGATTACTCAAAATGCCTCCTCAACTCTGCGCTGTTCGAATAATCTGATTTTTTATCTGAATTACAAAATTTCGATCCATCAGCCACAATGAGCCTGTATAAACAAATATGCCTGTAATAATAAAAAAAGGGAGTATTACAACAGGATGTAGGTCAGACATAAAAGTATAAATACTGCTCTTCAGTAATGCGACAACAATCCCCATGAAGAAAGTTGCGATGATTATGTATTTTCCCTCACTCAAAATATATAGAAAAGAAAATTTAAATATCGTTTTGCAGATACAAACATGAATAATTATTCCAATTACGCCAACTATCAGTCGCGCGCATGTAAAAACCTTCAGTCCGAATGGGGCAGCTACAAAATAAGCAGGTAAATAATATGCTACTGCACCGAAAAGCAATTTTGCATTGATATCTGGTCTTCCCATAGCTCTGTAGAATTCTGTATTAATTCCTACAAGCCATACTACTCCATTGGTAAGTCCAACAATGCTCAAGACAAACCTCAGGCCCTGCCATGTGGAGCCAAACAAAGCATCTGCAAGTTCAGGTCCGACAAGCAGAAAACCAACACCCATAGGAAGGGCCATCGCCATGACAACACGGTTAATCTTGTTAAAGGTTGCAATTAATGCAGGTAAATCATCCTGAAGCCTTGAAAATGTGGGATAAATAACTGGTAAAAGAGGGTTTAAGACCAAGCCGAAGATAATGGTTACAATCATCCATCCTGTCTGATAAACCCCAAGTTCGTGAGTACCCAGAAACTTTCCAACCAGAAGACTATCACCCCATATAATAAACCAGAGCGCAAAGCTTTCACTAACCGCCCAGACACCGAAGCCAAAGAGTTTCCGTGCAAGCTCAGTGTCGAAGTGCATTTTGGGGCGCCAGTAGCTCTTGTTCCATAATATTACCAGATTTAGCAACTGTCCTGTCAAAGTGCCTGCTACCAACGCCCATACGCCATATCCGTAAAAAGCCATGGGAACAGAGAATAGTCCAGGAATGAATGCCGTTGTTAGTTTAATCCAGAAGAGACTGCGGAAATCAAAATCCCGGATAAACAATGTCTGTTGAACAGATGTCAATGAAGCAATAATGATTTGAATGCCAAGCACTCTCAGCACATGGCAGGATGTAGAACTTTTGAAGAAAATGGCGATCCAGGGGGCTGTGAAGAAAAGAATTAAGTAAATAATGATTCCCAAAACGAAATTCGTCCAGAAAACGATATCTGCGGCATTTTCAGGGTTCTCTCTTGTCTGGATCAAAGCCTTACTTAGGCCGGCATCCCAGAACATGTGTGCAAAATTGATGACGATCATGGCTGTCGCCACAATTCCAAAATCATTTGGTGTCAGGAGGCGGGCAAGAATTACAAAGATAATGGGCGAAGCCGTCCGTGACACGATTTCCATCAAGGCAGACCATTTGAGGGATCCTGTAGCTTTCTGCGTAATGCTTAAAAGTTCACTCGTCATATCTATTTCTTGTCTGGTCGCACCAAAACGCTGTGCGGCGGAAACTGTTTTCTTGGCGGATATGTGAGAGTAGGTATTGGAGGTTTTTCCTATTCATGTGATGGCAAACCCCCTTTATGCAAGCAGTCTTTGAGTATCTTTTTCGCCAGTGTCTTCATGGCCGGATACTGTTTATTGGGGAGAATACCGAAGCCGAGCCAATAGCTGTGCTCTCATGTCTTTTGGGTGATCTTTGCATGTTTTCATCATTTAATTCAGGGCTGTTCTTGTATATCAGGACGATCTGGTTGAGACAGCCAGAGCTCTGAAACTGTCTATACCTAACCAGCCATTTACAATCATCCAGAATACAATAGAGACTACCAGTGGGGGGCATATACACCAAATATATGTTTCTGGGAGAATCTAACAGAGATATCAAGATATTGTTTAAAACACTTGACAATATCGGCCCTTCAAATGGATTGAAAAGAAAAAAAACTGTTACATCTCCTGGTGGCGAATACGTTTCAGCGGCTGCTTTAATCAGTTGAATCTCTTTGCACTTCAATTTTGTACATGCTTTTCGTATGTTATCTTCGGCAATGGTGATAAGTTCAGAAAGCAGCTCAACCCCAATGATTTTGCGAAAAGGGTATATTGCAGCAGAAATAACGGCGCGTCCCATGCCAGACCCATAATCAAGAAACACATCCTTCCCTGGTCTGATTTTAATATTTTTCATGACACGGTGAAACGTTCTGTAATCTATAGGTTCATAGTCTTTACAGTACTGCTTATCGATACTTTTTGGGGAATACATTACATATCCACGAGTTCTTATCCCAAGTCGCCACTCATGCCAAACCTCATTTATTCTGTTCACAACATGTCTTAATGATCCGCTGAAACCATAGGTTTTTAATCCGACTAACACGTCTTTGTGAATAGTAAATATCCTGGATATATTTATCAACTTAAATCTGGATATATTTCGGAATTGGGCGCGTTCCAATATCCGCTTTGAGATGCGTGGCTTGATGTGTGCCCTGTAATTTTTCTGAAGGACCCCATGACATTTTAGAAATACAAATCCTATGATACCGGCCAGTGACGCGTTAAAAACATAAAGCTCCGATTTATCGAGGGTCTTTGGTCTCCAATCCGCATGCCATTCAGTATCCGTGACAAAGTTGATGCTCTTGACCGTGGAATCTTCCATGCATCGTTGGATGCACAGGTCCAATAGGTGTTTTCCGGGGGCATAGTGTTTGTAATCTTCATCATAGCCTATTTTCAGCATGTACACAGTATCGTCCGCCAGCAGGCAGAACTGCGCCGCGACGCATTTTCCGTCGACGTTCAGTGTGTTGATGGCGACATTCCCGGAAACGGAGAAAGCGCGTGTAAGTTCGCGATAAAAGGAAACGAGTTCTGGTTGCAGCTTGATGGCGGTGCCGGTACCCTGAAAACCCTTCCAACCGGAGGCCTCGACATCCATGAACGCTTCAAGCATATCCTCCAAATCGGGACTATCCTGAGCGAAAGTAATTTGTACCTCGGGCAATGCATTCAGGTACTGTTTTGCACGCTTCAAACTTCTTCTAAAATTCTTGGAAAGCCCAAGCACATAAGCTTCGTAAGTCCCAGTCACATCAATGAAATCACATCCGCCATCGCGCCGAAGCACGAACGCAGAGGGTGGACACTGTTGAATCGCCGTGATGGCGCAGGCATCTTCCAACAAGTGCGGAAGGTGGATCACATCCCATGATTCTCCCTGATTCCGAAGATGCTGTACAAGGAGCTGAAACAGGGGGAGGTGCAGGGCATCCCGGTGGCAGATTATGTCGCAAAGCAGAGCATGGTTGTGCGAGGAGGAGAACGTCAATGCCTTAAGCTGCAAGCCTCCCAAAGAAATTTTGGTAACGCGAAGCGGAAAGATGGCGACCGGAGTCTTTCCTTTGGTAAACAGGAAGTATAGGAGAGACTGGGGATCGGGCTCCATACATTTGAGGTATCTATGATGCCACCCCCATAGATGAAAAAATCGTCTGTGATGCATACCTGAAATCACATTCTCCCAGGTATCTCTGAGGGACTCAAGTCCTTCCATTCCCTGAAAAAGGGTTATAGAGACATCCGTCGCCCTTAACAAATGATTCATCAGAAATTCCTCCTGCTAAATGCTTAACATCGTATCCACGATTCGTGGAGAATGATATCTTTCATGAAAAAAATGTGCCAACCCGATAACAATCGGGATAGGATCATCTGCCGCCACACCGGCAAATACTTTTTTTCCTTCCAAGATAAAGGATAGCTCTGAAAAAGAAAATAGTCCTCTTCGTATTCTGGAAAGCTGGTAATGCAGCTCATTGATTTCATCTATCCACAGTACTCCTTCTGTTGCAGGCTTTAGGGGCTCAACATTTCCCCAGATCATGTCCTGGTAGGCCAGATATTCCACATGAATCCCGCAGGCTGCGGCAAGCTGTGTCTGCGTGACCGACCGTGTATTGATTTCAATCAGTTTGTACTGGCCATCCCGAGGATCCAGTTTGAATTCGGGTTCAGCCAGACCATAATAACCGATAGCCTGAAGATAGCTTACAGCATTCTGGATCGGCCGGGGCCTGTTTATGCTGCGACAGACGGTTCCAATACCAAAATCTCTTGGAAACTGCCGTACTTTATCATAGCCGCAAATTCCCAGAGGAACGGACTGACGGTTGAAATAGCCGTAAAATAGGTACAGCGTGTTTCCAGGAATGATTTCCTGTAGAAAATAATCCTGAATGGGCGCATTCAACATAGCTATGGCTGTTTCCAAAGTCGATGGCGAATGGATAACAAAAACTTTTTTGTGAAATTCCTGTATGAACAGATGGGAATAGGCGGATTTCATGATCAGGGGATAGCCAATATCTGCGGCCATTTTTCGCATCTCGTCAACCGTTTCCGGGAAACAGGTTCTGGGGCAAGGGATGTTCCGCCGGATTACATCCTGAAAAAAACGTTTCTTGTTTACCAGAAGGTTGACGGTGTCAAAAGAAGCTACCGGCATTCTGTAGTAAGCATTCAGCTTTTCTTTGTGTTTTGAAAGCGCTAATACTTCCGCATCACCGGTAGGAATGTACACAGGACGATGGTCAAGCGAACGCCCCAGTTCCATGAGAGCATTGATGAATCCCATCTCGGAATCCAGAGGATTGGGGCAGGGAACCAGCTTAGTGACATATCGGGAATACCGCACCATGCTTTTGGAATCGACATCCAGCACAATAACGGGAATGCCCTTTCGTTTCAGTCCTCTGAGTACACCCAGTGCATTGACGTTATGTACGCCGCTGAGAATAGCGCTTTCGGGATGCTTCATTATATGATCCTGTTTAAGATGTTGATTTCAGTCAGACGCTCCATTACAATTTTAGCATGGCATCTTTCTCCGACCGGCGTGCTGTCGCAGAAAATTGTTTACAATAGGCCATAATCGTGTTTTTTTGATCTTCCGCAAAAACAGCACTGGTAAGCCAGCTCAGCACTGTCCCTGCCAAATAGATGATGGAAAATTTCGGCTTTTAGCTGTTTACGAATTCCACAATTGCAAATTCTCTATCCCCTGAAAATGTTTCTTGTTGAAAGTGTGCAACCATACCCCATTGTCGATCGCAATGCTCGCAATGAAAATATCTTTTATCTCAAGATGTTGATGTCGTGATTGGATATTTTTCCAAATACTGGCAGCAATTTTGCCACAACCAAAATCAAAAGAAATCACGTCCACCTCACTGAAAACCATCTCCAAATCGTTCATATGACGGGCCGTTTTTGCACCAAGATATAGTTCAAATTCCGAAATAGAAGACAGAAACAGATCATGCTCCTGTATCAGTTTTATCATATCTGTTGAGGATTTATCTTTATTTCTCAGGTATTGGATGACGATATCTGTATCAATCAGGATATTTTCCACTGATTAATGATTTCCCTTCCGGCCTCAACAGCTTTTATATCCTCTTCTGTCCATACATGGTCATTACCAATCAGGAGATTGAAGTTCTTTTCTTTCTTTTTTTTGGATATCGTTATCTCAATTTGCGTACCTACCGTGAATGGTAAATTCATCAATTCCAAATATCCACTTTTGCATATTTTGGTTTGTAACTTGTACGATAACATCTTACCTCCTGTTGAATAATCATGCACTTTCATGTTTCCATTTTAACGAACTCTTCCGTTAAAAAAACCGTGAAGGGTGAATGGTAACAAAGTAAAAAGTTAAATGTCAAAAGGGAAAAGAGTTACAAATAACTGGGGGCCGCCTTGGGTTTTTCGTGGGTCATGACCCCATTTTCCCGCAGTATCTCTGCTCATTGGATGCCGCTATACTGCGAACTGGCATAATTTTACGTTTTTGATCCCCCACCCCAACCCTCCCCCGCTGGGAGAGGGAGTTTATGAAAAGCGCAGATTATGCCCGTTCGCAGTATAATTATCTTTCTCCGAACGGCGCGCCGCCGCAGAAAATTGTTTATAATAGGCCATAATCGGGTTTTTTTGATCTTACGCAACAGCGGCATAAGGTTTTCTTCGCCCCATAATTCAAGGACAGCCAAAAGACTTCGGGAATTCGCCGCCTGAAATAGAACATGTATTTCATTCAACCGTCCCCATTTGAATTTATAGGCATCATCTTCTTTCTGAAAATCAATAATCGCTGCTCTGTCCATATCCAAAAGCCATTTGACAGCAAACCAGCTCAGCACTGTCCCCGCGGAATAGGCGGCATGATCTTCTCTATACGCTGTTTTTAACAAACTGATGTATGATCCGCTTACAGCATAAAACGAAGTGGCGATTGGAACATAATCCTCCGGAATGGCTTGCTGTGGCTTGATGACGGATTGATATGATGACAGTGACGGATTATGATCGCTCGCATGTTCTCCTTTTTTGAAGTACAACACAAACAGCCGCAGCTTTCCCTTTAACCCAAGATATTCTGCCAACTGACGGTGAAACAGGGGGGAAATTTCAGGCTCTTTCCGCCAACTATGTTTGAATATGTCGTAATAATGGTCCATTGCGGCGTGAATGTTCTGGTCTGGCTGCGATGTCAGGACAATGGTAAATGCGCCTTCCCGATTCATTTTATTGATGGCGCTTCGAATGTTCTGTCGATGATTTTTTTCCCGGCTTTGCCAATAATCAGACGAGTACATGCCTGGTACAATATCATAAATCAGATTGGCATACTGATTCGACATTCGAGTGATCATTTTTCTTTGTTTTTGAATAGCCTGATTCAACGTCGCCAGAAAAGGATTCGAAGCTGGCATGTCCTCAAAGTGGATCATGTCCCACAGTTGGCAATGAGTAAGCAGACATCTGACCAGGGCATCCGCCGTATCAGCCTCCCGTCCTCTCAAAACAACGCCCCCTCGGTAAGCCGAGTAGATATTGCCGATAAGCTCCAAGCAGTTACAGGATAAAAGCCGTAATCGCCTTCTATTGATGCAGCAGGGAATGATGGCGACAGGTTTATTGTCTTCCCGAATCCAAACGATAAACGGCTGTGCAACCGGATGAATGAACAAATGACATGCTGCATGAATCCAGTCAAAACTGTAATAGAAATTGTCTTCCTGATTTTCCGCCAGAATTGCATTCCAGTCCGATTTTAGTTCTGAGAGCTTTGACACCGATGTCAGAACAGTCACATCCATTTCCTCAATTCCTCCTGTTCTAACAGGCGATTCAACGCATTCATCAACACCGCCAGCCTTCGGGCTGCATTGTCGCCAATGGCTTCCCGCGCGGTTTGACCCATCAATTCAGCAGCATCGGGATGATCCAGCAAATACCGAATATGATCGCTAAGAGTTTCTGCATCTTTGGCATCAAAAAACAGCGCGGTTTTTCCATCAACCGCATATTCGACTGTCGCCATATTTCTCGTAACTATCAGTGGCCGACCCAAGGCCAGTGTTTCCAACATGCATAGCTGGCCTGCGGCAATCCAGTAACTCTGAAGGGGAAGTATCACCATACGGGATGATTCGATAAGCTCCAGGAGCTTCTCCCATGATTTTTCCCGAATCAGCACAATGCCCGAGGGCAGCGGATATGTCGGCTGATATGTTCGGGATACGATCACGGTTTGAACTGGCAGGTTCTTTACGGCTTGAATCAGCATATCGTAATCGCGATCGCTATTGCCATAAGAAAAGATGTAATCCCCCCCGGAAGAAATGTCTTTTTTCAATAAATAGGCGGCCGGTGTCATGGGCCAGAATGCCATCATTTCAGGACGGATTCCAAACTGCCTGGCGTAGATTTCGATTTCTTTTTCAGATGTTGTGAAAAAGAAATCGATTCCAGGGATTGCAAACTGAAGCAGTTTCAGGCGAAACCGATAAATCCAGTCGGTTCGCGTCAGATCGATATGAAAATCGTAAATAATGTGTTTGGGCGATCTGGATCGTCTGAACAAGCGGTTCAATACCCCATAGCAGATTCCCAGCCGCATGGACCAAGACATTACAATGTCGAATGAATCCCGTTTCATGAGCGCAACCAGTGGGAGATAGAATTCTGAAAGGATGTATGTTAGTCGATTCCAGAAATTAGATCGAAAACGGTTCAACCCGAAAGGCTGCAATATGTCCAGCTTTTCCATCTGTCCCATAATGGCCTGGTACAAATCCCATTTGCCGGATTCTCTCCAGTGGATCATCATCAGCAGCTTGGGGCGCTGAAGCGTTTTTGAGTTTACCCCTCCCCTCAGCGGTGGGAGGTTGGGAGGTGGGACTATCGGTATTGAACTCATGCCTGTTTTCTCATGGTAAATTTGTTGGTTAATGTTGTGATGCAGGTATCCATATCTGTTGTTCGAAACATCCAGATAATTCCTGATTATAACGGATTTGGGGGATTTTAACATGACATTTTGAAAAATAATTTGAAATATTTTTTCAATTACTATTATTTTTATTATAAATACAACATGTTACTCTTACCACGCAAACCTTATGCAATACATCAGCAATACTTATAACCTATTGATAATACAATCAACCCCCAAATCCGTTATAATCAGCATTTTTTGATGGTCAAACGGAATGGGAGCACCGTATTGAAATTTCTCTTTGCGGAGCGCAACGCCCATATAAACTGTTTTTATGAGTGTTCCGATCAGAAAACCCCATACCAGAGCATAGATATCCAGCCCTATATCATAGACCAGAAAAAAAACAATCGTGATATTCACAAATATCGGGGCGACATACAAATGAAAAAACATCTTTCTGGCAAGCAAGATTCCCCTGAAAAGGATTCCAGCTCCATCAATGAAAAGCAACAGAATCAGCAACCGTTCCAAGATAACAGCCAACTGCTTCTCCTTGGGCTGAAATCCATAACCGATCACTTGAATGATTTCCGGGGCAATGACATAAAAAATAATGGCCAACACCGCAAAAAGCAGGGTAGTTAAATAGATCAACCAGGTAGCATGAGAATCCGCATCCTGAGAAGAGCGATTGCGCCATTCCAGATATATACTGCGAACTGGCATAATTTTACGTTTTTGATCCCCCACCCCAACCCTCCCCCGCTGAGAGAGGGAGTTTATGAAAAGCGCAGATTATGCC
>CAIMCT010000374.1 GCA_903839535.1 uncultured Desulfobacteraceae bacterium
GGATTATATAAAAAACTATCCCGATGGTGCGTTTGTAGAACTTGCAAAAAGAAAGATCAATGCACTAAAAAAAGGTGGCGCAAAGCCGTCTATAGTGGATGTTATTCCACAAAGTGATCATACAAAACCGTCCGGCAGCTTACAAATATCCAGCGATCCAACCGATGCGCTGGTGCTGCTCGATGGCAATCCAATGGGCAACACAGATATGGAGACATCTGGCATTGACATTGGAAAGAGAAAACTCGAGCTGAAAAAAGATTGCTTTGAAACCAAAACCACAGAGGTGTTTATCAAGGCGCATCAGCAGGTCATATTGAATCTGAAATTGAAAGCGTCGTGTGGTGCAATATCTGTCACCAGTAATCCGGCCGGCGCCGACATTCTTATGAATGAAAAACTAATGGGCGTAACTCCGGCGGAACTGGCTGAGTTAAAGGATGGAACATATACGATCAGCCTGAAAAAAGATGGGTATGAGGAATGGAAGGATACCGCAACTGTAAAAACCGGGAAGACGGTTTTGATAAAGGCAGACAGGTTGAAGCCAGCGGTTATGGCCAAACAACCATCACAGCAGCCATTGACAGAGATCAATCCCCCGGTTGCTGAACAAAAGACATCAGATATTCATTTTACCGTTGGAGCAACAGATAGCTTGCCTGTAGAGTCTTCCGGTGTTTCGATCGGGAACCAGCAGATCACCGTAAAAAAAGATGGCTATCCGGATCATGATAAGACCGTTGCTGTACAGGAAGGCAAGACTACATCCGCTACCGAATCGTTAAAACCGCCTTCAAAATATTCAAAACTGGACAGCAATGGCAAACAGTTGCCGGACTCCGCCCAGTCCTGGGTGATGGTACTGGATAACGAAACAAGCCTTGTTTGGGAGGTCAAACAAAACAAAGATGGTATCAAGGATTACGACAATCCGAATGATGCCGATAACACATATACCTGGGATGAAAGCAATCAGAAATTTATTAACGCACTGAATGCTGCACATTTTAGTGGGTTTTCAGACTGGCGACTTCCTTCCAGAGGAGAATTGAAAACTCTTGTTGATTCCAACAGAAAAAATCCGGCAATTGACACAGCCTATTTCCCCAATACTCAATCGGTATTTTATTGGTCCTCTAATCCCAGCTCAAACAATACGAGCATTGCGTGGGGCGTGAACTTCAGCAACGGCAACGACAACTACAACTATAAGAGCTACAGCCTCTATGTCCGCGCCGTTCAAGGTGGACAGGCATCAGTTCTGCTGGATGGCAATCCGCTGGGAAATAAGGATATTGAGCCGGAAACCCGAAAAAAAAAGTGAAGGCTTTGATCAATTCACCGGTAAGCACAACGGTTGGTATGTCCGCGCTGTTCATGTGGGACAGTAGCCGGTTATTAGATGATTTACACTGCCGAAGTTCATTTTTCTCATGATGGCGCGAAGAAAAAGCGATTATTAGAAAAATGAACGATTCATGGAACAACTCGAATTCTCCCAGATTGCGGAGCTTTCCAATTATTTCACTGGTGTCGAAATTGTGGGATGTGAAGAAATCAAAATCAACAGACTGCCGATGTCCGATATGAAGTGCCAGAGATGTACCTCCAGCTAAATAAAAAGGTTCTATCCACTGATGACGGACAAGCTGATCCCATAGTAATTTTTGATGTTCTGGAAGTACGCTGAAATGCGGTTTATCCATGCAGCACAAGATTCCAGTAATTTCTGGTTTTTTTATTCAGATTTCTGCTTTTATCAACAATTTCTGCAAGAAATACTTTGTCAATCTGGGTAAACAACCACTGCACGGAAGGAATATCGCCGTAGTTCAATATTCTTTCGCTTATAAAAAAGCTGTACTGACTCATATCAAGATTCTCAAAATCACAGTCCCAAAAGTATTTCATGAGCATCTTGGGGAGGGATATTTTTTTCATCATGTCCTTGCCTTTACTTATAGATACGGATATTTTACCGATGCTTCACGAAAAAATCAAGTCCTGAGTAAAGAAGAATCACGGTGATTTTGTTGTTACGGCAAAATGCCAACACTTGTGGACCTATGCAATCTTTTGCAGGGCTTATCCCTGAAACTGTTTTCCAGGCATTGATCATCGTTTCGAACATGAGGGCATATCATATTCGTTGATTAAATGATAAAAACCAATAAAATATAAATTGAGAATCCATCTATTCCAAAGATAAACACCCCCTTTCTGGCAGAAACGATGATTAATGCCGTATAAAAGACAGTAGTCGATAGAATAAAGGATAACACACATGCGCAGATTTCACCCTCACGGACTGATTGACAAAGATATTCATTTTAGCGTTCCTCGAACAGATATTGTGCACCAATATCTTGATCAACTTATCGGTCATCCGGAAAAAGGCGGCAATTATTTCACCGTCTGGGCGCCGCAGCAAACCGGAAAGACCTGGCTGACCCGCCAGATTGTTCAGGAGATTGATCATCGGTACCCGGATCAGTACGAAATCCTGTCATTTTCACTGGGGGTTCTGCGGAGCATCTCAATCCCGGAAAAATACAGAAGCGCCTGTATAATGCGCTGACCGATGACCTGATCGGAGACCGTCTGCCGATGCTGGCGGTTGACCCATTGGATGATCTGGCTGATGTGTTTGGAGGCGAAAGCCTGAATCTGTCATCTCTTCTGGACCGGTACAAGGCATACCTAATTCGAATGAAGGCCAAAGGACTAAATCCCTTCAAGGATCAGCCCCCAAGAACCGATCTGCACTATACCGAAGCAGTTGGGTATTTTCATCTTTATGCCTGGATGAAACAGGCAGTTGAAGATGTCTGTGTGATCAGCCCGGAGTTTCCTACCGGAAATGGCAAAGTTGATATTCACTTAAAATGCAGGGATAAATTCGGAATCATCGAGATAAAAAGCTTTAGAAGCCAAGCCAGAATACAGACTGGTATTTTGCAGGCCGCATCTTACGCGCGCAACCTGAATCTGACATCCGTCACAATAGCCCTATTTGTTCCGTTGGATGACGTGTCTGTTCTGGCATCCCTGTCCAAAGAAATCCAATGCGACGGGGTAGTCGTAACGGTAGTGGCTATCGGGTGGACATAAGAACAGACAAATGATAAAGGTGCAATATGCAAAGAAATACCATGTTTTTACTAAAATATGAGTTGATAAGATAAAGGATAACACACATGCGCAGATTTCATTCTTACGGACCGGTTGACGAAGATATTCATTTTAGTGTTCCCCGAACAGATTTTGTGCAACA
>CAIMCT010000375.1 GCA_903839535.1 uncultured Desulfobacteraceae bacterium
AGAACTACAAAGCTTGGCAGATTATAACCGGTATAATCCTGCGATCAATACCGCGTACTTTTCGGACACGGCCGCGTCGTGGTACTGGTCCAGTACTACCCTTGTGAACTATACCAACTACGCGTGGCTCGTGTATTTCGCCTCGGCACCGTCCACAACTCCTATAAGAGCCTCGCTGGTTATGTTCGTGCCGTGCGAGGTGGACAGTATGGGCCATTGGGTGATTTGGTCATTGCCCAACAGCCCATGTCCGGCCCGCCTGGCACCACTTTCGTTGAATGGGGCACAGGTTTTACGCCCAACAGCACTGCTACGTTGCACTTCAAAAAGCCGGATGGTACGGAGTATCCCACGTTGCAGCAGCCCATGGATGCCATAGGGCACTTCGAGATCAATTACACCGCCCCCATGGATAAACCGCCTGGCACCTATACCTGGTGGGCTGTGGATGTGGCAAAGGGCACAAGCAATGTGGTTTCATACACGATTACGTCACTTACAGGCGGTTATTTGGTTATTTCGGCCATTTCATCCCCCCAGCAGGTGAATGCGCCATTCCCGGTAACGGTCACAGCCAAGGATGCGTCTGGGAATACTAACACCGGGTTTAATGGGACGGCTTATCTCACCAGCAGCCTGGGCAATATGAATCCATCATCTGTTTATCTGACCAATGGCACAACTACAGCCAATATCACGCTGTATTACGGCGGAAACGGATACATCTCCGCCAACGGCAAAGGGCTGTATGGCATAAGCAAAACATTCGATGTCATGGGTACAACTGCCAGCTCTGGAAAATTGATGGGCTATGTCCGAGATTACGATGATAACCCTATCCCCAATGCAACCGTATATCTGGACAGCCTGACAAAAACCACCAATGCAAAAGGTTATTTCGAATTTACCAATCTGCCATGTAAAACCTATAGCGTGTATGCCAATGCCCCGGACGGCACTCAAAGTCAGAAAAAAACCATAGAAATCAGTGCAAGTAACCCGATTTCGATATACTTGAGAGTGGCCACCTGCAACCCTGGGAAGACACCTATTCTTCTGGTGCCAGGGATCATGGGTTCATCGACCGGATCTAACAACAGTTTTCCTACACTTCCGAAAGGTGCGCCTCCTGCATGGGACTCTACAGTATGGGAAACTGACAGCCATGGGTTATATGATCTGTATGAAGTGCCTGGTTGGCGCAAGCTGATAGACGCATTCAAGCCGCTGGGATATACTATTGGATGCAATCTGTTTGCAGTACCCTATGACTGGCGTATGCCTATTGAGCAGGCAGCAGAAAAATACCTGAAACAGGCCATCAAAGATATCAAGAACAAAACCGGTTATGACAAGGTTCATGTCATTGCTCACAGCATGGGCGGGTTGCTGACACGCTATTATATTCAGAATATAGATGGCGATAGTATCGACCGGTTTGCCATGGTGGGTACACCCAATCATGGATCTGCTACGCCCTATTACCTGTGGTTTGGGGGCGATCCCAAAAAAGCCGATGATATCACCAGTGTTTGGAATCCGAAATCCGCATTCATCAATTTGTATTCCCATACCACCCAGTTGAATTATAGCATTATGAACGACGGAAAAAGGTTGTTTCCATATACCCGATTAAGTTCGGATTCTACGGACTGGGGTGATTCAGGTGCTCAGAAGAAGGCCAAAGAATTTTATCAGGAACATATCAAAACCATGGGGCAGTTGTTGAGTACGGATCTGTTTCTTGAAAAAGATCAAGCCCATTTTGGATTGACTCTATGCAATAAAGATATCAACTTCTTAGTAGATCTTAATGAGAACATTGATTTTAAAAATGTATCTAAAAAACAATTGTTTGCAGGTATTGACAATAGTACCATCGAGCTGATTCATGTCGGTGAAAAAAATGACATGTACGGCTGCGGTAAGCCAAAGTGGGGAAGCCCTGACATGCCGGATGAAGGAGATGGAACGGTGCTATTGTCCAGCGCACAGGTCCCGGATGTGACGACACTGACCAAAGACAGCAGTCATGCTGAATTGATTTACAAATATCAGCGTGAAATCATATTATTCATCACAGATGAAACGGTTCAGGCCCAGTTTATGGCAACAGATGCAGCGACAGCCGCCCCTGCATTAAACCTGACCGTGGATGGTCCGGTATCACCCTATCTGGTAAGCCCATCGGGTAAAAAACTGGGTTTTGATCCTTCCACCGGTTCCATGGTGAATGATTTCGCCACTGGGGATATGAAGATGGACAGCGAAACCGGGTTTATGTCTATCGCAAGTCCGGAGCCGGGAACATACACGCTCAACCTGACCAGCAGTTACCAACGGAATTTTCGGGGAACCATTGGTTATTCAGATGAGACACGCTCCGAACAGATGCCATTTGCCGGTTTTATCGGAAGTGGTGCATTTACAATTCGGTTTACAGTCAGTTCAGCCGCTGCACCGGTTATCTCAATTGATCCCCAACTGTTGCCTCCAGAAGGGCTGCAGGCAGATCCGGTTCAAAGCAGTGGACTGAAAACATATTTGTCTTGGTATCCTGAAACCCAACATGCAATAACCGGTTATAAAATCTACAGCCGTCTGGATGATGAACCTTATCTGAGCCTGCTTTGGACCGGTACGCCAATCAGTCTAACAACGAGCCATGCCTGGGCTGAAAGCTCTGCCATTACACCACATCTGTATGCTGTATCCGCTGTGTTATCGGATGGAACAGAAACGCTGATTTCTGTCCTGGTCACCAACAACGACCGCGATCATGACGGCTTGACCGATGCCGATGAAACCACATTTGGCTCCGACATGAACAACCCCGACACAGACGGTGACGGCCTGCTGGATAGTGATGAATATATCCACGGAACCAACCCGACCAAGAAAGATACCGACGGTGACGGTTATTCGGATTACGACGAAGTGCAAAGAGGATCTGACCCATTAGACCCCAATTCTGTGCCTTCGACAGGATTGTCCACGGTTATATCAAATTCCATTGGCTCCCGTAATACCATCAAGATTTCGGATATGTCCGGTACACTTCCTGTTAGTGGTGATGCGATAACTGTTTCGGCCTGGGATGCTAACGGCAACGCGCTTCCAGAATCCGCTGGGGCCACGCCTCTGAAGCTTTACAATCATGGAACAAACAATATTTCAGGCTCGGTACTCGCAGCACGATTCCCAAGCGGTACACCAACGCTATACAAATTTGCCATCAACTCGTCCAAGGTGGTGATCACTAACGTAAAAAACAGTACGAATGATGCATTTAAGGTTCCCATCGTTTATTTGAATGGTGTGACTAATTTTGTTTCCAATTCCATTGGTAATTATAACACCATTAAGGTTTCTGACATGTCCGGTACGCTTCCCGCCAGCGGTAGCCCAATCAGCGTTAAAGCATGGGATGCGAATGGTAGTGCGCTTACTGAATCCGGAAGCGCGGCTCCCTTGGTACTCTATAGTCATGGAACAACCAGTATTTCAGGCTCAACCCTTACTGCACGTTTCCCCACGGGATCACCCATGATTTACGAGTTTACCGTCCAATCAGTAAAGGTGCTTATCACCAATGTAAAAAGCAGTACCGATGGCAAGCTAAATGTTCCAGTCGCCTACACCAGCGGCGTGAGTAATTTTGTATCAAATTCTATTGGCAGCTATAATACGCTTGAGATTTCCGACCTTTCCGGTGCACTTCCTTCTGGCGTCTGCGCCATAATCGTTAAGGCATGGGATGCGAACGGCTCAGCGCTTTCAGAATCCAGAAGTGCCGCGCCTTTAACACTCCACAATCATGCAACAACCAGTATTTCAGGTTCAACCCTGGCAGCACGTTTTCCTGCTGGTAAACCCATGACTTACGAGTTTTCTATCGAATCAGCGAAGGTGCTTATCACCAATGTGAAGAGCAGCACGGATGGACTTGTAGAAATTCCAAGCATCTTCACCAGTGGTATTTCCAATTATGCGACAAATTTTGTCAGCCCTCTCAATACCATCAAGATTTCGGATATGTCCGGTGCAATTCCCGCCGGTGGTGTTGCAATCAGTATTACGGCCTGGGATACTAACGGAAATATGGTGTTGGAATCAGGCGCGGCTGTCCCTTTGAAGCTTCAAAACCTTGGAACAACCAGCATTTCGGGTTCAGACCTTGCAGCACGATTCCCATCCGGCTCTCCCAGGATGTATGAATTTTCCATCGGTTCGTCGAATGCCATAGTCACCAGTTTGACGACCAGCGTTGACGGAACAATCAAGACCCCAACTGTATTTACCATTGGCGGATATGGTGGCATATAGTTGGTTTAGCTGGGTAGGGAATACGGATACGGGGTTCAGTGATCTGTCATGGTGTTCCCAAAAACCGAAACATCATGACATACAGATATATCCTTGTGGAATTTGCATTCTACCCTGGAGGAAAAATGAAAAAGCGGATACTTTATGGTGTGGCCAATTATGAAGAACTAGTGGCCGAAAACGGGTATTTTATCGATAAAACCCGATATATCTCCAGGCTTGAGATCAT
The DNA here is from genome assembly GCA_903839535.1 of uncultured Desulfobacteraceae bacterium. Lineage (GTDB taxonomy): Bacteria > Desulfobacterota > Desulfobacteria > Desulfobacterales > Desulfatirhabdiaceae > RAAP-1. The sequence goes on from CAIMCT010000375.1 coordinate 4,556, forward strand.
CAAAAACCCGGTGTTTCTCCGTCCCCGGCGGTTTGGCAAATCTCTCTGGTGTCGGATTCTGGAATGCTATTACAGTATTCGAATGAAAGATCGGTTTGATGAATTATTCGGTCACACCTGGATCGGACAGAATCCAACGGCGCTGAAAAACGCCTTCATTGTTCTGCATCTGGATTTTTCAACTGTGGATTACACCGGTAATCTGGAGGATATCAAGGCCAGTTTTGACTCAACATGCAACTATAAAATGAAAGCACTGGTCAACGTGTATCGGGACTGGTTTCATGACCAGGTGAAAATCGATATCAGCGCCGGGGCTAACGACAATCTAAAAGCCATTCTCAGCCATGTTTCCCAGGATAATCCACCTGCGCTGTATGTCAT
>CAIMCT010000376.1 GCA_903839535.1 uncultured Desulfobacteraceae bacterium
CGGCGGAGAAGTTTCCATCGGGGCAAAAGAAACAGAAGACGGTATGATAGAAATATCGGTAACAGATACCGGTATCGGACCAAACGCAGTTGATTTCGACGGTTTCAAAGATTTTATCGGACACGCAATGATCAACAAATCCAGTAAGAATGAGAAGCTGAAAGTAGGCTTGGGTGTTTCCTATTACAACGGAGGTTGGAGACAAGGAACCAAGTACCTTTACAATATGAGTGATATTGCCCTTACCACCGGTAATGTAATGGCCTTTGCAGTAGATTCAACTTCTTCCAAAGTAGGCACAAAACTGCGCCGGGAATATATGGGTGTTGATGCTCAGGTATCTTTCGACTTTCCTTTTGGTCTGACCACTTTGCGCGGTGAATATATTCAAGGTAAGCAGCCAGGTGTTGCAACCAGCACAGCAAGTCCTGCTGCACAGCCAGGAGATGCTTATCTGAGGAATTTCAATGGCGGATATTTTTACTGGATTCAGAACATTATGCAGTCAAAATTCCAGACCGTAGTGAAGTATGACTTCTACGATCCGAACACTGACGTTGCAGGAAACAATATCGGCGTGAAGATTTCAGGCAAAAACAAAGCCACCAATGCTGCTGACATCAAGTATTCCACTCTTGGTTTAGGTTTGGTTTACAAGTGGAACAGCCAGGTTAAAATCACTGCTTACTATGATATGGTTACCAATGAAACTACCACTGCTCTTCCTAATGCAAGCACATTGAAAGATCTGGCCAAAGATCGTAAAGACAACGTGTTCACCTTAAGGGTACAATACAAATTTTAATTTACCCTTTGTTAACGTTAACTTAACATTCCCGAAAACGGGACTCCAATTATCGAAGTTATATTTGCAAAATATTTATAAAGATGAAAAACAAGAATTTAAAATTAATGGCGCTGGCTCTGATGTTGCCGGCCATGCTGACAGCCCAGTCGTTTAAAATCAAGGGCAGCGACACAGTTCTTCCTTTATCACAGGCTGAAGCTGAATCGTTTATGAAAAAAGACGCCAATGCCTCCATCGCCGTAACCGGCGGCGGATCGGGTGTTGGTTTGGCAGCACTTATTACCGGAACTACTGATATTGCCCATTCATCGCGTCCAATGAAAATGGATGAAAAATTGAAGATGCAGGAAGCCGGAAAAGCTTTTAAAGAAGTTATTATTGCTTATGATGCTCTTGCGGTTATTGTGAACCCTGCTAACTCTGTAAGCCAGCTTACCAGAGAGCAACTTGAAGGTATTTTCACTGGAAAAATTGCCAATTGGAAAGAAGTTGGTGGTGAAGACCTTAAGATCATTGTTTACTCCAGGGAGACCAGCTCAGGTACTTATGAATTTTTCAAGACCAATGTTCTGAATCTCAAGAACTTTGCCGCAAATGCATTACTGATGCCTGCAACCGGTGCAATTGTTCAATCAGTGGGCCAGACCAAAGGTGCAATCGGATATGTCGGACTGGCATACCTTGAAAAAGATGTAAAAGCTCTTAAAGTTTCCTATGACAAGGGCAAAACATTTGTTCAGCCTTCAGTAGCAAGCGCTATGGATAAAACGTATCCTATCACCCGTCCA
>CAIMCT010000377.1 GCA_903839535.1 uncultured Desulfobacteraceae bacterium
CCGCCGAAGATCAGCCAAATGACATTACCTATCAGTCTCATTGTTCTAAAATTTTAGGTTATTGATTTGTTCAAGGCAAGATACGATTAATACGTTATTTTGGTATCATTCCCAGAATTGTTTCTGCAAACCCATAGGTCGCCTTTGATACCTCATCCACACTTTTGGAGGTAAGATCACAGGCAATAACATGAGCCCCGGCCTCGGGAAAAGGTTGGGCAATTTTTCTAGAACCCGGGGTAATCACCTTTTCAAACATCTGCAATGCCGCCTTTATCTCAATAGTTTGGTCCTGATGTTCCTCATCTTTAAAATAATATCCCATAAACAAGGGACACCTCACTTTTGAAAAAACGGTATCATTCATAGTTGCATCTATAAGCTGTTGAAGATATACCGGACCTTCAGCCCTGTACCGGCAATACCAGTATTTGCAAATCTCACCCGAAGGGTCATCATTCAAAGTTCTGAAATCTCCACCGAAATTCAAACGGGCAATCTGTAATCCCCAGGGTTTGGACAATAAATGCGAGGCTTTTTGTTTTATGCTCACATTAGGGGAATAAAGAATCAGGGCATAAACCATTTCCGGAAAGTCAGCGGCGAGCTTGAGCCCAAGTGTCCCACCTGTCGAGGACCCCATTATGATCACTCTTTTTCCTAGACGGCCCGCAATCACAAGAGCTTGTTTGGCGGTCTCGTACAACCGGTCGGGTGTCATATCAATTAACGGATTTTCAGTTTCAATACCATGAGATGCAAGTCTTGCGAGATACGCATTGCATTTATACCTTTTTGGAAAATTTTCGTTTATGGGAAATCCTTCGTGCCTTGAAGCCGAAAAACCATGCAAATATAGCAGAGCATATTCAGTTACAGCATGGGTTGAATCGTTGGCCCAAATAATCTTTGCTTCGTTTCCCGGGCGCACCTTTTCGAGGGCTTCGAGATGAATCACATAATCAGAAACAGGCTCGCTAACTGAAGGAAGGTTTGAATTTAATACAGGTTTGGGCATTTCCGGCCCCAGAAAATAGGTCGCCAAAACCACTAAGATGACTCCCAAAATAATTTTTAAAGATCTCATATATTGATTTAAACTATATTAAAATAATCGTTATTTCACTATTATACAATATAATACATGTTTGGAGTAACTATCTTAGGTAACAATTCGGCATTACCTGCCTATGACCGTCACCCTACGGCACAGTTAGTTACTTTGAATGAACAGCTGTTTCTAATAGATTGTGGAGAAGGAACTCAAATGCAAATTTCCCGTTACAGAATAAGGCATAGCAAAATCGGTCATATTTTCATCTCTCATTTACATGGCGATCATTATTTTGGATTAATCGGACTCATAACAAGCATGGGTTTATTGGGTCGGGAACACCCTTTAAATCTATATGGCCCAGCTCAACTCATTGAGATCATAGAATTACAACTCAAGGTGGCTAATACTACACTGCCATTTTCGCTTTTGTTTCATCCTTTGGAAAAAGAAGGATTGATTTTAGATCATCCAAAATACAGTGTAGCCTGTTTTGAAACTAGACATCGAATTCCATGCTGGGGCTTTATGATTACAGAAAAAAGGAACCC